>NZ_CP043568.1:4379393-4692207 GCF_014076415.1 Comamonas testosteroni
TACTACGCCCCCACCGTGCTCTCGGGTGCCACTGCCTCCATGGCCTGCGCCTGCGAAGAAACCTTCGGGCCCGTGGCTCCGCTGACCGTGTTTGACGACGAGGCCGAGGTCATCGCCGCCGCCAACGACACGCCGTTCGGTCTGGCCGCCTATTTCTACAGCCAGGACATACGCCGCATCTGGCGTGTCGCCGATGCCCTGGAATCGGGCATCGTGGGCGTCAACGAAGGCGCGCTGGCCGCCGAGGCCGCCCCCTTTGGCGGGGTCAAGGAGTCGGGCTACGGCCGCGAAGGCTCCACTCACGGGCTCGACGATTACCTGCATATCAAATACGTCTGCCAGGGACAACTGGATTGACGCAACACGGTCGCCAGAACCATTCGCAACAGGAGACAAACCATGAGCAAATCCCGATACCTCACCCGCAGGCCCGTGCTGGGCGCGCTGGCAGCACTGGCCCTGGCCGGTGCCATGCCGCTGGCACAGGCGCAGGGCAACTTCCCGAGCAAGCCCATCACCTTTGTGGTGCCCTATCCTGCGGGCGGCGCCAATGACATGCTGGGGCGGCTGGTGGGCCAGAAGATGGGCGAGGTATTGGGAACCGCAAGCGTGGTGGACAACCGGCCCGGTGCCGGGGCCTTGCTGGGCGCGGGCATCGTGGCGCGCGCGCCGGCCGACGGCTACACGCTGCTCGTCGGTGGCCTGGCCACGCACGCCGCCAGCCCGCATCTGATCAAGACCGAGTACGACCCCGTCAAGGACTTCGAGCCCATCGGCATGATCGGCAGCGCCCCCATCATCGCCATCACCGCCAACGACTCGCCCTACAAGTCGCTCAAGGATGTGGTGGAAGCGGCCCGCAAGGACCCTCAGGCCGTGATGTACGGCTCCTCGGGCAACGGCTCGCCGCTGCATCTGGCCGGCGAGCTGTTCGTGTCCATCGCCAAGGTCCCCATGACCCATGTTCCCTACAAGGGCGGCAACGCCCATATCGTGGACCTGATCGGCGGGCGCATTCCGGTCATCTTCGATACCGCCACCAACTCCATGCCGCTGCTGCGCGGTGGCAAGGTGCGTGCCCTGGCCGTGGGCTCCGCCAGCCGCCTGCCGGAACTGCCCAATGTGCCGACCTTCGCCGAAGCCGGCTACCCGCAGTTCGAGTTCTCGGCCTGGTATGCGCTGTTTGCACCGTCCAAGACCAGCGCCGATGTCAGCGCCAAGCTCTCGGGCGCACTGGCCAAGGCCCTCAAGCAGCCCGAAGTGGCCTCCAAGCTACGGGATCTGGGCGTGACCCCGGGCAGCGGCGATGCCGCAGAGCTGCGCGCCTTCGTGCCCCGTGAATACCAGCGCGTGGGCGGCCTCATCAAGACCGCGAAAATCAAAGCTGATTGACCCCATCATCTCCCGAGCGGTGATGCAGCCTGTCCCTTTCTCGCTTCGCGGCAGAGGGACAGCGCCCACTCCCCGACCGCAAAGAGTCATGAAAGACCAAGGAAAACCAATGCTTGATGGATTGCTGCGCCCACACCCCGAAGACCCGGGCCGCCTGGTGGCGGACCTGCCCTCGCCCTGTGTGCAGGCCCATGCCGCCAATCTGATGGTGCTCGACGACGGCAGCCTGGGCTGCGTGTGGTTCGGCGGCTCCATGGAGGGCCGCTCCGACATCTCGGTCTACATGTCGCGTCTCGCACCCGCAGCCGCGCAGTGGTCCGAGCCCATCCAGCTCTCGCACGACGCCGAGCGCTCGGAACAGAACCCGCTGCTGTTTCCCGCGCCGGGCGGCGCACTGTGGCTGCTGCATACCGCCCAGCACTCGGGGCACCAGAACACCTCCGTGGTGCGCCGGCGCCTGTCCCGTGACCAGGGCCTGAGCTGGGAGCCCGCCGAGACGCTGGCCGATGCGCCGGCTGGCACTTTCGTGCGCCAGCCCATCCACGTCCACACGGACGGCAGCTGGCTGCTGCCGGTCTTCCACTGCCGCGCCCAGCCGGGCCAGGCCTGGGATGGCAGCCACGACGACAGCGGCCTGCTGCGCTCCGCAGATCAGGGACGCAGCTGGCAGCGCATTGCCGTGCCCGGCAGCGTGGGCTGTGTACACATGAACATCGTGCCGGCCTCCGACGGCGGCCTGCTGGCATTCTTTCGCAGCCGCTGGGCCGACCATGTCTACCGCAGCCGCAGCGACGACGGCGGCCTGAGCTGGCAGGAGCCCGAGGCCACGGAGCTGCCGAACAACAACTCATCCATCCAGGCCTTGCGCCTGGCCGACGGGCGTCTGGCCATGATCTTCAACGCCAGCAGCGCCGCCGATGCCACGGAGCGGCGCGAGTCGCTGTATGACGAGCTGGGCGACAGCTCGGCAACACCGGCAAAGGCTGCGGCCGGCGAGCGCCGCGCCTTCTGGGGCGCACCGCGTGCGCCCATGACGCTGGCCCTGTCGGCCGACGACGGCCTGAGCTGGCCCTGGCAACGCAACCTCGAGGTGGGTGACGGCTGGTGCATGAGCAATGATTCCGAACGCGGCCGCAACCGCGAATATTCCTACCCCTCCATCCGCCAGGGTGCCGACGGCGCGCTGCATCTGGCCTATACCGTGTTCCGCCAGCATATCCGCCATGTGCGCGTGCAGCCGGACTGGGTGAACGAACAAGCATGACCTCCACCTCCACTTCATTCAATGTTCTCGTCACCGCCGAGCACTGGGCACCCGAAGCCCAGGCCGTGGTGCAGCAAGCCGGCGGACAGATCCATTTCATGGCCGAGCCCATCACTGCGGAAAGCCTGGCCCAGCAACTGGCGCAGACCGGCGCCCAGGCCCTGGTGCTGCGCGGCTCCAAGCCTGTGAGCGCCGCCGTGCTGCAGGCAGCCCCCGCCTTGCGCATCGTGGCCAAGAACGGGGCCGGCGTGGACAGCGTGGACATGGAAGCCGCGCGCGCCCAAGGCGTGGCCGTGGCCGTGGCACAGGCCGCCAATGCCCCGGCCGTTGCCGAGCATGCACTGGCGCTGATGCTGGCGCTGGTGCGCCAGTTGCATCAGCTGGACCAGCAGGTGCGCGCTGGCGGCTGGGCCGGCAGCAACTGGCAGGGCCGCGACTTCCGCGGCTCCACGGTGGGCATCGTCGGTTATGGTGCCATCGGCCGCGCCACCGCGCAGCTGGCTGCAGCCCTGGGCGCCAAGGTGCTGGTGCTGCGCCCCGCAGGCCAGGCAGATGACTTTGACTGCGAGCCCGATCTGCGCCAGCTGCTGCCCCGCGTGGACATCCTGAGCCTGCACTGCCCGCTGACCGAGCGCAGCCGCGGCATGATAGGCGTGAACGAACTGGCGCTGCTGCGCCCCGGCAGCCTGCTGATCAACACCGCACGCGGCCCCGTGGTCGACGAGGCCGCTCTGCTGGCGGCACTGCAAAGCGGCCACCTCGGCGGCGCCGGCCTCGACACCTTCGACACCGAGCCGCTGCCCCAGGGCCACCCGCTGGCCCGGCTGCCGCAGGTGCTGCTGACGCCGCATGTGGCCGGCGTGACGCGCCAGGCAGCGCTGCGCGTGGCGACGCTGACCGCCGCCAATATCGTCGACCACCTGGCAGGCAGGCCACTGCCCGCCGGCCACCTGCTGTGAGCCCAAGCCTCCTGCATCGCCGTGGCCCCATCCCACGCCATGAATAGTCAAACCGAGAAAAGCATGCCTGCATACAACCCGTTCAAGACCGCCCTCTGCGCCCGCCAACCCCAGATCGGGCTGTGGCTGTCCATGGCCGACCCCTATCTGGCCGAAGCGGCCGCCACCACGGGCTACGACTGGCTGCTGATCGACGGCGAGCATGCACCCAACGATCTGCGCAGCACCCTGGCCGCCCTGCAGGCTGTGGCCCCGCACCCGGTCCAGCCGGTGGTGCGCGTGGTGGAAGGCAGCACGGCCCTGATCAAGCAGATGCTGGACATAGGCGTCAAGACCCTGCTCGTGCCCATGGTGGACACGGCAGACCAGGCCCGGACCATTGTGGCCGCCACGCAATACCCGCCCATGGGCGTGCGCGGCGTCGGCAGCGCCGTGGGACGTGCCTCTCGGTGGAGCAGCCGCGCCGACTACCTGAATGTGGCCGACGACGAGATCTGCCTGCTGGTGCAGGCCGAGACCACCACGGCCCTGCAGAATCTCGAAGCCATCTGCGCCGTGGACGGCGTGCATGGCGTCTTCATAGGCCCGGCCGACCTCGCGGCCTCCATGGGCCACCGCGGCAACCCCGGCCACCCCGAAGTGCAGGCCGCCATCGAGGCAGCGATGCGGACCATTGTTGCCAGCGGCAAGGCGGCAGGTACCTTGACCTCGGACCCCGCGCTGGCACAGCGCTACCTGAATCTGGGCTGCAGCTTTGTGGCCGTGGGTGTGGACGTGCTGATGTTCGTGAACGCTGCGCGCAAGCTGCGCAACCAGTTCGCCGGCTCCACGGTGGCGGCCCCGGCACGGCCAGGAGCCGCCTACTGAAGCCTTGAAGCACCACGCAGAAGCTGCAACCACGCTCGCATATGCTGACGAAGATGCCGCACAGCCGCCAAAGCCAGGGCAGCATAACAATGCGCGTGGCCTCTCAGCCACATCTGCACATCACTTAATCGCTGCCGCAGCGATCCGTTCCGAACTTCTGCACGGCAAGTTCATGCGGCGACGGCGTCTGGCGCGGTCGGCACCGGGGAAGCCGGGTTGGCAGCCAACCAATGCTCAAACTCCTTCGGTGCCAGCGGCCGGGCGAACAGAAAGCCTTGCGCCACCGGGTAGCCCTGCTCGCACAGCATCACGCTCTGCGTCGGTGTCTCCACGCCTTCCGCCACCACGGTCAGGTGCAGACTCTTGCCAATGCCCAAAATGGCACTGCTCAACGCCCGCGCCGCCTCGTCATGTTCAAGATCGGCCACGAAGCTGCGATCCAGCTTGAGTTCGCTGACCGGCAGACGGCGCAGATAGCTGAGGCTGGAATAGCCGGTGCCGAAGTCATCCATGGACAGGCGCACGCCATGCGCATGAACCTCGTTGATGGTCTTCATGGTGCTGGGGTTGGTGTCCAGCAGAATGCTTTCCGTCAGCTCCAGGGTCAGGTCCTGCGGCACCAGATCGTTGCGGTCCAGCGTATCGGCGATCATCCGTGGCAGATCCAGGTTGTGAAAGCTCGAAGGCGACAGATTCACCGACACTGCGGGGACCTCCATCCCCTTGGCGCGCCACTGCGACAGCTGGCGGCAGGCCTCCTCCAGTGCCCAGCTGCCCAGGTCGGCAATCAGCCCGCACTCTTCGGCCAGCGGGATGAAGCGGGCTGGCGAAATCTCGCCCAGCTCGGCATGGGTCCAGCGCGCCAGGGCCTCCACGCCATACAGACGGCCGGTGGCCATTTCGATCTGGGGCTGATAGTGCAGGCGCAGACCACCGCTTTTGAGCGCCTTGCGCAGCGCCGTCTCCAATGCCAGACGCTCCTGGGCCAAGCGGTTCATTTCGCTGCTGAAGAAACAGAAACGGCCGCGCCCCTTGCTCTTGGCCTGGTACATGGCCATGTCGGCACGGTGCACCAGGGTCTCCATATCCCGTCCGTCCATGGGAAACATTGCAATGCCCACGCTGGCAGATATGGCCAGCGAGGTGTCGGCAATATTCAGGGGCTCCGCCAGCGACTCCTGCAGGCGTTCGATGGTATTGGCAACATGCTCCGCATCGCATTGCGGCAGCACGGCAACAAACTCGTCACCCGACAAACGCCCGGCAATATCGGAGCTGCGCAGCACGCGCTGCAATCGCGTCGCGACATTGCGCAGCAATTCATCCCCCACAGGATGACCCAGAGAGTCATTGACCTGCTTGAACCGGTCCAGGTCGATGAACAGCACCGCCAGCTGTTCGTCATTGCCGGCAGCTGACGCAATCGCCTGATCGGCCTTGGCCTGCAGCAGGCTTCGATTGGGCAATCCGGTCAGGCCGTCATAGAAAGCCAGCTGACGAATGCGCGCGCGCGACAGCTCACGCTCCAGCGCCAGGGCGCACAGATGGATACAGGCATCCACCAGTTGCTGGTGAAAAGCCGAGGCATCCCCGGTCAGCTGCTCCCGGTAATAGAACGCGAAAGTACCGATCGGCTTGCCACCGCTGTTGCAGATGGGAGTGGACCAGCAGGCCTTGAACCCCAGCGGCAGGATCAGGTGCTTGAAATCCGTCCACAACGGATCATGTGCAATATCGTCCACCAGCACCGGCGCGTTGCGCCAGGCCGCCGTTCCGCAGGAGCCCACATTCGGCCCTATGGCCACCCCGTCCAGCAGAGCGGAATAAGAATGCGGCAGGCTTGGTCCAGCCAGCGGATGGAGCAGCCCCTGGGCATCCACCTCGAGAATCGATGCCGTCACCTCCGGGGCAATCCTCTCGACCTCCAGGCACACCATCTCCAGCACCTCCACCAGCGGCCGCTCGCGCGCCATGGCTTCCAGCACGCGGTGCTGCAAGGCCTCATGCATCTTGGACCGCGTGATATCGGTCAGCATCGAAACCGTGTATTGCCAGCGCCCGTCAGCGTCGAGGATGGGGTTGCTGATGACCTTGGCCCAGTAGCGCTGTCCATGCTTGCCGACCACGATTTCCTCACGCCCCACAGGCTGGCCGGCGCGCAATTCCGAGCGATAGTGGTCCACAAAGGCCTCGGACGCCTGAGGAGCCAGCAAGGCAATCGGCATGCGGCCCGCGACCTCCTCGGTGCGCCAGCCGAACATGCGCGTAAAGCCGCCGTTGACATGCACGATGCGTGAGCTTCCGTCACTGATGACTACTGCCGTGTCGGAGGCATCGGCCACCAGGGACAAGCGACGCAAGTGCTCCTGCTGCGCCTGCTCCCGGGCTCGCCGCTGCGTGACGTCGGTAGCGATCTTCAGAATATGCATCACCCGGCCCTGGGCATCCATCACTGGTGAATAGGTAGCCTCCAGCCAGCAACTGCTGCCATCGCTGCGTAGTCGCTCCACCACTCCGGAGTAGGCATTGCCTGCGCACAGATGCGTCCAGATTTCCCGATACCTGGCACTGTCGGCCAGACGCGCAGAGCAAAAGCTGCGATGTGGGCGGCCCAGAGACTGCTCACGCGTAAACCCCATTAGCTGCAAATAGTTGTCATTGGCACGTTGCAATGACCCATCCAGGCCAAATTCAGCCATGGCCATGACCCTGTCCAAAGCCTGCAGCTGGGCCAGCTGCAGCTCAGGAGGCATCGCGCCAATATCTCCCTCTCGCATCATCATTCCTTTGCATATTCGCATCCCAGGCCGGCTCAAATCCGGAATGGAAAAGTCATGCTTTTATCTGGATGCAGGCAATAATAATGACGAAAACGAGATTGAATATTCGTGATTCAGGCCAAGTGTTCAAAAAAAATCGTTCGACAACAGCTATTGACTTGCGAGCCTGTGCTGCGCTGGCAAAGTGCTCTGCCGGGCAGTCACAGGCCGCTCCGGCAAAGCAGCGGTGTGCCCTGCTATCAGCCAGCCAGTGTCTCAGCGTCGCCATTTGCCGCCAAACTGGTTGACCACCATGCCCAGCAGAACGCCCAGCGTACCCAGCCATTGCAGGCCATTGGGCGCCTCTCCCAGCAGCAGCATGGCCGACAGCAGACCGATCACCGGCACCAGCAGCGACAAAGGGGCCACGGTGCTGGCCGCATAGCGCTGCAGCAACCGCGTCCACAGACCATAGCCCAGCAGGGTGGACAAGAAAGCCAGATAGGCGATCACCCCAAGCTCGCTCCAGCCTATGGACTGCAGCTGCGAAGCCACCGAATCCGCACCATCCACCCACAGGGACAGCAACAGCAGCGGCAGCATGGGGAAAACGCTGGTCCAGACGATGAAGGACACCGGCTCATACGAGCCTTGCTTGGCCGCCATCCGCGTCAGCAGGTTCGAGCCGGCCCACATGGCAGCGGCGCCCACGGTCAGCACAAAACCGATCAGCGTCATATCCGATGTCCCCTCACCATGGGCTGCACCGATCAGCAGCAATCCGGCAAGAGCGATGAGCAAGCCCAGCCATTGCCAGCGCTGCGGTTTCTCGTGCAAGAACGCAGCCGCCAGCAACATGGTGATGAAGGCCTGGGTCTGAAGCACCACGGATGCCATGCCGGCAGGCATGCCCAGCTTCATGCCGGTGAACAGCAGGCCGAATTGCCCAACCCCTTGCACCAGACCGTAGGCGGCCAGCAGAACCCAGGAAAGATTTTTGGGCGGGCGCACGAACAGCAGAAATGGCAGCGATGCCGCGGCAAAGCGCAGCGCGCACAGCAGCAGGGGCGAGAGCTTGGCCAGCCCCCACTTCATGACCACGAAATTGAGACCCCAGACCACGATGACGATGATGGCGCTGAGCCAGTCCGGACGGCTCATGCCGGAGGTGGGCGAGGATGCAGAACTCATGACACTGACGACTGTTATTGGGTTTTCTGGATCAAGCCCTCTAGTATGACCCGCCCTCCGCCAAGCAGGCGGCGGCGGGGGCAAATCGAACACCGGCGCCGGTTGCCCACCGCAGACGAGGCTCTCACTTGAGCAGATAGCGATCCATCTTGATCGGCAGCATGAGCAAGGCCTTGAAGACATACAGGACGATCAGCGTGCCGGTGAAATCTCCCAGCAGCATCACCAGAAGCTGGTCCAGCTGGAAGCCATCGCCGATGACCACGGACCATGCCTGATGCAGCAAGGCATTGCTCAGCCCGTAGATGGCACTGAGCCAGAGCAGGCGCTGCGGCGTCAGATCACTGAGGGATCGGCCCAGCCCCATCCATTTGCGGGCCGCACAATAGGTGCCGTAGGGGGCCAGCGTGGCCATGACGCCGCCCGCAAACGCACGCAGTCCGTCATCCGGGAAGAAGTAAAAGCCGCAGACCAGCCAGGACACGACGAAGAGCCCGACCACGCCCGCTTCTGCAAACAAAAGGGTGCACAGCAAACGCACACCTGCAGGCAGGTAAATCCAGTTGACGCCCCGGACAAACTCCAGTTCGGAGAAAATCCATTGATTCAAGGCCAGCATCGCCAGGAACAGCAAAGCCGTGATAACCGCCACCGAAAATTGCGTCCAAATGTTCTTCATACGCTGCCGCCGCCCCTGTTCACTGTCTGCGCAGTATTATGAGCGCCGTTGATTCGTTCCTCATTAGCGACGCGTCGTCTGTTTTTGCCTTCCCATGCCAAAGTCCCTGTCTGCCGATATCTATTTACGCTTTCTGCACCTGGCAGCGACCATCCGCAACCTGCCAGTGCTGCCCGCACTGGATCCACTGGAGGAACGCCTGCTGGAGCAAATCGCCAATGCCGGCACGCGCCAGGAGCGTCTTTGCGTCCGGGACTTGATGGCCCAGCGTGAACTGGGGTCTCCGGCCACGATTCACACCCGTCTGAAGTCCATGCGCCAAAAAGGCTGGATCCTGCTGGCCGATACCGAGGATGCCAGGCGCAAGCAGATCGAGCTCAGTGCCGACGCGCACAAGCATTTCGAGAAACTCTCGCACTGCATAGTTCAGGCCGCGGCCGAGAGCTGATGCAGAAATGAAAAAAGCAGCCACCGGGCTGCTTTTTCCATGGAGCGATCGACAGCGATCAGCTGCCTGCCACCTTCATGCGATTGATCAGCATGGAGCCCACGGTCTTGGCACCGTAGTTGTAGGCGTCGGCTCCGATGGCCTCGATGCCCTTGAACATGGTCTTGAGGTTGCCTGCAATCGTGATTTCGTCCACGGGGAAGGCGATCTCGCCGTTCTCCACCCAGAAACCGCTGGCGCCACGCGAATAGTCGCCGGTCACATAGTTCACGCCCTGGCCCATCAGCTCGACCACGAACAGACCCGTGCCCAGCTTCTTGAGCATGGCGTCCAGATCGTCGCCCGCCTTGGTGCGGCGCGAAGTCATGACCAGATTGTGCGAACCGCCGGCATTGCCCGTGGTCTTCATGCCCAGCTTGCGCGCCGAGTAGCTGGACAGGAAATAGCCTTCCACGCGGCCGGCATCCACCACCTTGCGGGCCTGCACGCGCACGCCTTCCTCGTCGAAGGGCGAGCTGCCCTTGCCGCCCAGCACGAAGGGGTCTTCCTCGATGTCGATGTGCTTGGGGAAGATAGGCTTGCCCATGGAGTCCAGCAGGAACGTGCTCTTGCGATACAGCGCGCTGCCGCTGACGGCCTGCACAAAGCTGCCCAGCAGGCCGGCGGCCAGGGGCGACTCGAACAGCACCGGGCATTCGGTGGTCGGAATCTTGCGGCTGCCCAGACGGCTCAGCGTGCGCTCTGCGGCATAGCGGCCCACGGCCTCGGGCGAGGCCAGATCGGCCGCATTGCGCATGGAGCTGTACCAGTAGTCGCGCTGCATCTCGCCATTCTTGCCGGGCAGCTTGGCGATGGGCGCCACCGACATGCTGTGGCGCGAGCTGGCATAGCCGCCGCGAAAACCGTTGGTATGGGCCGTGAAGAAATGGCTTTGCTGGGCCGAGACGCCCGCGCCTTCGCTGTTGCTCACGCGGCGGTGGGTCTTGAAGGCGGCCTGCTCGCAGCGCAGCGCCATCTCGGCGGCCTGCTCGCTGGTGATGTCCCAGGGGTGGAACAGCTCCAGATCACGGTGCGTGCCGGGCA
This sequence comes from Comamonas testosteroni, assembly GCF_014076415.1. NCBI lineage: Bacteria > Pseudomonadati > Pseudomonadota > Betaproteobacteria > Burkholderiales > Comamonadaceae > Comamonas > Comamonas testosteroni. Next base: position 4,390,036 of record NZ_CP043568.1, read on the forward strand.
GCGCGATATCGGCGCTGTCGGGCAGGCGGGCAAACGGGTCTTCGGCCGTGAAGCGCGCGATGTCGTAGGCGGCCTGCACGGTCTGCTTGATGGCGGCCTCGGAGAAGTCCGAGGTGCTGGCATTGCCCCGGCGCTGGCCCAGATAGACGGTCACGCCCAGCGATTTGTCGCGGTTGCGCTCCACGGTCTCCAGCTGGCCCTTGCGCACGCTGACCGACAGGCCGCAGCCTTCGGAAGCCTCGGCGCCTGCGTCCGTCGCACCCAGCTTCTTGGCGTGCTGCAGAGCCTGGTCCACCAGCCCCTCGAAAAAGGCTTGGCTGAAGCTGAAACCGGCTTGCGGTGCGGATTGGGCCTGTGCACTGGAAGTGCTTGTATTGCTGGAGCGAGGTTTTTTCATAGCGGCGGATATGATAGCCGCCACTGCGGCGCCCTCTGCGCTGCCACCGATATTGCCCCCTTACCATGTCACGCAAACCTACCAAAGGCTATTTTGTTCGCGGAAAGTTCGTTGCCGAAGGCAGCGAGCTGGACCTTGAGCTGAAGGCCGAACTCAAAGGCACTTACGACTCCACCAAGACCGACCTCAAGCGCGAAAGCGATGCGCTGCAGGATCTGGGCAAGGAGCTGATGACGCTGCGCAGCGACCTCTTCAAGCGCCTGCAACTGTCAGACCAACTGATCGACGCGCTGGCCGAGGCCAAGCGCATCACCAACTTCGAAGGCAAGCGCCGCCAGCTCCAGTACGTGGGCAAGCTCATGCGCAAGCTGACGCCTGAACAGGTCGCGGCCGTCAAGCAGGCGCTGGACGAGCAGCGCAATGGCTCGGCCAGCGAAAAAATGTCGCTGCAAGTGGCCGAGCAATGGCGCGACCGCCTGATCGTCGAGGAAGCGGCCCTGTCCATCTGGCTGGAGCATTTCCCCGGCTCCGATGTGCAACAGCTGCGCTCGCTGATCCGCCAGTCGCGCAAGGACATCGAGAAAGCCAAGGAACAAGCTGCCGCAGCGGCCGCTGCAGCCGGCCCCGATGCCGAGCCCAAGGAAGTCAGCAAGGGCCGCGCCTACCGCGACCTGTTCCAGCTGGTGCGCGAGCAACTGGCCAGCGCCGGCAAGGCCGATGCGGCCGCCGAGGACGACGGCGATGAGTGATGCGCCCGTATATCTTCACGATGCCGTGAAGATCGGCATTGTCTCCATCAGCGACCGCGCCAGCAGCGGCGTCTATGAAGACAAGGGCCTGCCCGCGCTGCAGGACTGGCTGAGCCGCGCGCTCAAGAACCCCATCCAGTTCGAGCCTCGCCTGATTCCCGACGAGCAGGCCGGCATCAGCGCGGCGCTGATCGAGCTGGTCGATGCGGGCTGCAGCCTGGTGCTGACCACCGGCGGCACCGGCCCCGCGCTGCGCGATGTGACGCCCGAGGCCACTTTGGCCGTGGCCCACAAGGAGATGCCGGGCTTTGGCGAGCAGATGCGCCAGATCAGCCTGGCCTTTGTGCCCACGGCCATCCTCTCACGTCAGGTGGCGGTGATACGCGGCAGCAGCCTGATCATCAATCTGCCGGGCCAGCCCAAGGCGATTGCCGAGACGCTGGAAGGCCTCAAGGACGCGGACGGCAAGCAAAAGGTCAACGGCATTTTTGCCGCCGTGCCCTATTGCATCGACCTGATCGGCGGCCCCTATCTCGAGACCCATGACGAGATCTGCAAGGCCTTCCGCCCCAAGACCGCGATTCGCGCGCCTCGCACGGCATAGCCTGCAGCGCCAGGTGCAATCCCTGCCAAAACATCCACCAAAGCAGCCTACGGGCTGCTTTTTTCATGGCACGGACGCGGCCTGAATCTCCAGGATTTCTCTCTGCGGAAGCTATCAAAATAAAAGCTAATTGCGCTCTTCATTCATGCATTTCAGACTTAAAACCATCTGAAACCAAACAATGACAGTCGTAAACAGCTATTGAATTAACCGAAGTCCTTGGGATTTCCCGCAAGTGCTTGCCCCGATGCCAGACGCAATCGCCGCCCCTAGCATGTTTGCTGCGATGCAGCGACGGCGGCCACCCGCCGACCGGACGCTGCACGCCCTCTCCACATTTCTCATAATTTTCAGGAGACTCCATGCATCGCTTGTCCCAGTCTGCGCCCACTGCTTCCCTGCTGGCTCTCGCCCTGACGGCGGCCTTCGCGGCTCCCGCCATGGCACAGGAAAAAGTCAAGATCGGCTTCATCACCGACATGTCCAGCCTTTATGCCGATGTGGAAGGCAAGAACGGTGCCGTTGCCATACAGATGGCAATTGACGACTTTGGCGGCAAGGTGCTGGGCAAGCCCATCGAGCTGCTCACGGCCGACCACCAGAACAAGGCCGATATCGCGGCCAGCAAGGCCCGCGAATGGATAGACACGCAAGGCATCAGCCTGGTGTTCGGCGGCACCAACTCCGCCACGGCCCTGGCCATGGCCAAGGTCGCCCAGGAGAAGAAGCGCGTCTTTATCGACAATGGCGCGGGCAGCTCGGCCCTGACCAATGAGCAGTGCAGCCCCTATACCGTGCACTACGCTTTCGATACCGTGGCCCTGGCCAAGGGCACGGGCGGCGCCGTGGTGGACACGGGCGGCAAGAGCTGGTTCTTCGTGACGGCCGACTATGCCTTCGGCCATGCCCTGGAAGCCGACACCAGCAAGATCATCGAAGCGCGCGGCGGCAAGGTGCTGGGCTCGGTCAAGACGCCACTCAACGCCAGCGACTTCTCCAGCTTCATGCTGCAGGCACAGAACAGCAAGGCGCAGATTCTGGGCCTGGCCAATGCGGGCGGAGACACCATCAACTCCATCAAGGCGGCCAAGGAGTTCGGCGTCACCAAGAACATGAAGCTGGCCGGCCTGCTGGTCTTCTTCAGCGACATCCACAGCCTGGGCCTGAAGAACACCGAAGGCATGCAGTTCACCGCCCCCTGGTACTGGGACATGAACGATGGCTCGCGCAAGTTTGCCGATGCCTTCATGGCCAAGACCCAGCGCCGCCCCAGCGAGATCCAGGCCGCCGACTACTCGGCCACCATGAACTACCTCAAGGCCGTGGAAAAAGCCGGCACGCTGGATGCCGACAAGGTCATGGCCACCTTGAAGAGCACCAAGATCGACGACTTCTTCGGCCAGGGCTACATCCGCGAAGACGGCCGCTATGTGCACGATATGTACCTGATGCAGGTCAAGTCGCCAGCGGAATCCAAGGGCACCTGGGACTATTACAAGATCATCAAGAAACTGCCTGCCGATCAGATCTGGACCACCAAGGCGGAAAGCAAATGCCAGTACTGGCGATAAAGCCGATTGCACGGGCAGAACAAGATGGGAGCTCAGGCTCCCATTTCTTTCCCACCATGAGCAGCGCGATCAGCAGGCCAGGATTGCCCCCTAGCCCTGAAACCAGCGCACGCAAAGTATCCAACCAGCGAATTACTCACATATTTAAAACATAAATTACAAAATAAAACATATAGATTTCTCATTCTGTTCTTTAGCTATTTATTTGATAGCTTCAGATGCTCTGCAGTCATCGCATTTATTTAATTTTTATCAGTAAAATTAATACCATACTCAGAACGCAGAAGTCATTATCAAAACACCTGAATGTGTTTTATTTCGTGGTCTAGGCTTGTGCTGCGTCAATAACTGTCTGCTGCGCCATCCCGGGGTCGGGGCAATCTCCATGAGCCATGATTCATGACGCTCTCGGGCAAGGCTACACTGCGCCGCGCTTTATCGGCTTTACGCCTGTCTCACTACCTAAAAGAAGGTAGTTTTCTTGACCCGTAATAACGCAGCAAGACTGCAAGTTACGGCGCCCTGACCTCCAAACTCATGTTTCCTCGCTGGACTCTGACTCTCCTGGCAAGCCTTGCCCTGACCGCCTGCGGCGGTGGTTCTGGTGATTCCTCACCCTCCACGCCCCCCGTCACCGAAACCCCTGTACAACCCGGCACTCCGGGCGTCACGCCTCCCGAGGTCGCACCTCCTGAAGTCGATCCGCCTGCGGTGCTGCCACCGACCACCGAGCCGCCTACCAGCAGCCGCATAGAACAGGCATTGCTTGCCGGCGACAGCCACCTGCTGCAGGCCGAAGATCAAACGGAGCTGCTGCAATCGGCCACGCAGCTGATCCAGCAAACCCGGCTGCAGCAGCAAAGACTGCTCGCCCAGTTGCTGGACGACAGCACTGCCGCAGCCCTGGACTTCGGCAACAACAGCCAACGCGTCAGCCCATTGCTATCGACCAGCGCCAGCCCGCTGCTGGTGGCCAACAACGGCAATGTGCTGGCCAGCATGGCAACGGCCCAGAATGGCCGCGCCCTGGCCTATGGCAAAGACCTGATGGGACAGCTGGCCACGGCCTCGGGCGCCAATCAGGCGCAGTTGCCTCTGTTCAGGCGCAGCTTCACCTGGCTTGCCACCGGCAAGGCGCAAGGCCCGCTGCCGGCCACGCTGCGCATGGCGGCGCAGAACTACAGCCAGGCCTCGGTCACGAATCTGGTCGCACGCCTGGGCAGCAAGGCCGAGATGGTGAACTGCGCCATCACCGACCCCGCCAACCGCTGCTGGGAAAGCATCGATGTCTTTGTCTTCGGCCAGGACACACCTTTCTCGGCTTCGCTGAGCAACCAGGTCAGCCGCTACCTGCAGGCCGGCAAGGGAGTGATCTATCTGCACAGCAACTGGGGCGACTCGGCCGGCGGCCGGCAGGTGCTTCAGGCCATGGGCATGGAGCTGGGCGGCTACGCCGGCAATTACTGGGCGCCGGCCGACGGCTACCAGATCGGCGGCAGGACCGCTGCCCAGCAGCGCCAGGCGGCCGACAGACTGGGGGCGCATGAGGCCGCGCTGGCAGCCCTGAAAAACGGCAGCAGTGCCGACTTCTCTACGGACACCAGCCTGATCAGCGCTCTCGACGGCATCCGCAACGATCTGCTGGGCCAGGAAGGCCAGGGGATCAACCTGTTTGCCGACAGCTACTACCTCAAGCCCTATATGGCCGCGCATCGCCGCCTGGTGCTCTGGGCCGATCTGGCACGCCGGCAGGTGGACTATGCCCGGGTGCGACGCTCCGATGCCAGCACCTTTTTGCGCACCATGGCGGCCGACACGCTGAGCTATGCCGTGCGCGAGCATGAAAGCACGCCGCTGAATTTTGCAGACTGGATGCCCAAGGCCTCGACCAGCCTGGCCACCAGCGACAGCTGGGAAACCATCGAGGTCACCATTGCCCAGGCCGATGGCCGCACGGCCATCGGCCGCGGCGCCGTGCCGGGCAAGACCGTGCAGGTGCAGATCGTGGATGCCGCAGATGCGGGACTGGCGCTGCGGGTGGGCAATATCCGCACGCGCGGCAATCCCCTGGCGCAGGAAAACTACACCAGGCCGCGCTTTCCGGATGGGCACCAGGCGCGCCTGAACAAGGGCCAGACGCTGAGCTACACCACGGCCTGGGGCGGCCCGCTGTTTCTCAACTACTCGGGGGCCAAGGCCGGCAGCGTGGTCACGTTGCGCGTACGCGGCAGCGTCAAATACGCACATTTCGACTTCACGCGCAATCCTGGCGCACAGGAAATCGACGAGGCAGTGCAGGCGCTGCAACGCGGCGACTTTGGCTGGCAGACCTCCAAGATGGTGGGGGGCGAGGTGCAGCAGACCATTGGCTACGCCAAAAGCGCCATCGGCAGCCACTACCCGCGCACCTATGTCGTGGAGCGCCTCAAGGGCATGATCTTCGACAGCAACCACCTGGCCAACGGCTACAACAATATGAGCGCCAGCGCCAATGTGAACAATGTCTGCGCCATGCTGGGCTGGGATTGCAGCGGCAGCATCCAGCGCGCTCCGGGCGTGCAGCATTTTGTCGGCTGGCTGGCGGCCTGCGGCTTTCTGTGCTCGGGCAATCCTTCGGACGGCGCAGCAGGCCTGGCTCCCGGCTGGGGCTGGTGGCATGAGCTCGGACACAACACCGTGATGCGCCATATGACGCTGCTGACCGACACCGACGGCCAGGGCGGCAAGAACCCTGGCGGCGGCTGCCCCGTGGAATGCGACAACAACATCCTGGCCAATGCCAGTGCCCTGCGCCAGTACGCCATCACCAACGGTGCCGAGAACAACAGCGGCGAGCGCATCGACCATAAAAAGCTCTACCTGGACATCCAGGCGGCACGCGCCACGGGCAAGAGCGGCGACGCCTTGCAGGCCGATATGTTCCAGCGCTTCTGGACGGCTGCCAAAAAAAGCGACAACGCCATGCGTGCCGTGCACTTCCAGCTGGCCTTTATCTACACCAAGGAGCGTCTGGGCCAGGGCCAGCCACAGCCTGCCGATGTGATCGACTTCCTCGGCATGCTGGGCCGTGGCGAGCGTCTGATCTTCAACGATGCGTACTGGATTGCCAACAGGAATGCGCTGGGCATGGGCAGCTATACCAAGCGCGAGATCAGCAACCATGAACTGCTGTATGTGCTGTCCAGCCGCATCATCGGCCGTGACATGCGCCAGGTCTTTGCCCACTACGGCATTCCGCTCAGCAGCACTGCGCTGGACTCGATTGCCGCCCACGGCATGCCTCAGCTCAGCCCCGAGTTCTATGCCATGGTGCCCGGCCAAGGCAACCAACTGGAGCGCGGCCAGTGGCTGAACTTGGCAGGCGGCGTCCCCGCCTACCCCTTCTGATACTCGCGTATCTCGGCACAAAAAAAGGCAAGCCCTCAAGGCTTGCCTTTTGTATTTTGATAGCTATCAGCGCTTATCAGATAAGCGCCAGAGCCCTATTCAACCTTTAATCAACGCGCCGTGGTATCGGTCGAGGCGTTGACAATGGGGATATAGAAGTCGCCGCCCGCCTTGTTGAACTCGCCGGCCTTGGCCTGCATGCCTGCGACCAGTGCCTGCTCTTCGGCAATGCCCTTGGCGGCAGCAAAATCGCGCACTTCCTGGGTGATTTTCATGGAGCAGAACTTGGGTCCGCACATGGAGCAGAAATGGGCCACCTTGGCGCTGTCCTTGGGCAGGGTCTCGTCGTGGTAGGCCTGGGCCGTGTCGGGGTCCAGGCCCAGGTTGAACTGGTCCTGCCAGCGGAAGTCGAAGCGCGCCTGAGACAGCGCATCGTCACGCGAGCGCGCGCCCGGATGGCCCTTGGCGACATCGGCGGCATGGGCCGCAATCTTGTACGCGATGATGCCCTGCTTGACGTCGTCGCGGTCGGGCAGGCCCAGATGCTCCTTGGGCGTGACATAGCACAGCATGGCCGTGCCGAACCAGCCGATCATGGCCGCACCGATGGCCGAAGCGATATGGTCGTAGCCAGGGGCGATGTCTATGGTCAGCGGGCCTAGGGTGTAGAACGGAGCCTCGTGGCAGTGCTTGAGCTGCTCGGTCATGTTCTGCTGGATCATGTGCATGGGCACATGGCCCGGGCCTTCGATCATGGTCTGCACATCGTGCTTCCAGGCGATCTGCGTCAGCTCGCCCAGCGTGGCCAGTTCGGCAAACTGTGCTTCGTCGTTGGCGTCCGAAGCGCAGCCGGGACGCAGGCCGTCGCCCAGCGAGAAGCTGACGTCGTACTGCTTCATGATGTCGCAGATGTCTTCGAAATGCTCGTAGAGGAAGCTTTCGCGATGGTGGGCCATGCACCACTTGGCCATGATGGAGCCGCCACGCGAGACGATGCCGGTGCGACGCTGCGCCGTGAGGTGGATATAGGCCAGGCGCACCCCGGCGTGGATGGTGAAGTAGTCCACGCCCTGCTCTGCCTGCTCGATCAGCGTGTCGCGGAAGATGGGCCAGGTCAAGTCTTCGGCAATGCCGCCGACCTTCTCCAGCGCCTGGTAGATGGGCACGGTGCCGATGGGCACGGGCGAGTTGCGCACAATCCAGTCGCGTGTGGTGTGGATGTTCTTGCCGGTGGACAGATCCATGACATTGTCCGCACCCCAGCGAATGGCCCAGACCAGCTTTTCCACCTCTTCCTCGATGCTGGAGGTCACGGCCGAATTGCCGATGTTGGCGTTGATCTTGACCTTGAAATTGCGGCCTATGGCCATGGGCTCGATTTCAGGATGGTTGATATTGGCCGGAATGATGGCGCGGCCGCGCGCCACTTCGTCGCGCACGAATTCGGGTGTGATGATCTTCGGGATCGATGCGCCCAGGCTGTTGCCGGCCAGGCGCAGCTCGCGCGCCGCATCCTGCTGGTACTGCGCCATCCATTCGCGGCGGCCGTTCTCGCGCAGGGCCACATACTCCATCTCGGGCGTGATGATGCCGCGCTTGGCATAGTGCATCTGGGTCACGTTCTGGCCGGATTTGGCACGGCGTGGCTGGCGCTGCAGCGCGGCCGCCTCGGCACGCAGCTGGGCCACGCGCGCATCTTCCTCACCGCGCTTGCCGCCGTCGTCCAGCGCCACGCGCTGGCGACCCACATAGTATTCGCTGTCGCCGCGCGCTTCGATCCAGGCACCGCGCACACTGGGCAGGCCCTGGCGCACGTCGATCTGCACGGCGGGGTCGGTATAGGGGCCCGAGGTATCGTAGACGCTGACCTGCTCTCCATTGGTGAGCGCAATATCGCGCACCGGCACACGCAGCTGCGGATGCAGCGCGCCACTCAGATAGCTCTTGGTCGATGACGGAAACGGCTGGCGCGACTGGGCCAGCAGCTCGGCAAAACGAGCGGCATCGGGGGCATGGCCTGCAGCAGGCGTGAAAATGGAATCAGGGGCGTTCATCGCAGTCTCCTCAAAGCGGTTGAAATGCATCAAACGCTCCGTGGAGTGCGGCCCTGCTCTGATCTTGCCCTGCACTGGCCCGGTCCCGAATGGGTGTCCGGCCTATGCCGCTGAGTTCTGCAACTTCAGCCCTGACCTCCACGCACCGGGCTGCCCGAAAAAGACAAAACCCCAGTGCGCGAGGCGCCTGGGGTTTGCTGTGCCCATGGTTTTCAGGGCTGGCACTGATGCCGGCTGTCCTGTCCATCCATCGGCCCTGCGTCAGGGTCCCGCTCTTCTTCCGCCGGTATGAACCGGATCAAGTTCGTCGGGTTCGCCGCACTGTTTTCACAGTGACTGGCATCTCAGCGCTTTTGCACACCCCGGAGCTGTACGCAGTATAGGCTGGTTTTGCCGCAATTTGCGCACCATTGAAGCTGTTTAACTATCCTGACCCTCAAGCGCCTAATCCGCAGCCTCGTCTAGCCCTTTCAGCGCCAGCCATTCATGGCTGGCCGCACGGCTTGCGCGCCACTGGTTGATAGGTGCGCTGACATCCTCGTAGCCCAGGGCAATGCCAAAGGCAATCTGGTAGCCATCCGGCAATGCCAGCTGTTCGATCAGCATATCGTTGTACATGCGCCAGAAGCCCTGGGCACAAGTGGCCAGACCTTTTTCCACGGCCAGCAGCATGAAGGACTGCAGATAGATGCCCAGATCCACCCATTGCGCATAGCCCATGCGTTCCTCCACGGCCACAAAAATGCCTACGGGCGCACCGAACATCTGGCCGTTCTTGGCCAGCTGGGCCAGACGTGCAGCCTTGTCCTCGCGGCCGATATTGATTGCGCGGTACAGATCTTCTCCGTTTTCAAAGCGGCGACTGCGGTAGGGCTCCCACAAACCGGGTGGATAGGACAGGCCGGGGCGCTGCACGGCCTCGGTCTGCCTGGCCTTGGCGCACAGATCCTTGAGCGCCTGTCCGCCCACGGCGGTCACACGCCAGGGTTGCATATTGCCGCCGGACGGCGCCTGCGCGGCTGTCTCCAGCAAGTCCCGCACCGTGGCAGCAGCCACGGCCTGCGGCAGAAAAGCGCGCACCGAACGACGCTGCTGCAATGCTTGACGAATATCCATTTCTTCTTCTTTCCTAAATCGCTGCCCTGCAGTGTAAAAGCTTGCAGCATTTTCCCGAGTCGCCGCGGATACCTTGTCGCGGCCCCGGTGCTTGCCCTGATGGCGCGCCCTGCTCCAGCTGCGACCATGCTGGCTGCCCGTCGCAGTGACCGGGTACTCACCACCTCAGGAGATGACTCTGATGAAGCCTCGTTCTGTTTGCTCCGCTCCCGTTTTTTCCGCAAGAACATTGACGCTGGCACTGGGATGCCTGCTGACCGCTGCAGGCGCTCAGGCGCAGGACAGGATTCGCATCGGCTTCATCACCGATATGTCGGGCCTCTATGCCGATGTGGACGGCAAGGGCGGCGCCCTCGCCGTGCAGATGGCCGTGGACGACTTTGGCGGCAAGCTGCTGGGCAAGCCCGTCGAGGTACTGACGGCCGACCACCAGAACAAGGCCGATATCGCGGCCAGCAAGGCACGCGAGTGGTTCGACACCCAGGGCATGAACATGCTGATCGGCGGCACCACCTCCAGTGCCGGTCTGGCCATGGGCAAGGTGGCCGACGAGAAGAAAAAGGTCTACATCATCAACGGCGCGGGCACTTCGGCTCTGACCAACGATCAGTGCAGCCCCTATTTCGTGCACTATGCCTATGACACCGTGGCGCTGGCCAAGGGCACGGGTAAGGCAGTGGTGGAGCTGGGTGGCAAGAGCTGGTTCTTTCTGACGGCCGACTACGCCTTTGGCCAGGCGCTGGAGGCCGATACCACCCGCGTGGTCAATGCCGCTGGCGGCAAGGTGCTGGGCAGCGTCAGGCACCCGCTGAACACGGCCGACTTCTCCTCCTTCCTGCTGCAGGCCCAGAACTCCAAGGCCCAGATCCTGGGCCTGGCCAATGCAGGCGGCGACACCATCAATGCCATCAAGTCGGCACGCGAGTTCGGCCTGACCAAGACCATGAAGCTGGCTGGCCTGCTGCTGTTCAGCTCCGACATCCACAGCCTGGGCCTCAAAGCCACGGAAGGCCTGATGTTCACCGACAGCTGGCATTGGGACCTGAATCCCGAAAGCCGCAAGTTCTCGGATCGCTTCTTTGCCAAGTTCAAGAAGATGCCCACCTCGCTGCAGGCAGCCAACTACTCGGCAGCCATGCAGTATCTGAAGCTGGCCGAGAAGCTGGGCACTACGGATGCCGACAAGATCATAGCTGGCTTCAAGGCCACGCCGCTGTCGGACTTCTATGCCAAGGGCGTGATCCGCCCCGACGGCCGCTACGCTCACGACATGTATCTGCTGCAGGTCAAGGCGCCGGCCGAATCGAAGAAAGCCTGGGATTACTTCAAGGTGCTCAAGACCCTGCCCGGCGACCAGGTCTTCACCACCAAGGAAGAGAGCAAGTGCGCTCTGTGGAAGTAAGCGGCCGGTATTGAGAAAAAGAAGCCGGGCTGCCGCTCTGGCGCCCGGCTTCACCCCTGCGCTCCGGCATCTTGTCCCTTGCTACATGAAGAGAAGCACCCAGCGCTTATTCATCCTGGATTAAATCCAGTTTTCATTCAAAACCACGCATCTCGCACCAGTCCTCAAGCCCGGCCCGGGTGGAACGCCACTGATTGATGGGCGCGGCCACATCCTCATAACCCAGTGCCATGCCAAAAGCGATCTGGTAGCCCTGTGGCAGCGCCAGATGCCGGCTCACAAAATCGCTGTAATTGCGCCAGAAGCCCTGGGCGCAGGTGGCCAGTCCCCTTCCGGTCGCCAGCAGCATCAGCGATTGCAGATAGATTCCCAGATCCACCCACTGCGCATGCAGCATGCGGCTCTCGACGGCGACGAATACGCCCACAGGCGCGCCAAACATATGGGCGTTGCTGGCCAGCTGCAGCAGCCGCCCATTCCTGTCCTCACGCCCCACGCCTATGGAACGATAGAGATCCTCGCCGTTGTCAAAGCGGCGGCTGCGATAGGGCTCCCACAGCCGAGCCGGATAGACCTGGGCCGGATCGGAGTTGGGCGTCGCTGCAGGCATGGCCTGGCGCAGGGCTTGAAGGCTGCCCCCCGTCAGCGCCATCACGCGCCAGGGCTGGAGGTTGCCGCCGGAGGCCGCCTGTCCGGCCTGCGCCAGCAAATCCCTGACCAGCGCAGCATCCACCGTCCTTGGCAAAAAAGCACGCACCGAATGGCGCTGCTGCATGGCCTGTTCCACATTCATCATTGCTTGCCTCGGGTTTGAGTCGGCAAGCAGTCTCGGCCGGACAGGCAGGACTTTCACCCCTCAAATCGACTACGGGCAAGCACCATGAGAAAAGCCAACGACAGGCGTTGGCTCTCATGGCGGAACAGAAGCGTCAAGCGGTCCATGGACAAGCGCTTGGGTTTACTTACCCAGAATCTGATCGATCTTGTCCTTCTGGAATGCCTCGGGTCGTTCGGATTCGCAGGGCATACAGTCCTTGACATGGCCTTGAATCGAGAGCTTCTCGATAGCGGCCCACAACAGTGCAATCTGCTTTTCATGGCCGGCAGCGCCTTCGGACAGAGAGCGCATGGCCTGGGCCACGGGGTCGACTTCGGCCGTCACGCCATAGGCGGTGAAGCCGCTCTTGCCGCAATCTTCGTCGACCACGCCGGCCGCTTGCGTCTTGGCATCGACCTTGGGAGCCAGCTCATGCTCGGTCACATCGGCACTGTGCCCGGTCTTGCTGGGAATGATGCGCGCCGGAATGCCCACGGCCGTGGCACCTGCAGGCACGGGCTTGATGACCACCGCATTGCTGCCTATCTTGGCACCATCGCCTACCTCGAAGCCACCCAGCACCTTGGCGCCGGCACTGACCACCACGTTCTTGCCCAGGGTCGGGTGGCGCTTGGCGCCCTTGTAGAGCGAGGTACCGCCCAGGGTAACGCCGTGATAGATGGTGCAGCCATCGCCCACAACGGCAGTTTCGCCGATCACGACACCCATGCCGTGATCGATGAAGACCTCGCGACCGATGACGGCACCGGGGTGGATTTCAATGCCGGTGAACCAACGCCCCATATGCGAGATGAAGCGGCCCAGCCACTTGAAGCCATGCGTCCAGCACCAGTGCGCAGGGCGCTGCAGCCAGATGGCGTGCAGCCCCGGATAACAGGTGATGACCTCCCAGGTGCTGCGAGCCGCGGGGTCGCGGTCAAGAATGCACTGGATGTCGGAGCGCAGGCGATCAAGCATCAAATAACAACGTGAGGAATGTTTAGCTTGTGAAGTCTAGCGGGTTGGTGGCTGGCTCTGCAGCATGGCTTTGGCAACACCGCGAAGAATATGGATTTCTTCCTGGGTCAGCTGCGCGCGGTTGAAAAGCTGGTTAAGCCGGGGCATAAGCTTCTTGGGCGCTGCCGGGTCCAGAAAGCCGATATGGGCCAGGGCCTGCTCCCAGTGGCCCAGCATGCCCTGTACCTGGTCCATGTCGGCGCGATGTGCCTCGGGCGTGTGCTCCACCACGGGAAAGCCGCCCAGTGCCACGCGCCAGTCATAGGCAACGACCTGAATGGCCGAGCCCAGATTGAGCGAGCCGAACTGCGGGTTGGACGGAATCGACAGCGCCACATCGCAGCGGTAGACATCGTCGTTGCTCATGCCAAAGCGCTCGCAGCCGAACAGAAAGGCCACGCCTTTCTGGTTGCAGGCAGCATTGGGCGTGGGCTGGTTATCGGTCAGACCTGTGTCCTCCGAGGGTACAGAGCGTGCATCAAGCTCTCCTTTCAGGAGCAACTCGAAATGCTCGCGCGGCGTGCGTGTGGGCGGGCCGAAGTCGCGTGGCGTCATGGCCGTCGCGCACATATGGCTGATGCCGTCCAGGGCTTCCTCCAGGGTGTCGACCACGCGTGCCTTGTCCAGCACATCCAGTGCTCCGCTGGCACGCTGAATGGTTTCTTCCTTGCGCAGCACGTTCTTGTAGCGCGGGCGCACCAGCACCAGGTCGTCGAAGCCCATGGTCTTGAGCGCTCGGGCGGCCGCGCCCACATTGCCGGCATGGCTGGTTTCAATCAGTACGAATCGGGTTTTCATCAACGCAGAACAATGCAAAAGGCCCCACTTGTGGCCTTGATAAGACAGCAGACTACGCCACCTGTTCCCTCTCGCATCCGCAAGTGCCGCAGAGAAGACCTTCGGGTCGCCGGGACGAACGAGCAAAAAAAGTGCAGGCTGGGTAGAATTGCGCCCATTGTCGCCGCCCCGCATCGCCGGTCGCGGCTTCTACGTTCTTACCCGCGTAGTTCAGCCCAGTTTTGCTCCGGGCTGCATCGCCAACGCACTCACAATTTATGTCGAACTCCCTGCACCCCATGCTCAACGTGGCCATCAAGGCTGCTCGCGCCGCTGGCGCCCTCATCAACCGTGCCGCACTGGATGTGGAATCGGTGCGCGTTGCGCAAAAGCAGGTGAACGACTTTGTGACCGAGGTAGACCAGGCTGCGGAGCGCATCATCATCGAGACGCTGCTCAACGCCTACCCCCAGCATTCCATCCTGGCCGAAGAATCGGGCAGCGAGCACGGAGCCAAGAACTCCGACCATGTCTGGATCATCGATCCCCTGGACGGCACCACCAACTTCATCCACGGCTTCCCCGTGTACTGCGTGAGCATTGCCCTGGCCTACAAGGGCAAGATCGAGCACGCCGTGATCTATGACCCCAGCCGCAACGACCTGTTCACGGCCACCAAGGGGCGCGGTGCCTATCTGAACGAGCGCCGCATCCGTGTCTCCAAGCGCACTCAGCTGCGCGACTGCCTGATCTCCACAGGCTTCCCCTTCCGCCGTGGCGACAACTTCAAGCAATACATGCTGATGCTGGGTGAAGTCATGCAGCGCACCGCCGGCGTGCGTCGCCCCGGCTCTGCCGCCCTGGACCTGGCCTATGTGGCCGCCGGCTTTGCCGACGGTTTCTTTGAGTCCGGCCTGTCCATCTGGGACGTGGCTGCCGGCTCTCTGCTGGTCAGCGAAGCCGGTGGTCTGGTGGGTAACTTCACGGGTGAAGCCGACTTCCTGGAACAACGCGAAATCCTGGCCGCCAACCCACGCATCTATGGTTCGCTGATTCCCGTGCTGGGCAAGTTCAGCAAGTTCGCCACCGCTGGCGAAAAAGCGGCTGTGCGTCAGGCTGTCAAGACTGGCGAATTCGAAGCCCCCGCCGAAGAAGACACCGAGGCGGTGGCCGAAGAAGGCCAGAAGAACGCAGAATAAAAAAGGCGGTCGCCCCACGACTGTGCAAAGGGCCTGGTCCGATGGACTAGGCCCTTTTTATTGCCGCAGCGCAATCAACGCTTCTTGACCAAACACAAGAGGCAGACGTCAGGGTTTGCTGCTCTCCACAGAATCCACAAACTCCCGGTCCAGAATCTGCCCGACGACAAATGGGCGAAACAATATGATGGATTTCTTCAGCCAGCACTGGACGCTGGCCATTGACTGGGTATCCGTGCATGCGGTGACACCCGTGGTCAACGCACTCCATATTGCAGAGGCAGCGGGCGATCCGCGCGAGATTGCCGCCGGCATCCTGATCGCGCTGCTACAGCTGTTTCTCATTAGTGGCGTGATGCGGCCGCTGGAGAGCCTGATCCCGGCCGAACGCTGGGCCGACCGCCGACACACCACGGTGGATCGCAACTACACCCTGCTCATGCTGCTGGGCCTGTTTCCGCTGTTCAGCTTTCTGATCCTCATGCCGGTCGCCCATATGCTGGGCGGAGGCCCATCCACCTCGGAAGCCAGCGGCCTCAAGGCCTGGCTGCCCTGGTTTGAAGACCACCCCTATGTATTGTTTGCCGTGTACTACGTGGTCTACGACCTCACGTATTACTGGATGCATCGCGCTCAGCACGTCATTCCCTGGTGGTGGGCCATGCACAGCATGCACCACAGCCAGCGCCAGATGAGCTGCTGGAGCAACGACCGCAGCAACTATCTGGACGGCATGCTGCAAAGCTTTGTGCTGGCCAGCGTGGGGTTGGCCATGGGCGTGGAGCCGTCCGAGTTCGCCATGCTGGGACTGCTCAGCGAGCTGGTGCAGAACTTCTCCCATGCCAATGTGGCGCTGCGCCTGGGCTGGCTGGGCACGGTGGGCGAACGCCTGCTGGTCGGCCCGCGTTTTCACCGCAACCACCATATGCTGCGCGATGCCGAGCGCCCCGAACGCCACAACTGCAACTTCGGCCAGGTCCTGCCCTGGTGGGATCAGTTGTTCGGCACCGCCCTCTATCACGACGAGGAGCTGCGCCCCACGGGCGTGAGCGACCCGGAAGTGGATGCCGACAACGAGCGCGGCCTGATCGCCATGCAGTGGTACACCCTGAAGCGCTTCTGGGGCGCGGTGAGCTGCCGCGCAGGCTGGCGGCTGGGCGATGTTTCCTTCGGCCCGGGCTATCGCCCCATTCATGACAGCGATCAAGGCTCTGGCTCTCAATCCGAGCAAGGCGTGCAGACAGCCTCTGCCAAATAGTTCAAAAAACAGCCATGCCCCCTGCTATTGGGCATCACGGATAATGCAGCATTCGGCGCCCGCCCAGCACCGGCGCAGCGCCCCCTGTATTGCATACCGCTGAAGCGATGACCCAGAAAAGCACAGAATCCCCGTCGCTGCCCTATTCCCCAGACATGGCTGACCTCTCGGCGCATACGCCGATGATGCAGCAGTACTTCAAGCTCAAAGCCGACTACCCCGACACGCTGGTTTTCTACCGCATGGGCGATTTCTACGAGCTGTTCTTTGGCGATGCCGAGAAGGTCACGCGCCTGCTGGACATCACGCTGACCACGCGCGGCCAGACCGCAGGCCAGCCCATTCCCATGGCCGGCGTGCCTTTCCACGCCCTGGAAAACTATCTGGGCCGCCTGATCAAGATGGGCGAGTCGGTGGCGATCTGCGAGCAGGTCGGCGAGATCGGCGTGGGCAAGGGTCCGGTGGAGCGCAAGGTCGTGCGCGTGGTCACGCCAGGTACGCTGACGGACAGCGAGCTGCTGTCGGACAAGAGCGAAGCCATTTTGCTGGCCCTGCACACCGCCGGCCGCCAGCGCGTGGGACTGGCCTGGATGGCAATGACCCAGGGCCGCATTCACATGGCCGAATGCGCGGCCGATGAACTGGGCGCCTGGCTGTCTCGGATCGCGCCCAGCGAGGTGATCTACAGCGCCGGAGTCACCGAGCGCTTCGAGCAGACCCTGTTTGCCGTCAAGCACAGCGGCGCCATCAGTTGCCCTCTGTCACCCCGCCCTGACTGGCAGTTTGACTCGGGTCTGGGCGAGCGCAAGCTGCTGGAGCTGCTGGGCGCGGCCAGCCTCAAGGCCTGGGAGGCCGAAGGCCTGCCGCTGGCCCATGGCGCCAGTGCCGCCCTGCTGTCCTATGCAGAACATACCCAGGGCCGCAACCTCACCCACATCCACGCCATCCAGGTGCAGCGCGACGACGAGCTGATTTCGCTGCCGCTGGCCACGCGCCGCAATCTGGAGCTGGTCAAGACGCTGCGCGGCGAAGATTCGCCGACGCTGTTCTCTCTGCTGGACAGCTGCATGACGGGCATGGGCAGTCGTCTGCTCAAGACCTGGCTGCTGGAGCCCGAGCGCAATCGCAAGTCCGCCATGCAACGCCTGGAAGCCATAGGCGTGCTGCGCGGCACGGGTGCGGGCATGGCACCCTGGCAGGCCCTGCGTGCCGAGCTCAAGGGCGTGAGCGATGTGGAGCGCATCACCGCCCGCATCGCCCTGCGCCAGGTGCGTCCACGCGAGCTGGTGGGCCTGTCCAAAACGCTGGAAAAGGCGAAGCTGCTGGCACAGTCCGGACAAGCTCCATCCGCCTATCTGACGCAGATTTTCAGCGACCTGATTCCGCCCGAAGGCTGTGCCGAGCTGCTGGCCCGCGCGATTCTCGAAGAGCCGGCGGCTCTGGTGCGCGACGGCGGCGTGATTGCCACGGGCTTTGATGCCGAACTCGATGAGCTGCGCGCCATTCAGAACAACTGCGACGAGTTTCTGCTGGAGCTGGAGGCCAAGGAAAAGCTGCTCACCGGCATTCCCAATCTGCGCGTGCAGTTCAACAAGGTGCATGGCTTCTATATCGAGGTCACCAACAGCTACAAGGACGCGGTGCCCGAGCGTTTTCGTCGCCGCCAGACGCTCAAGAACGCCGAGCGCTACATCACGCCCGAACTCAAGGCTTTCGAGGACAAGGCCTTGTCGGCCCAGGAGCGAGCGCTGCAGCGCGAGAAGTTCCTGTTCGAGCAGCTGCTCGACCAGCTTCAGCCCCATGTGCCCCAGCTCACGCGTGTGGCCCAGGCGATTGCCGCACTGGACGTTCTATGCACTCTGGCCGAGCGCTCTCTGACGCTGAACTGGGCCGAGCCGCAGTTCGTCAGCCAGCCCTGCATAGAGATCGAGGCCGGCCGCCACCCCGTGGTGGAAGCACGCATGGCCGAGACCTCCAGCGGCAGCTTCATCGCCAACCACACGCGCATGAATCTCAACACGCGCATGCAGATCATTACCGGCCCGAACATGGGCGGCAAATCGACCTATATGCGCCAGGTGGCCTTGATCGTGCTGCTGGCCAGCATGGGCAGCTATGTGCCGGCCGGCGCCTGCCGCCTGGGGCCCATCGATGCCATCCACACGCGTATCGGCGCCGCCGACGATCTGGCCAATGCCCAGTCCACCTTCATGATGGAGATGACCGAGGCCGCGCAGATTCTGCATTCGGCCACGCCCCACTCCCTGGTGCTGATGGACGAGATCGGCCGCGGCACCAGCACCTTCGACGGATTGGCCCTGGCCAGCGGCATTGCCAGCCAGCTGCACGACAAGACCAAGGCGTTCACGCTGTTTGCCACGCACTACTTCGAGCTGACCGAGCTGCCCGCCAAGGCCAAGGCCGCCGTCAACGTGCATGTCAGCGCCGCAGAGTCGGGCAGCGACATCGTGTTTCTGCACGAGATTCAGGCCGGCCCCGCCAGCCGCAGCTACGGTATTCAGGTGGCCAAGCTGGCCGGCATGCCCGCAGGCGTTCTCAACCATGCGCGCCACGCCCTGGAAGCACTCGAATCCCAGGCCGGCGAGAACGAGCTGCAGGTCAATCTCTTCGATGCACCGGAGCTGGTGGACGCATGCGCCGCCCCCAGCCCGCTGGAGCAGGCCATGGCCGCCCTCAACCCCGATGCGATGAGCCCGCGCGAAGCGCTGGAAGTGCTCTACCAGCTCAAGAAACTGAGCACCAGCGCCGCCTAAGAACAGGTTCCAGGCCTTGCGCACCCAAGCCCGGGCCTGATCTCTTCAGGCCCGGCTCGTGTTCAGGCCTCCAGCAGTTGCGGCTGCCGCTGCTGCAGGGACAGGTGGCTCTGGGGCCCGTCGCCGAGCTTGAAGGCAGACACCTCGCCCATCAGGCGTGCGGCCTGCTCGCGCAGGCTGATTGCCGCAGCAGCCGATTGTTCGACCAAGGCGGAGTTCTGCTGCGTGGCATCGTCCAGCCCGGCCACGGACTGGTTGATCTCGGCAATGCCGCGCCCCTGAGTCTGCGAAGCATTGCTGATCTCCTCGATGATCCGCGTCACCTTGGCCACGGCGTCCAGCAGCTCCTGCATGGTGGCTCCCGCATGCGCCACCTGCTGCGATCCGCTGCCCACCTGGGTCACCGAGTCAGTGATGAGCTGGCGCACTTCCTTGGCAGCCTCGGCCGAACGCCGAGCCAGGCTGCGCACCTCGGCCGCCACCACGGAAAAGCCCCGGCCCTGTTCGCCGGCACGCGCGGCCTCCACGGCTGCGTTCAGCGCCAGGATATTGGTCTGGAAGGCGATGCCGTCGATCACTCCGATGATGTCGGCAATCTTGCGCGACGAGTGGTTGATGCCCTCCATGGTCATCACCACCTGCTGGAAGGCCGTTCCGCCACGCTCGGCCACGCCGCGCGCCGACTGAGCCAGGTCGCCCGCGCTGCGCGTGGCTTCGGTATTGGCCTGCACGCTGTCCGTCAGCACCGACAGCGATGCCGCCGTCTGCTGCAAGGCACTGGCCGCCTGTTCGGTGCGCTGGCTCAGATCCTGGTTGCCCTGGGCCACCTCGGAGCTGGCCACAGAAATCGAATCTGCGGCCTGGCGTACGGCCCCCACCATACGCTCCAGCGATGAGACAAAGCGGTTGAAGGCCGACGCCAGCGCCCCCACCTCGTCATTGCTCTCCACCTGCATGCGACGGCTCAGGTCGCCATGGCCGTCGGCAATCTCCTCCAGCATGCGCGCCGCGCGCCCCACAGGTGCCGCAATTGCCCGGCTCACCAGCCAGATCACCAGCAAGCCTATGCCGCCGCCCACCAGGCCGGCCACGGCAGAGGTCAGCGCAATGGTTCGTCGCACGCCGCCCAGCACCTGGGCCTCGGGCAGCTCGGCGATCACGTACAGGTCCAGCTCGGGCACGTAGGAGGAAGCGATCAGTTGGCGGCCCGCGGGCGCCTCGTACATGGCATGGGCAAAGCGCTCGCGGTTCAGCAGCGCAGCGCTGAGCCCGGCGCTGAAACCGGGCCTGTCCTTGAGCCAGTGCTTGCCATCCACCAGTGCCGGATCACGGTGCACGAGAATGCTGCCGTTGCCGCGCACCAGGGACACCGAGCCTGACTCACCCACCTGGTAGGCACGCACGGCCTGGGCCAGCTCATCCACCGACAGGCCCAGGCCTGCAATGCCCTGCCTGCCCTGGCCTGCATCGAAGCGGACATTGATGAACAGCATATAGGCGTTGGAGCTGACGTCCTTGTCGATCTCCAGCACCTGCGACTTGTCGCCGGCCAGCAGCTCGTAGAACCATTGGTCTCCCTGGCCCTTGGGCGCCAGCTTGCGCAGCGGCCCCTGCTCGCCGAAATACTGGCCCGTGGTTCCCGACACCCAGAACACCGATGAGGCCCCGGCCTGCTGCTTGACGGCCTGGGCATATCTGGCCCACGCGGCATTGCCGTCCTCGGGCTCGCCCGCGGCCTCCCAGTCGAGCACAAAGCTGTTGCCGGCCACCGACCTGGCCATGGCCAGCGGCGTACCGATATGGCGCAGGATGTCGTTGCGGATCTCACCCACCACGGCTGGAAGCTCCTGACCCACCACACGCTCGCGCAGGCTGGCGCCCGTCAGCACAAAACCCAGCGCCGTGGAAATCGCCACGAACAGCAGCAGGCAGGCCAGCATGCTGGACATGAGCTTGGTCCGTATCGACAGGTTGGGAAATGCGTGCATGGGAGGCCCTCTTCTAACCAGCTGTAAGCAAGTGTTCGATCAAGGGGCGGCATCTTCTCACGCATACAGGCTGCGCAGCTCAGGGACTTCCTCAGCCCGGCCCCGCAGCCGTGCCTGGGCAGGGCATCGGCAACAGTTACAGGGGCGCCGACGGCACTATTAAAACCCTTCTAAAATCGCGTTGCAGCCTGCGTTTACAGCTATACATTCAGAAGCACTCGACGCTTACTGCATCTGGTGTTCATACGTTTTTCATTATTGTCTCTATCACCCATGACATACTGCGTCGCCCTCAAGCTCAACGCCGGCCTGGTGTTTCTGTCCGACTCCCGCACCAATGCCGGACTCGACCAGATCAGCACCTTCCGCAAGGTCATGCTGTATGAGCAACCGGGCGAGCGCTTCATGGTGCTGCAGTCGGCAGGCAATCTGTCCATCACCCAGTCGGTACGCGAGCTGCTGGAGAGCTTTCAGTTGCACGACACGACCACGGACGAGATGCTGACCATCTGGAATGTGCGCAGCATGTTCGATGCCGCGCGCGTGCTGGGTGCTGCCGTGCGCCATGTGCATGAGCGCGAGGCCACGGCCCTGCAGCGCGCCGGGGTGGACTTCAACGTCTCCATGATTTTTGGCGGCCAGATCCAGGGCGAGCGCATGCGCCTGTTCCAGGTCTATTCGGCGGGCAACTTCATCGAGGCCACGGGCGAGACGCCCTACTTCCAGATCGGCGAATCCAAGTACGGCAAGCCCGTGCTGGACCGCGTCATCACCTCCGAGACCCCGCTGGACGAAGCCGCCAAGTGCGCGCTGGTGTCCATGGACAGCACGCTCAAGTCCAACCTCTCGGTGGGCCTGCCGCTGGATCTGATCGTCTACGAGAACAACCGCTTTGCCACGGACCGCATTGTCTGCCTGGACGCCGACAACCCCTATCTGCGCATGCTGCACGATAGCTGGGGCGAGCGCCTGCGCCATGTCTTCGACAGCATCGAGGACCCGGCCTGGGACGGCGGCCAGACCGATACGCCGATTCGCATCCACAGCCCGCGTGCGCATCCTCTGGTCAAAGTGGGAGCACCCGTTGCCTCACGCTCGGCCCATGGGCTGGGCGCAGGCAATATTCCGCCTGCTGCGCTGCGCCAGCCCGTAGTGCCGGCTCAGGCCGGCCTGAGCATGGCCGATGAATACCAGCGCCTGCAGAGCGCCGAAGAACAGGCACGCGTGCAAAGACAGGCTTCGCTGTCCAGGCGCTAAACTGATCGGCGCATCCAACGCCCCCATGGGGCGTTTTTACTGTCCAGCCCGTTCAGCGCCATGTCCCAGCCCACTGCCACCGCCAGCACGACGAACACCTTGCCCGTGGTCTTCGCGCATGCCAACAGCTTTCCCATAGGTACCTATCGCCTGCTGTTTTCGCTGCTGCGTCAGCGCGGCATCGACGCCGGCGGCGTGCAGCGCTTCGGCCATGACCCCAGGCGCCCGGTCACCAACCACTGGCCGCATCTGGTGGACGAGCTCATCGAATATATCGAGCAGCAGGTCGAGCGGCACGGCCAGCCGGTCTATCTGGTGGGCCACTCGCTGGGCGGCATTCTGAGTTTTCAGGCGGCCTCCAAACGCCCCGATCTGGCGCGCGGCGTACTGCTGATCGACTCGCCCCTGCTGGGTGGCTGGAAAGCGAACGCCGTGGGCCTGGCCAAGCAGACGCAGATCGTGGCATCGGTCTCCCCCGGCAAGATCAGCCAGCGCCGGCGCACCACCTGGGCCAGCAACGAGGAGGCGCTGGAGTATTTTCGCGGCAAGAAGGCGTTTGCCCAGTGGCACCCGCAGGTGCTGCAGGACTATGTGCAGCACGGTCTGGAGGACGACCAGGGCAAGCGCAGCCTGCTGTTCAGGCGCGAGGTGGAAACCGCCATCTACAACACCCTGCCCAGCAATCTCAACAACCAGCTCAGGCGTCACCCCGTGCGCTGCCCGGTGGCCTTCATCGGCGGTCGCTCGTCGGTGGAGATGCGCCAGGTGGGCATGGAGATGACGCAGCGCATCACCCGCGGGCGCATCACCATGCTGGACGGCGGCCATCTGTTTCCCATGGAACGCCCCGAGGCCACCGCCGCCGCCATCGAGGCTTCGCTGCTCAATATGGAGCAGACCATTTTGCAGAAATCCGCTGGCAGCACTCATAAATAGATAGCTTGCACCGCCTTCTGCATCTAGATTTCAGTATCAGATCAAGTTGAAGTTAAATCGAATCAGGCGCTGGCAGCTATTAAAAAAGCCGCTTGCAATCACGCAAGCGGCTTTTTTGTGGGCGGTGCCAAGGCACTCAATGGTGCCAGTCCACGATGCCGGTATAGGCCGTCACCAGCACGATGACGCCGAAAACGATGCGGTACCAGGCAAAGGGCACAAAGCTGTTGGTGGAGATAAAGCGCAGCAGCCAGCGCACGCACAGCCAGGCGCTGATGAAGGAAAAGATCAGACCCACGGCAAACAGCGGCACATCCGCCATGGACAGCAGCGCACGCTCCTTGTAGAGGCTGTAGACGCCCGCACCGATCAGCGTGGGCATGGCCAGGAAGAACGAGAAGTCCGTGGCCGCCTTGCGCGACAGGCCCATGAGCATGCCGCCGATGATGGTGGAGCCGCTGCGGCTGGTGCCGGGCACCAGGGCAAAGCACTGCACCAGGCCGACCTTGAGCGCATCGAGAGCTGTCATATCGTCCACCGACTGCACGCGGGTGGCGGCGGCGGGGCGGTTCTCGGCCCAGAGAATCACGAAACCGCCGAGGATGAAGGTGGTCGCCACGATGACCGGCGTGAACAGATGCTCCTGCACGTATTTGCCGAACAGCAGCGCCAGCACCACGGCGGGCAGGAAGCCGATGATGACGTTGAGCGCAAACTTCTGCGCCTGGCGGCTGCTGGGCAGCTCTACCAGCGTGTCCCGGATCTTCTGCCAGTACACCAGCATCACGGCAAAGATGGCTCCGGTCTGGATCGCGATCTCAAACACCTTGGCCTTGCCGCCGACGAAGCCCATCAGCGACCCCGCCAGGATCAGGTGGCCGGTTGAGGAAATCGGCAAGAACTCGGTCAGCCCTTCCACAATGCCCATGATGGCGGCCTTGACCAGCAATAAAGTATCCACGCGAATCGTCCTTTGGATGCAGGGTTGAAGCAAAGCCGCTCATTATCCGCTCGCCATTTTCCCGTTCGCGCTCACAAGACCTTTTCCGCCCGCCAATCGACAGACAATCGCAAACTTTTACAAGACAAGGTCGACGCTTCTGGGCAAAGTCACGCGCTTGTGCTGCAATAGCTGCGCGCCGGTTGTCGGCGTTTTTTCAAAAATCACACCATCATGAAAAAATTTGTGGTCCTGGCTATCGTGTCCCTGGCCTGCAGCATGAGCATGGCTGCCGGCGACAAGCCCAAAACCGCCCAGCAGCAGCTCATGGGCACCTGCAACACCGAAGCCACCGGCAAGAAGGGCGATGAACGCAAGGAGTTCATGAAGTCCTGCCTGTCCGACGGCAAAAAGCGTCAGCAGGAACGCATGAAGAGCTGCAATACCGACGCCGCTGGCAAAAAGGGCGACGAGCGCAAGGCCTTCATGAGCGAGTGCCTGAAGAAGGACTGAGCCGCCTGAGCGGCTCTGCCGCTTCCGCGCAGAGCGCAATGCACAAAGCCACCGCAAGGTGGCTTTGTGGTTTCAGGCTGAGGCAGCGGCCAGGGCCGTTCGCCGGGCGCGGCGTTTTTTCCACCAGATGACGACGCCGGTGATGGACAGCATGGCCACCATCACGCCGACCACCGATATCAGCACACGCCCGAAGGTGCCCAGGATGCGACCGCTGTGCAGCGGCAGCTGCAGTTGGACGAACACATCGGCTCCCGTGCCATGCCAGGGACGATAGCTGCCCAGCACCTCGCCGCTTTCCGAGCTCACATAGACATTGGACAGCCCCATGCCCATGGCACCGGTTTCGTCGTCCGGATCGAAGAAGGACACGTTGTAGAACGGGAAATCCCCGCCATACCAGATGCCTCCGGCCTCGGTCTTGATGCCCAGCTGCACCGCCTCCTGGCGCGCGATCTCGATGGCCGTGGCAAAGCCGATCTTGGGCTCGATAAAGCTGCCCAAAGGTGCAGGCTTGAGCGTCTCGTAGGGGCCGGGCGTGGTGGTCGAGACCTTGCTCATCACGGGATAGAACACCTCGCGGTAGAGATTGATCGAAAACGAGGTAAAGGCCACGATGACGATCACGCCCCAGATCCACAGCCCGCCGGCGCGGTGCAGATCGAAATTGAGCTTGTAGGCACCGGTGCCCCAGCGTATGCGCCAGGACGGCATCCAGCGTGCCCACCAGGACTTGCCGGCGGCCCGGGCGGGCGCGTCCTGCACCCCGGCCGCAGCTGTCTTCTTTTTCACCGGCAGGGTCAGCACCAGTGCCCAGAAGCTGTCGGCCAGCCACAGCAGCGCGAGACCGCCCATGAACCAGTAGCCCCAGCGGTTGCTGCCCGCAAAAGTGGGACTGAGCAGGCTTTCATGCAGATGGCGCAGCCAGGGCATGAGATTGCGCCAGCTCAGGGCCAGGCTCCTGGAGTCGCGGTGGCCTGTGATGGCACCCGTCACCGGGTCCACGAACACCGTGTTGTAGCCCAGCACATGGGGCTTGCCCGTGCCCTGGTCCACCAGCGGCCGCACCAGAAAGGAAGCCGCCTCGCCCTCGCGCAGGCCCAGGCTCATATAGGAGATCTCGACGCGCGGGTCGGCCGCCTGCACGGCCTGGGCCAATTGCAGCGGCGTCTGCAGCGGACCGCGTCCCGCCGTGTGCAGCATGTCGGCGTTGAGCCAGTCGTCGATTTGATGATCCCACGAGAGCACTGCTCCCGTGAGACCGGTCATGACCAGGAAGGCCGCGAGAAACAGGCCTACCCAGCGATGAACCACAGTCCACAGAGCTCGCATATCCGCTCAGCCTCAGAAGTTGACCGTGGCGCTGACCGACAGGGTGCGCGGAGCCGACTGCACCAGATAGTTGGCCCCTGGATAGCCGCCCACCGAAGCCCAGTAGTTCTTGTCGAACACATTGTCCAGACGGGCCCTCAGCGTCAGCATGCGGTCATTGCCCAGATCGACCAGGTAGCGCGCACCGATGTCGGTGCGCGTCCAGCTGGCGACTTTCAGGGTGTTCGCGGCATTGGCGTACTGGCTTGAGGTATGCGTAACACGCGCATTGAGTGCCAGACCGGACACACCAGGCACGTCCCAATCCACACCCAGCGTGGCCTGTGTCTTAGGTACGCCGATCGGATAGCGGTCGACCTGGGAGGCGTCGGCCGCCTGCTTGATCTTGGCCTGGGTCAGCGTCAGACCACCGAGCACGCGCAGCCCCTTGGTGGCTTCGCCGAAGACCGTGAATTCCATACCCTGGTTGCGCTGCTTGCCGTACTGGCCGTACATCTGGTTGACCACATAGCTACTGGGAACATCGGTCGTGTACAGGGCCGCCGTCGCGCCCAGAGTGCCGCGCTGCCATTTGACGCCCAGCTCTTTTTGCTTGGACTTGTATGGCGAGAACACCTGGCCGGCATTCAACACGGGCAGGTTATTGGCCGTGGCAGGTGCCACGGCGCCCTTGGTCAGGGCCTCGATGTAGTTGGCGTAAACCGAGACATCGTCGGTGGCCTTGAATACCACGCCCAGTGCGGGTGTGGTGGCGGACTTCCTGTAGCTGTCGGTCTGCAGGCCGCTGGTGTAGTCGTAGCTGCTCTGGTCTATGCGCTGGTGGCGAAGGCCCAGCGTCACGCGCAGGCGGTCGTCAAACATGGACAGCGCATCTCCCAGGGCCAGACTATCGAAGCGGGTCTCGCCCACCTTGTAGGGATTGACCATGGAGCCACCGAAGAAGGTGTTCTGCGGCATGAGGCTGGCATAGGGGTTGTAGAGGTTGTTGCTCACGCCCGAAGCCATGGCCCAGGCACCGGTCTCCGTGGCGGAATAGGTACTGGCCGAGGCAACCAGCTCATGACCTATGCTGCCGGTCTGCAGTCGGGTACGAATGCCGGCTTCGGCTGTGCGCACGCGGTCCTTGCGCAGATTGTCGAAACGCGTGCCCGTGGTATCGCCCTGAGCATTGAGCACGGTCACATTGCTGTTGATATTGTCTTCCTTGCTACGGCGTAGGCCACCGGCAGCCCAGGCTGTGGTCGTGGAGTTGATGTCCCACTCTCCCCGCAAGGTGGTGAAAACGTCACGTTCGATGGAGGAGGCCCAATTCTGAGCGTAATTAGTCTTGTTGTCCGGCACGACAGGGATGAAGTCCGAAGGCGTGACGCTGGGCCGCCCACCGCGATAGCTGTTACGCTGATAGCCCACATCGGCCGACAGACGCAGGTCACGGCTGCGCCAGTCCAGACCCAGGCCCAACGCTGTTAATGAACGATCCTCTCCCTTGACGCCTGTACCGCCGTCGCGACGCACGGCATTCAAGCGTACGCCCATGCTCTGATCCGGGCCGAAACGGCGCGACAGATCTGCCGAGGCATATGCCTGGCCGCCCGTTTGTATGCCCGTGCTCACCTGAGTCAGTGGCTCCCTGCCTGCGCGCTTGGGCAACAGGCTGATCACGCCTCCCACGCCGCTGCCGCCCGGAGCCGCGCCGTTGAGGAAGGCATTCGCACCGCGCAGCACCTCGACACGCTCGAAGAATTCGGATGCCACATACTGGCGCGGCAGCAAGCCATAAAGGCCGTTGTAGGCAATGTCATCGGAATAAACCGGCATGCCGCGCAGCATGTACAGCTCCTGGAAATTGCCATAACCGCGCGCCTGGCGCACCGACGGATCGCTCAGTAGCACATCACCCACACTCTTGGACTGAGTGTCTTCGATGAGCTGACTGGTATAGGCCGTCGACGAAAACGAGGACTCCTTCCAGTCC
Source organism: Comamonas testosteroni (assembly GCF_014076415.1). Lineage (NCBI taxonomy): Bacteria > Pseudomonadati > Pseudomonadota > Betaproteobacteria > Burkholderiales > Comamonadaceae > Comamonas > Comamonas testosteroni. Next base: position 4,418,099 of record NZ_CP043568.1, read on the forward strand.
CGCGTTCCCAGAATGCCGTTGCGTGCTCCGGTAGCTACCTGCCCACCCGCAAAAGGCCTGGCCAGACCCTGGGCCGAAGCATCGGCGCTGGCCTCCACAGTCACGGTCTGCAGGGCAGCTTCTGATTCAGTGCTGGAAGTCTGGGCAAAAACGGTCTGCTGGCTGCACAGTGCGAGGGCAGCCAGGGAAATCGGTCGGAACAGGAACATTATTAAAGTTATTGAGAATGATTTTCAGAATCGTTAATTTTAATAATCAATCTCCTTGCCGATGCCAAACACCCTGAAATCTCAACGGGATCCAAGGCAGGCTGCAAGTTCTGAAACTGCTGCGTGATATGTGTGCGCGCACAAACAAACACAAGCCAAACCAGTACACCACTCACACCTGCGGAGATGCAACTGGCTCCCGTGTCTGGTCACTTCGTCGCAAAGCACTGGTCGGCAGCAGGCCCGGCTTGCACAGTCATGTGCAAGCACCAGGAGCCAGCCATGCAACTCACGCCATTGATTGCCTTTCACATGAGTTCCGCCATCGCGGCCACTCTGACCGGAGCCATTGCACTCTGGGCCAGGCGCCAGGCCAGCCCGCTACCCTGGGTGCACAGACTTGCAGGCTATGGCTTTGTGCTGCTCATGCTGGCCACTGCCATCTCCGCATTGTTCATACGCGACTTCAAGCTGCCCAACTGGGCAGGCTTCACGCCCATTCATCTGCTGATCCCCGTGACGCTCGGAGGCCTGGCCTTGTCTTTCTGGCATCTGGCCCATCGACGCATCGCCCAGCACCGCAGCGTCATGCGCAAGCTGTACTTCGGCAGCTGCGTGGTCGCAGGGCTGTTCACGCTGCTTCCGGGCCGACTGCTCGGCAATCTGCTGTGGAAAGGACTGGCCTGATCCCCGCACTCATCCCAAGCACTACTAGGAAAAGACATGCACCCGATCTCTGAAGACGCCCTGCACCGCCAGGCACGCCGCCGCGCCGGCATGAAGCTGGCCTGGTATATCCATGCTGCGGTCTATGCCGCAGTGAATCTGGGCCTGATGGCCCTGGCTCTGAGCCAGGGACGACACTGGGCCATCTACCCGGCTCTGGGCTGGGGTCTGGGCCTGCTGATACATGGCGCCGTGGTCTGGCTGCTGGCACCCGGCAGTCCGCTCTTTCAGCAACTGCTGGAGCACGAACTGAAAGCGCTGCAGCGCAGCGAAAAGCGCTAGATGCCAGGCCACCCATCACCTACCATGCCTGTCATGTCCATGTTTGCGCCCACACCCCTCTTCCGTCACGCCGGCATCACCGTGGCGGCCTGCCTGCTGATCGCTGCAGCGCTGACGGCACTGGGCCAGGGCCTGTGGGATGTCAACCTTGCCTATTCGCTGGCCATCGGCCTGATCAGCTGGCTGAGCATCGATCTGCTCAGGTTGCGCTGGCGCGAGTCCGACGACATTCCCTGGCCGCGCGGCATGCGCGGCATGGCCTTGGTGCCGCTGGGAATTGCAGCCGGTCTGGTTCTGGGCAATCCGCTTGGCAGCCTCTATGTTCAGCAGTTCCATCCCGAACTGTCTGCCGCAGCCCGACCCTCGCTATGGCTGCCGTTTGCCATCACCATGGCGACCAGCATTGCCATGTCCTGGGGCTTTTATGTGGTGGGCAAATCGCGCCATCTGCAAATGCAGGCAGAGCAGGCCCAGCGCCAGGCCGCCGAAGCGCGGCTGGGTCTGCTGCAGGCCCAGCTGGAGCCACATATGCTGTTCAACACCCTGGCCAATCTTCGCGTGCTGATTGCAAGCGATGCGCCACGTGCGGAGCAGATGCTCGACCATTTGATCGCCTACCTGCGTGCCACGCTGGCCGGCTCGCGCAGCGGCACCCATAGTCTTGCCAGCGAATTTGCCTTGCTGACCGACTATCTGGCCCTGATGCAGATCCGCATGGGCGACCGGCTCAGCTACTCCTTGACGCTGCCCGCCGAACTGGCCGCACTGCCCGTGCCAACCCTGCTGTTGCAGCCGCTGGTGGAGAACAGCATTCGCCATGGACTGGAGCCCCAGCTGGCCGGCGGCCACATTGCCGTTCAGGCAGGCATGCTGGATGACAGCCGCCTCCTGCTCAGCGTGCATGACAATGGCCTGGGCCTGCCCGTGGTGGCGGGCCAGCTGCCTTCGGGCTCCGGCTTTGGCCTGCAGCAGATTCGCGAGCGTCTGGCCAGCCGCTACGGCGGCGCTGCCCGCTTCGACCTGACAGCAGATAGCGCAGGCGGAACCAGGGCCTGTATCGTATTACCCCTGAAGTCCCAGCCATGAACACCAGTCCGCCGCGCGCCCTGATTGCCGAAGATGAACCGCTGCTGGCCCTGGCATTGCAGCAGTTGCTGGGCCAGCTCTGGCCCCAGTTGCATATAGAGGCCAGGGTGGCCGACGGCATCAGCGCCGTGCAGCAGGCGCTGACCCTGCTGCCCGATCTGCTGTTCCTGGACATTCGCATGCCCGGCCAGACAGGGCTGGAAGCCGCCGCCGAAATCGCCGATGCCTGGCCTGAGGAACAAGCACTACCGGCGATTGTCTTTGTCACCGCCTACGACCAGTACGCCCTGGCGGCCTTCGAGGCCTGCGCCATGGACTATGTGCTCAAGCCGGTGCAGGCGGCCCGCCTCGGCCAGACCGTGCAACGCCTGCAGCAGTGGTGGCAGCAGCGCCAGCCGGCGCAGGGCATGGACCTTGCCATGCAGAATCACCGTCAGCTCGAGCAGTTGCTCGGGCTGCAGCAGCAACTGCTGGGGCAGGGCCCCGCAGCCCTGCAGATCATTCAGGCCAGCGTCGGCAACCAGATCCATATGGTGAGGGTGCAGGACATCGTCTACCTCGAAGCCGCCGACAAGTACCTGCGCGTGCTGACGGCCGGTCAGGAGTATCTGATCCGCACCCCGCTGAAGGATTTGCTGCCGCAACTAGACGCGCGCGAGTTCTGGCAGATCCATCGCGGCACCGTGGTGCGGGCGCAAGCCATTGCCAGCGCCCAGCGTGACGAGTCCGGACGCCTCAGCCTGCTGCTGCGCGAGCGTCCCGAAAAGCTGGCCGTCAGCCGTCTGTACGCAACACGGTTCAAGGCGATGTAGCCAGCACCATCACATCCTCCCAGTCCACACCCTGCATGGCATCCCAATGCGCCACGATGACGCTGCGGGGCCGTGCCGGATTCTTGAGCTCGGCGGCCATGGCCGCCAGCGCATGCTGCACATAGCGCTCGGACGGTTTGTCCAGCGCCGCCAGCGGCTCGTCGATCAGCACCAGCTCGGCGGCGCTGGCCCAGCCAGCGGCCATCCACAGCTTGCGCTGGGTGCCCGAGGACAGGGCCAGCAGCGGCTTGTGCAAATGTGGCTCCAGCCCGAAGCCCTGCACATGCTGCTCGAACTGCTGCTGCGACCAATGCGGATACAGCGTGCGCTGCAAAGCCACCCAGCTCTGGGCCGGCATCTGGTTGTAGACATCGTTGAGCGGCTGGCGTGGGTCCTGCCAGAAGCAGGAGCTTGCAGTCAGGCTACCATCGTCGGCGAACGGATAGTGCAGCAAGCCCATGCGCAGCGGCAATTGCCCGGCCAATGCCTTGAGCCAGCTGGTCTTGCCCGTGCCTTCGTCACCTTGCAGCAGACACAGCCCGGCATGCCAGCAATGCGAGGCCTCTTGGGCCACAACACGGCCGGGGTAGCCAAAGCTCACCTGCAGAGCCTGCACCATGCAGAGCGGCTCGCAGCCATCATCGAGTTCAGAATTCATAGCTGACAACGCCTTGTATATATATGTCTACGGCTGATTGTGTCCAAAGAACCCAAGGCTATGCGCATAGCAAGGCCCAGGCACAATGGCGTCCCCCTCAATAACGCGCAATATGCCATGGCTCTCGATTATTTGGAATTCGACTACAGCGAAGATGAAGAAGGCACAGGCACCTGGGATGCCATGGCCAGCGTCAAGGCCGAGCGCGCTCCCGCTCTGGCCGCTGAAATCGAAGCCCTGCTGCGCTGGGCCGGCCAGAAGTTTGTGGGCCGTCAGGGTGCCGTGGAAGATGGCTTTGATTGGGACTACGACCTGCAGGCTCAGGATGATGATGGCAAGCCATTGAACGCACGCTTTGACAAGGCGGCTGGCACGCTGGAGCTGCAGGCATCGGCCACGGGCCGCACCACGGTCAACCTGTCGCTTTCTGGCTCCATGCAATTTGGCGATGCGCTGCGCGCAGCCTTCGATCTGGAGAGCTGAAATTCCGGCTTGAAGTCAGCTGAGTGCTGTGCACAATGGAATGCCTGACGCGACCTGCAAAGGCATCTCCATGACCGAGAAACTCTCAGCCCCGTTTGTTTTCGAGCAATTCGTCAAGGCTCCACGCGAGCTGGTCTACGCGGCCTTCACGCAGGCCGAGCACCTGAGTCAGTGGATGCGCCCGCCCGGCATGGTGATGACGCAATGCGAAGTGGATGCACGCGAAGGCGGCAGCTTTCATTACGGCATGCGCGCCGAGGCCATGACCCAGGCCCCGGTCATGTGGGGCAAGTGGACTTTCAGAGAGCTGAAGGCCCCCGAACGCATCGTCGTCGTGGTGCAGTTCAGCGATGCTGCCGGTGGCGTCACACGCCACCCCATGGCGCCGCAATGGCCGCTTTACACCTTGTCGAGCACCACACTGACCGAGGAGGCCGGCGGCACGCGTATCCACCTTGAATGGCGCGCCCTCAATGCCAATGCCATGGAGGAAGCGGTGTTCAACAGCTCGCACGCGAGCATGACCATGGGCTGGAGCGGGAGCATGCAGTTTCTGGCCAGCTATCTGGCCAAGGCTCAGGCGGCGTAGGCCGCCCCTGGGAGCCCAGCTCAGTTGTCCATATCCTGGCGGCGCCTGGGTGCCTCCGCCGCATTCTTGCGGCTGGCCCCGGCACGCCCGGCCTTGCTCCATTGGTAGTCAAAACCGTCGGGGGTCTTGCCGTCTTCCACAGCAGACACGCCCACGGGCCCGACCATATCGCGCAACTCCGACGAAATCACCACATGGGCATTGCGTTCGTCCTTGCGCAGTTGCTGGCACAGGGCCAGCGCCTCGCCCATCTGCGCATCGGAGAAGGCCCGGCATTGCGGCTGCCAGACCGGAGTCTGCCCTTCGGGCTCGGAATTGCGCAGGTAGAAAACAGCAATGCTCATGGTTTGATCTTCACAACAACAGAGCCACGGTTGTAACCCAGACCACAAGCCTGCACGGCGCGCTCACTCTTTGCGCAGCCCCGCATCCAGCGGCTCCCAGCGCCCAGCCACGTTCTTGAGCAAGGTGTTCACGGCGGTCAACCTGCGGTTTCTGACGCTATTGAGGCTGTTCTGGGCGCTGAGCACCGTCGTCTGGGCCGAGAGCACGTTCAGATAGGCCACGATGCCGGCCTGGTACTGGTTGTTGGCCACGGTCAGCGACTTCTGCGCTGCGGCCAGGGCCTCGGTCTGCACCTGCTCCTCCTGCGCCAGATTGACGGCGGCAACCAGGTTGTCCTCCACCTCCTGCAGCGCTGTCAGCACCGTCTGCTTGTAGGTGGCGGCATTCAGGTCCAGCGCGGCACGGGCCGACTCCACGGCCGCCGAGCGCGCTCCACCGTCAAACAGACTCATGGCCAGCGCCGGTCCCAGCGACCAGAACAGATTCGGAGCATTGAGCAGATCGGAGAGCACGGAGTTGCGATAGCCGGCCGATGCCGACAGGGTCAGCGACGGGAAGTAGGCCGCACGCGCCACGCCGATCTGCGCATTGGCCATGGCCACGCGGCGCTCCGCGGCAGCAATGTCGGGGCGCCTCTCCAGCAGAGTGGAGGCCAGCATCTCGGGCACTGCAGGCGGTGTCGGCAGGTGGCCGGTGACCGGCAGGCTGAAGTTGGCCGGAGCCTTGCCCAGCAAGGCCGCCAGCGCATGCTCGTACTGAGCGCGCGTGATGCGGGCTTCCAGCAGGCTGGCCTGCGTGCTCTTGTACTGGGACTGGGCCTGGGCCACATCGGCCGACGACACCACGCCCGCCTGGTAGCGATTTTGCGTGAGCTTCAGGCTTTGCTCATAGGCCTGCAGGCTTTCCTGCAGATACTTCATCTGCGCCTCGGCGGCACGCAGCGAGAAATAGGTCTGGGCCACCGATGCCTGGGCCGACAGACGGGCCGCAGCCAGATCGTCGGCACTGGCCTGGGCCGAAGCCCTGCTGGCGTCCACCGCGCCCGAGAGCTTGCCCCAGAGATCCAGCTCCCAGCTGGCGCTCAGGCCCAGCGAGAAGTTGTTGTTGATGCTGCCGCTGCGCGCCACGTTCTCGCCGTTGGTATTGCTGTAGGTGCCGCCGCCGGTCAAGGCACGCGAGCCGCTGCCCGTGGTGCCGAGCGTGGGCAATTGCGCGGCGCGGCTGCTGGCGACGGCGGCCTGGGCCGAGCGCAGACGGGCCACGGCCTGTTCCACGCTGGGATTGCCCGCGGCTGCCGCTTGCTGCAGCTGATCCAGCGTGCTGTCGCCATACACCGTCCACCACTGGTCGGGCACTGCCGTGGCCGGGCTGCCCCCCGAACTCTGCGCCGGTTGCCAGACGCCGAACTGCGCGGCCTCGGGCGTGGCCTCCTTGAACCGGGCCGGCACCTCCAGCCGGGGCGACTGATAGGCGGGCTGGGTGGAACAGGCTGCCAGCGCCAGCGCCGTGGCAAGCGGCAACAGACGCGGCATCCAGCGGGGCAGCGCCCTGGAAGAATTCTTCATAAAAGTGAGCTTCTTACGCTTACCTTGATTGGGTTTGAAGCCGATCTGATTCAAAAACTGTGCTGGCATATTCATCTCACTTTGCCGCAGCCATGGCAGAGGCCGGGCCGCCGCGCCTTCTGGCCGGACGGCGCGCCCAGAGGCGTAGCACGCTGCGGCGCACACGGTCCAGCAGCACATAGACCACGGGCGTGGTGTAGAGCGTGAGCAACTGGCTCAGCAGCAGGCCGCCCACGATCGCAATGCCCAGGGGCTGGCGCAGCTCGGCACCATCGCCCCGGCCCAGGGCCAGGGGCAGCGCACCGAACAGGGCCGCCATGGTGGTCATCAGTATGGGACGCAGGCGCAGGTGGCAGGCCCGATAGATGGCCTGGGCCGCCGTGGCATGACCGCCTTTCTCGCGCTCCAGCGCGAAGTCGATCATCATGATGGCGTTCTTCTTGACCAGTCCGATCAGCAGGATCACGCCGATGAAGGCGATCAGCGAGAACTCGGTCTTGAACCACATCAGCGCCAGCAGCGCCCCCACACCTGCCGAGGGCAAGGTGGACAGAATCGTCAGCGGGTGAACCAGGTTCTCGTAGAGGATACCCAGCACCAGATAGATGGTGAGGATGGCTGCGAGAATCAGCAGGGGCTGGCCCGCCAGCGCCTGCTGGAAGGCACCGGCCGAGCCGCTGAAGCTGCCGCGGATGGATACCGGAACGCCCAGCTCCAGCATGGCATTGCGGATCGCGTCATTGGCCTGCGACAGCGAGACATTGGGCGCCAGGTTGTAGCTCACGGTGCTGGCCGGCGTGCCGCTCTGGTGCTGCACGGACAGTGGCGTGGTCGAGGTGGTGATCCTGGCAAAGGCCGTCAGCGGAATCTGCTGGCCCGCGCTGTTGACGAAGAAGAAGCCGCGCAGCGTCTCCGGGCTCTGCAGATACTGGGACGAGGCCGTCATCACCACGCGGTACTGGTTGAGCGGGTTGTAGATCACGCCCACCTGGCGCTGGCCAAAGGCATCGTTGAGCGTGTTGTCGATCTGCGCCACCGTCAGGCCCAGACGCGTGGCCTGGTCGCGGTCTATGACCAGCTTGGTCTGCATGCCGTTGTCCTGCACATCGCTGTTGACATCGGTCAGCTCCGGCAGCGTGGACAGCACCTGACGGATGCGCGGCTCCCACAGGCGCAGCTCGGCCGTATCGTCGGCCTGCAGCGTGTACTGATAGGAGGACATGCTCTGGCGCCCGCCGATGCGCACATCGCTCTGCGTCATCATGAACAGGCGCGCACCGGGTTCGTCCTTGAGCTTTTCACGCAGGCGGTTGATGACCTCGTCGCTGGACACCTTGCGCTCGGCCATGGGCTTGAGCGACATGAACATATTGGCCGCATTGGCCTGACCGCCGCCGGTAAAGCCGGTCACATATTCCACGGCCGGGTCCTGCTGCACCACATCGAGAAAACGCTTGATGCGGCGCTCCATGGCCTGAAAGGACGTGGACTGGTCGGCACGGATGAAGCCCATGACGCGGCCCGTGTCCTCGCTGGGCATGAAGCCCTTGTCTATGGTCTGGTAGAGATGGATGTTGAGGCCGATGACCGCCACCAGACTGAGCAGCACCACGGGCTGGTGGCGCAGCCCCCAGGCCAGGGTGTGACGGTAAAGCGCCGTCACGCGCGCCTCGAAGCGATCCATGGCCAGCGAGACGCGCAGCCAGAAGGCATCCCAGCGGCGCGTGAACGGGCGCCGGGCACGTTCGACGCGGCGGCGCTCCTCGTCAGCAGGCGTGCGCAGCAAGGCCGCACACATCATGGGCGTGGTGGTCAGCGAGATGATCATGGAAACCAGAATCGCTGCCGACATGACCACGGCGAATTCACGAAAGAAGCGCCCCACGATGCCGGCCATGAACAAAATGGGCACGAACACTGCGATCAGCGACAGACTCATGGAGACCACGGTGAAGCCGATCTCGCGCGCGCCTTCGATGGCCGCCTGCATCGCGGACTTGCCGCGCTCCATGTGGCGCATCACGTTCTCCAGCACCACGATGGCATCGTCCACCACAAAGCCTGCGGCCACCGTCAACGCCATCAGCGAGAGGTTGTCCAGCGTGTAGCCGCACAGGTACATGATGCCGAAGGTGCCCATCAGCGAGGCGGGCACGGCCACGGCCGGAATCAACGTGGCGCGCAGCCGGCGCAGAAAGACGAACACCACCATGATGACCAGCGCTATCGAAATCAGCAGCGCGTTCTGCACCTCCTTGACCGAGGCGCGCAGCGTGGGCGTGCGGTCCGAGATCACCGTGACATCGATGGCCGGGTTGATCGACGCCCTGAGCTGGGGCAGCATGGCGCGCACCTTGTCCACGGCCTGCAGGATGTTGGCGTCGGGCTGCTTGAACACCTGCAGCAGCACGGCGGGCTTGCCATTCATCACGCCGTAGTTGCGAATGTCCTGCACGGAGTCGGTGACATCGGCCACATCGGACAGCCGCACCGCATTGCCGTTGTTCCAGCGCAGCACCAGCGGCGCGTATTCGGCGGCAGTGCGGGCCTGGTCGTTGGTCGCCACCTGCCAGTAGTGGTCTTCACGCTCCACGGCGCCCAGGGGGCGGTTGGCATTGGTGGCGGTGATGGCCGTGCGCACCGCATCCAGCGATACGCCATTGGCGGCCAGACGCACCGGATCCAGCTCCACACGCACGGCCGGCAGCGCACCGCCATTGATCGAAGCCTGGCCCACGCCTTCCACCTGGGCCAGCTTCTGTGCCAGCACCGTGGAGGCCGCGTCATACATCTGGCCGCGCGTGAGGGAGTCCGAAGTCAGCGCCAGAATCATGATGGGCGCGTCGGCCGGGTTGACCTTGCGATAGGTCGGGTTGCCCGGCATGCCCGAAGGCAGCAGCGTGCGCGCCGCATTGATGGCGGCCTGCACGTCATGGGCGGCGCTGTCCACCGTGCGCGTCAGATCGAACTGCAGCGTGATGCGCGTGCTACCCATGCTGGAGCTGGACGTCATCTCGTTGACGCCGGCAATCGCGCCCAGGGCGCGCTCCAGCGGCGTGGCCACGGTGGCCGCCATGGTGTCCGGCGCCGCGCCGGGCAGGCTGGCGGTCACCGAAATCGTCGGATAGTCCACCTGCGGCAGCGGCGCCACAGGCAGCAGAAAATAGGCCACGCCGCCCACCAGGGCCATGCCTATGGTCAGCAGCAGGGTTGCAATGGGCCGGAAGATGAAGGGCGTGGAGATGCTCATGGACGCGCCCCGCTCTGGCCGCCATCGCCTGCCTCGCCCATGACTTCGGCCTCGGAGTGCGGCACCTGCTTGACGGCCGGCAGGCCGCGCCGGGTGCGCCAGCCCTCGGCCCAGTTTTCAAAGGTCAGATAGATCACCGGCGTGGTAAACAGGGTCAGCAGCTGGCTCAGCAGCAGGCCGCCCACCAGGGTCACGCCCAGCGGCTGACGCAGCTCGCTGCCCACGCCGGTTCCCAGCATCATGGGCAGCGCGCTCAGCAGGGCAGCCAGCGTGGTCATGAGAATCGGGCGGAAGCGCAGCAGACAGGCCTGGTAGATGGCGTCGCGCGCGTTCATGCCCTCCTCGCGCTGGGCGTCCAACGCGAAGTCGATCATCATGATGGCGTTCTTCTTGACGATGCCGATCAGCAAGATGATGCCGATGATGGCGATGATGTCCAGATCCAGCCCCGCCACCAGCAAGGCCAGCAGCGCCCCCACGCCCGCCGACGGCAGGGTGGAGAGAATCGTGATCGGGTGAATCGTGCTCTCGTAGAGCACGCCCAGCACGATGTACATGGTGATGATGGCGGCCAGCACCAGCAGCAGGGTATTGGACAGCGAGGCCTGGAAGGCCAGCGCCGCACCCTGGAACTGCGAATCCACCGACAGCGGGATCTGCCCTTCGTCGCGCAGCTGCCCGATGACGGCTTGTGCCGCTTCAACCGCATGGCCCAGCGACACGCCGGATGCGGTGTTGAACGAAATCGTAGCCGCAGGCAACTGCCCCACATGGTTGACGGCCAGTGCCATCGGACGCTCGCTCACCGTGGCAATCGAAGACAGCGGCACCGGCGCTCCGTTGCTCGATGCGGCATAGATGTTCTGCAAGGCCTCAGGCCCGATCTTGAACTGCGGCGCCACCTCCAGCACCACCCGGTACTGGTTGGATTGCGTGAAGATGGTGGAGATCAGGCGCTGGCCGAAAGCGTTGTAGAGGGCCGAGTCCACCGACGAGACCGTCACGCCGAGGCGGCTGGCCTGGGCCCGGTCGATCTGCACATAGGCCTGACGGCCCTGGTTCTGCAGATCGCTGCTCACATCCAGCAACTGGGGCAGTTGCTGCAGGCGCTCCACCAAAATCCTGGTACTGGCCGTGAGCTGGTTCATGTCCGGCGAGGAAAGCAGCAGCTGGTACTGGGTGCGGGCCTGGCGGTCCTCTATCGTCAGGTCCTGCACGGGCAGGGCATAGAGGCGGATGCCGGGCACAGCCAGGGAGTCTTCGGCCAGTCGATTGAGCACCACGGGCAGGCGGTCGCGCTGGGCATGCGGCTTGAGGTCGATCTGGATGCGGCCGGTATTGAGCGTGGTATTGGTGCCGTCGACACCGATGAACGAGGAGATGGAGGCCACGGCCGGGTCCTTGAGCAAATGCTCGGCCAGCGCCTGCTGGCGCTCTGCCATGGCGGCAAAGGAGATGGACTGGTCGGCCTCGGTGGTCGCGGCAATCGTGCCCGTATCCTGCTCGGGGAAGAAGCCCTTGGGCACGACGAAGTACAGCAGCACCGTGACCAGCAGCGTGGCGATGAACACCAGCCATGTCAGCTTGCTGTGATCCAGCACCCAGGTCAGCATGCGGCCGTATTCGGCAATCACCTTGTCGAAAAAGCGCGCGACCGCAGCGCCGAAGCCCTTGGACTCGGCCTTTTTCTTCTCGGCCTCTGGCTGGTGGCGCAGCAGGCGCGCGCACAGCATGGGGGTGAGCGTGAGCGAAACCACGGCCGAGATCAGAATCGCCACCGTCATGGTGATGGCGAATTCGTGGAACAGACGGCCCACCACATCCCCCATGAACAGCAGCGGAATCAGCACCGCGACCAGGGAGATGGTCAGCGAGATGATGGTGAAGCCGATCTGCTTGGCGCCCTTGAGCGCGGCCTGCATGGGCGGCTCGCCCTTTTCCACATAGCGGGCGATGTTCTCGATCATCACGATGGCATCGTCCACCACAAAGCCCGTGGCAATGGTCAGGGCCATCAGCGTGAGATTGTTGATGGAAAAGCCTGCCAGATACATGACGCCGAAGGTGCCTATCAGCGACAGCGGCACCGCCACGCTGGGAATCAACGTGGCCGATGCGCTGCGCAGGAACAGGAAGATCACCATCACCACCAGAGCGATGGCCAGGGCCAGCTCGAACTGCATGTCCTTGACCGAGGCGCGAATGGTCACGGTGCGGTCGGTAAGCACCTGCACGTCGATGGAGGCGGGCAGGGTCTCCTTGAGCTGGGGCAGCAGGTTCTTGATGGCATCGACGGTGTCGATCACGTTCGCGCCGGGCTGGCGACGGATATTGAGAATCACGGCCGACTTGGAGCCAGTCTCGGGTGTGCCCGACCAGGCGGCCAGACGCGTGTTCTCGGCGTCGTCCACAGTCTGCGCCACATCGGACAGGCGCACGGGATTGCCGTTCTTGAAGGCGATGATGAGGTTGCGGTACTCGGCCGCCGACTGCATCTGGTCGTTGGCATCGATGGTCGACGCGCGGTTGGGGCCGTCAAAGCTGCCCTTGGCGGTCTTGACGTTGGCCGCCGAGATGGCGGTGCGCACATCGTCCAGGGTCATGCCGAAGCTGGCCAGCGCTGCCGGGTTGGCCTGGATGCGCACGGCCGGACGGCGCGCACCGGCAATGGCCACCAGGCCCACGCCCTTGACCTGGGAGAGCTTGGGCGCCAGGCGGTTCTCCACCAGGTCGTTGATCTTGATGACGGGCAGCGAAGGCGAGCTGATGGCCAGCGTCAGCACCGGCGCATCGGCCGGGTTGACCTTGCTGTAGAGCGGGGGCATGGGCAGATCGCTGGGCAGCAGATTGGTGCCCGCGTTGATGGCGGCCTGCACCTGCTGCTCGGCCACATCCATGGACATATCGAGCGCAAAGCGCAGGCTGATGACCGATGCGCCGCCCGAGCTTGTCGAGGACATCTGGTCCAGGCCCGGCATCTGGCCGAACTGGCGCTCCAGCGGTGCCGTGACGTTGGAGGTCATCACATCGGGGCTGGCCCCCGGATACAAGGTAGTGACCTGAATCGTGGGGTAATCCACCTCGGGCAGGGCCGAGATGGGCAGCAGGCGGTAGGCAAGAATGCCCGAGATCAGCACCGCCACCATCAGCAAGCTGGTGGCGATGGGCCTGAGAATGAAGAGGCGCGAGAGATTCATAATGGCCGCAGGCTCTGGCTATGCTCAGCGCGCCGCGCCGCTGGTCTCAGCCTTGCCGCCTGCTTCGCGCTCGGCGCGCAGCTTCTGGAAGAAAGCGCGGCGCTCTTCGGGCGACAGGGCCTCCAGCTTGGCGCGCTGCTCGGGAGTCAGCTGGGGACGGTCACCCCGGCCCTCGGATCTTTCCGTGCGAGCCTCACCGCCTTCACCACGCTCGGCGCCGGCCTGGGGCCTGGCCTCGTTCCCAGCTGCAGGCTTGGCATCCGGCTTGGCTTCTGCCTTGGGGTCCGGCTTGGAGGGACTGCCCTGCGCCTCGCGCGGCTGATCGCCACGGGCGTCCGTGCCACGCGGTCCCTGGCCGGGACCTGCATTGCCGCCATTGGCACCGCGCTCGGCGCGCAGCTTCTGGAAGAACTCCTTGCGTTCCTCGGGCGTCATCTTGGAGACTTTTTCACGCTGCTCGGGACTGAGGTTGCGCATCATCCCGCGCGGCTGGTTGGCGGCATCCTGCACGGCCTGGTCGACCTTCTTGACTTTTTCCGAGTCCACCACCGTCACCTGAGCACCTTCGCGCAGACGGTCGATGCCGTCGGTCACCACCTTGTCGCCCGGCTCCAGCTCGCCGCGTACGCTGACATAGTCGCCGTCCGTCACCCCCACGGTGATCTTGCGCTGCGTGACCGTGTTGTCGGGCTTGACCAGATAGACGAAATTGTTTTGCACGGCATTCGCGGGCACGACCAGCGCCTGATCGATCTGGCGCAGCTGCAGCTTGACGTTGACGAACTGATTCGCGAACAGCTTGCGCTCGGCGTTGTCGAACGAGGCCTTGACCTTGACCGTGCCCGTGGTCGTGTCGATGGTGTTGTCCAGCGCATTGAGCTGGCCCTTGGCCAGCATCTGCTTTTGCTCGCGGTCCCAGAGTTCGACGGGCATGAGCTTGCCCTCGCGCAATTGCTGGGCCAGCATACCGACATGGGCCTCGGGGATGGAGAAAACAGCGTCGATGGGGCGAATCTGGGAGATCGTCACCAGTCCGTTGGCATCGGAAGGATTGACCACGTTGCCGAGGTCGGCCTGGCGCAGACCCAGGCGGCCCGAGATGGGAGCCGTGATCCTGGTATAGCTCAGCTGCAGCTTGGCCGCATCGACCTGCCCCTGATCGGCCGCCACCGTGCCCTGCAGCTGGCGCACCAGTGCGGCCTGGGTATCGACCTGCTGGCGGGCAATCGAGTCCTGTGCCTGCAGCTCCTTGTAGCGCTGCAGATCCAGCTGCGCATTCTTGAGCTGGGCCTGATCGCGTGCCAGAGAGCCCTGCACCTGCGCCAGCGAGGCGGCAAAACTGCGCGAGTCGATCTCGGCAAGCAACTGACCGGCCTTGACTTCGTCACCTTCCTTGAAGTGCAGCTTGAGCAGCTCGCCCGAGACCTTGGCACGCACCACAGCCGTGGCACGTGCATTCATGGTGCCGATGGCGCTGACGAGCACGCGCATATCACGCTGCTCCACCACACCTACGCTCACAGGCTGAGCCTGGCTCATGCCACCGGGGCCTCCAGGCCCCATGCGACCATTGCGCCCGGCACGTGCACCGGGCCCGCCCGCTCCCTGTTTAGGAGCTGTAGCCGAAGACGTATCGCCGCTTGCACCTTGCTTTTGCGCATACCACCAATAGCCACCGCCAGCGGCTGTCAGGGCGATCACCACCGTGGCAAGCAGTGCGGGCCGGACCTTGCCCAGCTGTAGAAAATGGCGGTTGGGGTACTGATTGGATGTGCTGGACATGGTTGAGCGCAGGAATTTGGAGCCTGAATTGGCGCCAATGGTATCCAGTTGCAATCAAACCCCGGGTCAGGCAGCGCCGGCTTTGCCAGCATTTACCCCCGCTTTACCTCGGGTTTACCTGCTGAAGTTCCGCATTCGGAGACTTAAACAGTGCTGACTTTCATAGCCGCAATGATCGCCTTGGCAGGCCTCATGCTTGGAAGCTGCTGACACTGCCGTTGTTGCGTCCGCCATGCGGCGCAAGGAATCCGGCTCCTAGGAGAAACCCATATGACCACCGAACGTCTGACCAATCACCCCGAAGAAGCCGCCGTGCGCGTGCCGCTGGAGCTGTACATGCGCGGCCATGCCGAAGACAAGGCCGAGCATATGCGCGCAGCCTTCATGCCCACGGCACGGCTCGAATCCGTGCGTGAAGGCCCTCTGACATCCTGGGACCTGGACTTCTACTGCCAGCGCTTCAAGAACACGCCCGCCGCCGACGAAGCCACCCGTCGCCGCGTCATCGACTCTCTGGACATCGTGGGCACGGCCGCCATGGCCAAGGTAACGCTCTACCATGGTGCCGTGACCTTTACCGACTACTTTGTGCTGCTCAAGACCGAGCAGGGCTGGAAGATTGCCAACAAGGCTTTCCACGCCCAGCCTCAGTAAGGTTTGGCCATCTGCACCCAGCCCCTGGCCTCAGGCTCAGGGGCTTTTTTCATGCACTGGTCAGCGAGTCAGCAGCCAGAGCGCGCCCAGCACGATGACAGCCCCCAGGCCCCAGGCCCAGACGGGGATGCCTGACGATTCGCGCGGCGGCGCCGAGGGCGTAGCGTCCAGCGGGGCGTAGCTGGTGGAGGCCGCGTCGTGCTCCCAGGAGCGTGTATCCAGCTCCTCCGCAACGCCTTCGTCTTCGGGCGGCTCGCTCGGGTAGCGCTGCTGCATCAAGGCTTCGAAGCGTGCAAAGAAGTCCTCCGCCATGCTCTTGGCCGCGCCGTCGATCAGGCGCTGGCCCAACTGGGCAATCTTGCCACCGACCTGGGCCTGAACCTCGTACTGCAGCTCGCAATGCCCTGCATCGGTGGGCGTCAGATCGACCTTGGCCTGGCCCTTGCCAAAGCCGGCCACACCGCCCTGCCCTTCAAAGGCGATCGTGTAGCTCTTGGGCGGCTGCACATCCGACAGCGTGACCCGGCCATTGAACTTGGCCGATACCGGACCGATCTTCACGGACATGATCACGGCATAGGAGCCATCGCCTGCATCCTCGAACTTCTCGCAGCCGGCCAGGCATTGCTGCAAGGTTTGCGGATCGTTGAGCGCCTCCCAGGCCTGCTGCTGGCTCACGGCAAGAGGACGGCTGGCATGCATTTCCATGGTGTTCTCCTTTTCAATCTCGGTGCGGCAGCTGCAGCAGCTTCGCCAGGTGGGCAGCCAGTTGCTGCAATGACTGCAGGTTGTGCACGGCCAGCATGGCATGGCTGTGACGATGCAGCACCTGCGCGCCTTTGGCCAGCGGGGCATACCCGTCAAAGCGCAACAAGGGGTTGAGCCAGACAATGCGCGCACTGTGCCGCGCCAGCCGTTGCAGCTCCCGCTCCAGCAGCGCACTGTCGCCTGTATCCAGCCCGTCGCTAACCAGCAGCACCAGGGTGCGCCTGCCCACCAGATGGCGCGCTCCCTGCCGGCGCAGCTGTGCCAGGCATTCCCCAAGGCAGGTGCCGCCGCCGAAGTCGTCGATGTCATGATTGAGCTGGGCCAGCATGGCATCGGGGTCGCTGTGGGCAAAAGCCCGGTCCAGCTCCTGCAGGCCGGTTCCCATGCTGTAGACATGGCGGCGCAGCTGCGGATAGCGCCGGGGGCTGGTGGCCTGGTGCAGAAATGCCAGCAGCAGACGCACATAGCGCTCCATGGAGCCCGATACATCGACCAGCGCCAGCCAGGGCATGGGCAGCCGCTTGCGCCTGCGCCATTTGAGTCTTGCCAGCTCGCCGCCCGTGGCTGCCGCAGCCTTCAGGCTGGCGGGCCAGTGCACACGCAGCCCCGAAGCGCGCAGCTCGCTTCTTCGACTGCGATAGCTGGGCAGCGGCAGGCGGATATCGCGCACCAGCTGCTGCACCAGGCGGTACTCGCTGGCACTGAGCTGGTTGAAGTCCGCATGCTGCAGCCTGTGCCGGTCGCTGGCCGACATGGCGGCATCCAGCGCCAGCTCCTCGCTCGCGGGCTTTTGCCGTGCGGCGCGAATCGCCGACAAGGCCTCCTGCACACGCGGCCTGTGACGCGGCCTGGCCGCCTCCGGCGCCCCCGGCAGCAACTGGCTCAGCAACTGCTGGGCCACCTCGGGATTGCGAAAGTAAGCCGCAAACAGCTCGCGAAAGACCGCCAGGTCCTGTTCGCGCGAAACCAGCACGGCTTCCAGTGCGGCGGCCACGTCCTCCCGGCTCATGCCCACCAGCATCAGGCTTTGCTGGGCCAGGGCCAGGCGCTCAGCATCCACCGCCAGCCCCGCGCGGCGCAGCGCGCGGCCAAACCCCAGCAGATTGATGGGCAGCTTGCCGCTGCGCACGTCCCCCCACCAGCTCACGCTTGCGGGCCGCGCTGGCGACTGCGCCTGCAGCTCAGGCTGTGGCATCGGGCTCCAGCAATTGCTGCAGACGCTCTGGCGTGAGCGCCGCCACGTCTTCGCGCTGCTTGAATAGAATGCCCGCCGTCTCGTGCACCAGCTCGGGGTCTATGACCAGGGTGTCGAGTGCCACCAGCGCCTTGGCCCACTCCACGCTTTCAGCAATGCCGGGCGTGCGCTCGAACGCATCGGCAAACGGGCGGCTGCGCAGCCGGTTCACAAAGCGGGCGATCTGTTCGGTCAACGCGGCCCCGGCTTCGGGCACCTTGGACTGGACAATGGCCAGCTCTCGCTCGCGCTCGGGATAGTCCAGCCAGTGATAGAGGCAGCGGCGCTTGACCGCATCATGCAGATCGCGCGTGCGATTGCTGGTAAGAATGGTGACGGGCGGCACCTGGGCCCTGACGACCCCGAGCTCGGGAATGCTGACCTGGTACTCCCCCAGATACTCGAGCAAAAAGGCCTCGAAAGGCTCGTCGGCCCGGTCCACCTCGTCAATCAGCAGCACCGCGCCGGGCGCGGGGGTCTGCAGGGCCTGCAGCAGAGGACGGCGCACCAGATAGCGCGGCTGATAGACCTCCTGCTCGACAGCCTCCAGCTCCGTCGCACCACGCAGCTCGGCCGCGCGCAGATGCAGCAGCTGCGCCGCGTAATTCCACTCATACAGTGCTTCACGCTGCTCCAGGCCGTCATAGCACTGCAGCCGGATCAGTTGCCGCTCCAGCACCCGGGACAGCGCCTGGGCCAGCGAGGTCTTGCCAACGCCCGGCTCGCCCTCCAGCAGCAGGGGGCGTTGGAGCCTGAGAGCCAGAAACACGGCCGTAGCCAGACGCCGGTCCGCGAAATAGCCAACCTCCTGCAAGGCGGCCAACAGCCCATCCACCGACTCCAAAGCGCGGTTTACTTCAGTATTCATAGCATCCTGCGCTTTACTTATAGGGATAAAACCACTTTCTCTTCAAGAATCACTCCTCTCAAAAAAACACTGCAGCAAAGGAACAGCGAGCGAGGGCCTATGCCGACCACCCGCCCGCCCGTAGCGGGGGTTCCCTCCCTCGCCCTGGCGCACAGCGCCCGGCCAGCGAGGCGGGGCCGCCAAAGAGCGGCCACTCCGACGAAGCCGCTCAGGGAGAGAGCAGCTGATCCACCGCCCGCTGCGTCAGAACGCTGATCAGTTGCGCCCGGTAGCGCGCACTCGCGTGCAGATCGCTGTTGAGTTCGCTGTCGTCGATCGGCACCGCAGCGGCTGCTGCGGAAGTGAAGCTCTGATTGAGCGCAGCTTCCAGCTCCGCATGTCGGAAGACCGACAGCCCCGCACCTGTCACAGCCACGCGCACGCCCTGCGCCGTCTGCGCCACAAACACGCCCACCAGCGCAAAGCGCGACGCGGGCTGCTTGAACTTGATATAGGCCGCCGTCCTGGGCACCGGGAAGCGCACAGCCTTGATCAACTCGCCCTCTTCCAGTGCCGTGGTGTACATGCCCTGAAAGAAGTCGTCTGCCGCAATCTCGCGCCAGCTCGTGACCACCGTGGCACCCAGCCCCAGCACCGCGCAGGGATAGCAGGCCGCAGGGTCGTTGTTGGCCAGCGAGCCGCCAATCGTGCCGCGCGCCCGCACCTGGCGGTCGCCGATACCGCCGGCCAACTCGGCCAGGGCGGGAATCGCGGCCTGCACCTCGCGGCTGGCGGCGACATCGGCATGACGGGTCATGGCGCCGATCTCGACCTGATCGCCGCCGACTCGGATTCCCGCCAGGCCATCGACCTGATTGAGATCCACAATCGCGCCGGGCTGGGCCAGGCGCAGCTTCATGGAAGGAATCAGGCTCTGGCCGCCGGCCAGAAACTGACCGCTGGCAACGCTCACCTCATCCAGCGTCCGGGGATTGGAGTAACTGAAGGCATACATATGTGTTGTCCTCTCTTCCTCTCAGTCGGGTGTGTTCAGGCAGCGGTCAGGGGCGTGCGGCATCGATGGCTTCCCACACGCGGTGCGGGCTGGCAGGCATGTCCAGATCCTTGACACCCAGCGAATGCAGGGCATCGAGCACGGCGTTGATCACGGCCGGCGGCGAACCTATGGCCCCGGCCTCGCCGCAGCCCTTGGTACCCAGCGGGTTATGGGTGCAGGGCGTGCAGACCGTACCCAGCTTGAAATCGGGCAGATCGTCGGCGCGGGGCATGGCGTAGTCCATGAAGCTACCGGTCAGCAACTGCCCCGAGTCACGGTCGTAGACGCAGTTTTCCAGCAGCGCCTGACCTATGCCCTGGGCCAGTCCGCCATGGACCTGGCCCTCCACGATCATCGGGTTGATGATGGTGCCGAAGTCATCCACGGCACTGAAGCGGTCGACACGCACCACGCCCGTGGCCGGGTCGACCTCGACCTCGCAGATATAGGTGCCGGCCGGAAAGGTGAAGTTGGTGGGATCGTAGAAAGCGGTCTCGTCCAGCCCGGGCTCCAGCTTGTCCAGCGGATAGTTGTGCGGCACATAGGCCGTCAGCGCAATCTGGGCGAACGGCAGCTTTCTGTCGGTGCCGCGCACCGTGAACTCGCCTCCCGCGAAATCGATGTCGGCATCGCTGGCCTCCATCAGGTGGGCGGCGATCTTCTTGGCCTTGGCCTCGATCTTGTCCAGCGCCTTCATGATCGCCGCGCCCCCCACGCTGATGGAGCGCGAGCCATAGGTTCCCATGCCAAAGGGCACGCGGCCCGTATCGCCGTGGACGATCTCTACATGCTCGACGGGAATGCCCAGCCGGGCCGCCACCACCTGGGCAAAAGTCGTCTCATGCCCCTGACCGTGGCTGTGCGAACCCGTGAACACCGTCACGCTGCCCGTGGGATGGACGCGCACCTCGCCACACTCGAACAGACCGGCACGCGCGCCCAGTGCCCCGGCAATATTGCTGGGAGCCAGACCACAGGCCTCGATATAGCTGCTGTAGCCCAGGCCACGCTTGAGGCCTTTGGCCTCGCTGGCGGCACGCCGCGCCGCAAAGCCCGCCACATCGGCCAGTTGCTCGGCCTGATCCATGCAGGCCTTGTAGTCACCAATGTCGTACTGAAGCGCCACCGGCGTCTGATAGGGAAAGCTGGTGATGAAGTTGCGGCGCCGGATCTCGGCCTGCGACAGATTCATCTCCCAGGCACAGCGACTGACCAGACGCTCAAGCAGATAAGTGGCCTCGGGGCGGCCTGCGCCCCGGTAGGCATCCACGGGCGAGGTGTTGGTGAACCAGGCATCGACCTCGATATGGATTTGCGGCGTGGTGTATTGGCCCGCCAGCAAGGTTGCATAAAGAATGGTGGGCACTGCGCTGGCGAAAGTGGACAGATAGGCGCCCAGATTCGCATCGGTGTGCACACGCATGGCGAGGAACTTGCCGTCGGCATCCATGGCCATCTCGGCATGGCTGACATGGTCGCGGCCATGCGCATCGGTCAGGAAGGATTCGCTGCGATCGGCCGTCCACTTGATATTGCGGTTGAGCTTTTTGGCGGCCCAGGTCAGGCAGACATCCTCGGCATACAGAAAGATCTTGGAGCCGAAGCCGCCGCCCACATCGGGCGCAATCACACGCACCTTGCTCTCGGGCAGGCCCATGACGAAAGCCGTCATCAGCAGCCGCTCCACGTGCGGGTTCTGGTTGGCCACGTACAGTGTGTACTCGTCCATGGCGCGGTTGTAGCTGCCTATGGCAACGCGCGGCTCCATGGCATTGGGGATCAGACGGTTGTTGACCAGATCCAGCCGGGTCACATGGGCGGCGCCGGCAAACACCGCATCCACTGCTGCCTTGTCGCCAATCGCCCACTGGTAGCAACGGTTGTCGGGAGCGATATCGTGGACCACGGCGCCGGGCTTTTTGCCGCCCGCCGCATCGGCCACATTCACGACGGCAGGCAGCACCTCATAGTCGACCTCCACCAACTCGGCCGCATCGCGCGCCTGCTGCAGGGTCTCCGCGACCACCATGGCCACCTGGTCGCCCACATAGCGCACGGTATCGAGGGCCAGTATCGGGTGCGGTGGCTCCTTCATGGGCTCGCCATTGGTGCTGGTGATCAACCAGCCACAGGGCAGGCCGTTGATGCCGGCTGCCGCCACATCGGCGCCCGTGAGCACACCGATCACGCCCACCGCTGCCTTGGCTGCATCGATGTTGACACTGCGCAGCCTGGCATGGGCATGGGGCGAGCGCACAAATACCGCATAGGCTTGTGCGCCCATCGTGATGTCGTCCGTGTACTGGCCAGCGCCGGTCAGAAAGCGATCATCCTCGCGGCGCAGAACGGCTTCGCCGATATGCGGCAGCTTGGAAAAGTCAGATGCACCCATGGTGTGTCTCCTCTTCTAGTTGTGATGCGCAGCTCAGGTGGCGCTCATGCCGTCGCGACCCGCCTTGACGGCGGCGACGATGTTCTGGTAGCCCGTGCAGCGGCAGATATTGCCTTCGAGCAGTTCGCGGATCTCGGCATCGGTGGCGCCGGGCTTCTGGCGGCACAGATCCACCGCACTCATCACCATGCCGGGCGTGCAGAAGCCGCACTGCAGGCCATGGCACTGCTTGAAGGCCGCCTGCATGGGATGCATGGTGCCGTCGGCGGCGGCCATGCCCTCTATGGTCTGCACCTCCGCACCCTGGGCCTGCACGGCCAGCATGGTGCAGGACTTGATGGCCTTGCCATCGACCAGCACCGTGCAGGCTCCGCACTGGCTGGTATCGCAGCCCACATGGGTTCCCGTCAGGCGCAGCTGTTCACGCAGCGCCTGCACCAGCAAGGTATTGGGGGGGACGTCAATGCTGGCCGCGCGGCCATTGACCGTGAACTGAACATTCATCGTGATGCCTCCTGCCTATATCCGAAGAATTGGGTAACAAAGCACAACCGCACTCTCTATGGTGGGCAGTTACCGCGATGCAAGGCGCTAGGGTTGACCCCCAAGCC
Organism: Comamonas testosteroni; assembly: GCF_014076415.1. NCBI lineage: Bacteria > Pseudomonadati > Pseudomonadota > Betaproteobacteria > Burkholderiales > Comamonadaceae > Comamonas > Comamonas testosteroni. Next base: position 4,440,646 of record NZ_CP043568.1, read on the forward strand.
AGGCGAAACACGCACAGATATTCTCAAAATGAAACACTGTCCGGAGTCCGCATGCCGCCCGCCAGCCTCGCCACATCCGCGCAAGCCGCAGCCCGTCCAGGTGCACGCGACTCACTGCTTGTCCTAGCCAGGCAGCAGTTGCTGGCGATGGACTCGTCCCATTCGCTGGCACCGTCTGGCCTGGCTCCCTGGCTCTGGCGCTCGTGGCAGCGCTGCGTGGCGCAGGGCCGTCATCCCGCGCAAACCGTGGAGTTCGAGGCCGTCGGACCTCACGCGCTGCGCCACGCCCAGGACAAGCACCAGCTGCTGCTGCAGGCCGCACGCCCGGTCATGACACAACTGGTCGCGGCCGTGGGCGCCATGCGCTACTTCTGCCTGCTGACCGATGCCCTGGGACTGACACTGGAAGTGCAAGGCCCCGTCGACCACAGCGATCTGCGCGCGCTGGCCGTAGGCCGTGTCGGCGTGGACCTGTCCGAGCGCGGCGTGGGCACCTCGGCCATAGGCGCGGCACTGGCCGAACTCGGCCCGGTATGGCTGCACAGACAAGAGCATTTTTTTGACGATCTGCGCGACTACAGCTGCGCAGGTGCTCCGGTATTCGGCCCTCAGGGCGAATGCCTGGGCATGCTGGACATCACCGGCATCGATGTCCCCGAGCGCCCCGAGCTGCTGCTGCTGGCGCTGCGCTGTGCACGCGCCATCGAAGATCGTTTGCTGCGGGCCCTGCCTCATACCCTGCTGCTGCGCGTGAACTGGCCAGGCGGGCCGCTGGGCCAGGAAGGCGAAGGCCTGATGGCATTTGATGCCGAAGGCCGGCTGCTGGGCAGCAATACCGTGGCCAGGCAACTGGTGCCACGTCCTCTGCAAGCTCCCGGGGAGGACTCGCTCATCCAGAGCCATGAGCTGCTGGCCCTGCCCTGGAGTCATCTGATCGAGCACGCACGCCGGCGGCCCGAGGCGCCGCTGCAACTGCCGCTGTGGTCCGGTCTGCGCCTGCTGGCACTGGCACAGGCCGGCCCCCTGCTGCGCGCTCCAGCCATGACGGGTTCCGGCGCAATCTGCCGGGGAACATCTGCCAATGCCATGGCCACGCCGCTGCGCACCAGCGAGCTGCTGCTGATTCAGCAGGCCATGCAGGAAGCTCACGGAAATGTAACCGTGGCAGCCCGCAATCTGGGATTGAGCCGGGCCACGCTCTATCGCCGGCTGGCCAGCAAATAAAAGGTGGTGAACCCAATTGATGCAGTGTGGCTCTCTACGGATTTGCCCTAGTTCCGGTGTGAAACACCCTCGACGACAGCAGGCGCACACTACCAAGCAAGCCCATGACAAACCCAAAATACCTCAATAAAACAATCATCTAAGCTGCACCAGCCATGCACTTCCAGCTATCGTACGCATAGCAAGCACAACTGACGCTCGGGCGCCACATTTGCGTGCGCATTTGTAAAAAACACTATACCTGCGTCCGTAGAATCTCCAGTTTGGTTCAAAAACTCAGATCGCCCTGAGGCTTACCAGCCCCAACAGCGCGACGCATACACAGCCTACTTTTTGGAGACACCATGCAGGCTTTACTCGCCCTGTCCAGGGCTATCGACAGGCTCAACGCCTTTGTCGGCAAATATTCCATCTGGCTGATATTTGCCGCCACCTTCATCAGCGCCGCCAACGCCATTGTTCGCAAGGCCTTTGACACCAGCTCCAATGCCTTTCTGGAAGTCCAGTGGTATCTGTTCGCATGGTCATTTCTGATTGCTGCGGGCTACACCCTGCTGCATCGCGAGCATGTGCGCATCGACGTGATCAACAGCCGTCTGTCCAAAAAGGCCCAGGTCTGGATCGACATCATCGGCTTTGCCTTCTTTCTCACCCCGCTGTGCCTGACCATTCTGTGGCTGAGCATGCCGGTGGTGATTCAGATGTACCAGTCCGGCGAAATGTCGGGCAACCCCGGCGGGCTGATCCGCTGGCCCGTATGGACGGCGATTCCTGTGGGCATCACCTTGCTGTTGCTGCAGGGCATCTCCGAACTGATCAAGCGCATTGCCTTCCTGACCGGTGACGGCCCCGACCCCATGGGCAAGCTCAGCGACAAGAGCGCCGAGGAAGAACTGGCCGAGGCCCTGCGTGCCGAAGCCGATCGCAAGCAGGCTGAGGCGCTGGCCGCCCAGGCCAAGGCATAACGGTAGCGGGAGACAATCGATGGAATTTATCGCTACCAACTACGCCCCCATCATGTTTGCGGGGCTGATCTGCTTTCTGCTGCTGGGATTTCCCGTGGCCTTCAGCCTGGGTGCAGCAGGCCTGGCCTTCGGCTTTCTGGGCATCGAACTGGGGGTCTTCCCTTCATCCGTGATGGCCTGGCTGCCCCAGCGCCTGATCGGCATCATGGCCAACGACACCTTGCTGGCCGTTCCCTTTTTCACCTTGATGGGCCTGATTCTCGAACGCTCAGGCATGGCAGAGGACCTGCTTGACACAGTCGGCCAGGTGTTCGGCCCCATCCGCGGCGGCCTGGCGCTGGCCGTGATCTTTGTGGGTGCACTGCTGGCCGCCACCACCGGCGTGGTTGCTGCTTCGGTGATCTCCATGGGCCTGATCTCTCTGCCCATCATGCTGCGCTATGGCTATGACCGTCGCCTGTCCTCCGGCGTGATTGCAGCCTCGGGCACGCTGGCACAGATCATCCCGCCCTCGCTGGTACTGATTCTGATGGCCGACCAGTTGGGCAAGAGCGTGGGCGATATGTACAAGGGCGCCTTCATTCCTGGCTTCATGCTCATGGGCCTGTATGTGCTGTGGGTGGTGATTCTGGCCATCTTCAAGCCCAAGATGGTGCCTGCCCTGCCTGTGGAGGCACGCATCTATCGCGAAGCCAATGGCAACGGCGGCTATACCTCGCTGGCCGTGGTCATGGGCATCTCGACCATCGTGGCCATCTTCCTGGCCAATCACATGGCCGACCTGCACACCTGGTGGCAGGGCAAGGAAGTGCTGGATGTACCCACTGACGAGAAAATCGTCACCGCCATGTGCGGCGGCACATTCATCGCCTTCGTGATCGCCTCGCTCAACCGGGTCCTCAAGCTGGGCCTGCTGTCCAAGCTGGCCGAGCGCGTGACCTTTGTGCTGATCCCTCCGCTGCTGCTGATCTTCCTGGTGCTGGGCACCATTTTCCTGGGCATTGCGACTCCCACCGAAGGCGGCGCCATGGGAGCCATGGCGGCACTGATCATGGGTTTTGCCCGCCGACGCCTGAACATGGACCTGCTCAAGCAGGCCCTGGCCTCGACCACCAAGCTGGCAAGCTTCGTGATGTTCATCATGATAGGCGCCACGACCTTCAGCCTGGTATTCCAGGCCGCCGACGGCCCCAAGTGGGTGGAGCATCTGCTGACCAGCCTGCCCGGCGGCCAGGTGGGCTTTCTGATCGTGGTCAACATCATGATCTTCTTCCTGGCCTTCTTCCTCGACTACTTTGAGCTCTCGTTCATCGTGGTGCCGCTGCTGGGGCCCGTGGCCGAGAAGATGGGCATCGACCTGATCTGGTTCGGCGTGCTGCTGGCCGTGAACATGCAGACCTCGTTCATGCATCCGCCCTTCGGCTTTGCACTGTTCTTCCTGCGCTCGGTTGCGCCAGACAAGCAATACGTCGACAAGGTCACGCACAAGGTCATCGAGCCCGTCACCACCATGCAGATCTACAAGGGTGCCATACCCTTTGTGCTGATTCAGCTGGTGATGGTGGGTGTGCTCATCGCCTTCCCCGGCATCGTGACCGGCGCGCTCGACAAACCGGTGGTCGTGGACATGAACAAGGTGGGTGACGAGATGCTCAACCAGCTCAACGATGCTGGCGGCGGCTATGGCGCAGACAACCCCTTCGGGGCCCCTGAGGGCGGCGAAGAAGGCTCTGCAGTACCCGCAGCCCCTGCCGAGGGCAGCCAGCCTGCCCCGGCCGCACCCGATGCGGGCGGCTATGGCTCGGATGATCCGGCCAAGGCCTTGCAGGATTCACTGAACGCAGCTCCTGCGAGCAAGTAAACCGGCGCCCCTTCGTTGATACAGCCCCGTCTCGCCAGAGCCGGGGCTTTTTTCATTGAGCAGAGATTGCCGAGTGATAGATTTGCTGCTTTCCCAGGAAACCGACATGACCATCGCCGAATTGCTGACGGCCATCCGTCAACCATACGCAGACCTGCTGTCACAGGCAGCCAATGCTCAGGACTCATATGTGGAGCCGGCCTATCGCAACAGCGATGGAACGCTGGCCACCGAAGGTGCATGGAATCTGCCCTGCCGTGTCGATGCCATCCCCGTATCGGAAGACAGCGCAAAACCTGTACAAGTGGATTCACAGACACGGCTCGAGTTCGAACCCATTCATTTCCGCATCGGTAATTCCGCAGTGGAGCTGCAGCCCTTTGTCTGGGACTGGCTGTCGCTGGAAGTGCAGGGTCTGGCGGAAGAGAAGGCCTCCAAGGCGCTCATCGACTGGTTCAACGACTGGTTTGATGGGGACGATGAGAACGAGCCGGATGAGGCGGGGCTGCAGCAAGTCGTTCACTTCATGTCAGACCCGCAAGCCCTTGCAGGAGGAGTGAAAGCAACCATAGACCTTGGCTCTGCACCTGTCGAAGCCCTGGAGGATTTACTGTTTGCGCTGTCCGACGCAGGAGCCGCTCAACTCAGGCTCGCATAATTTCGGACGCATGCAAAAAAACCGCAGCAAGCTGCGGTTTTTTTGCAGCCAGCGCATGGCGCTGGCAGTCTTGAGGCCGACCGAAATCAGATCTTGGCAGTCGCCATGTACTGATTGAAGGGATACTCGGAGAAGCGGTTCCACAGAATCTGGTCACGCTGGAAGGCACGCATGTCCTGGTGGATCTTCTTGAATTCGGGCGACTTGGCTTCGTGCTCGGCAAACACTTCCATGGAGGCCTTGAAGCCGGCGTCCATCAAGGGCTTGGGGAACATCTTGAGCTGGGTCTTGTTGGCCACCAGGCGCTTGATGGCCTGAGGATTCAGCACCTGGTACTTGCTGGTCATGTCGGCGGCAGCCACGCGGGTTGCAGCGTCCAGGATCGCCTTGTTCTCGGGCGACAGCGCGTTGTACTTCTTGATGTTGATGAAGAACTCCAGCTCGGCAGAGCCTTCCCACCAGCCTGGGTAGTAGTAGTAAGGCGCAACCTTGTTGAAGCCCAGCTTCTCATCGTCGTAGGGACCGACGAATTCCACGGCGTCCAGCGTACCCTTTTCCAGAGCCTGGTAAACATCGCCAGCAGGCATGTTCTGCGCAACCACGCCCAGCTTGGCCATGGCCTCGCCGAACACGCCGCCGCCCAGACGCATCTTCAGACCCTTGAGGTCTTCCACGGTCTTGATTTCCTTGCGGTACCAGCCACCCATCTGGGTCGTGGTGTTGCCGGCCGATGCGGTCTTGAAGTTGTACTTGGCAAAGAAGGCATCAAGGAGCTTGCGGCCGTTGCCATGATCCTTCCAGCCGTTCATCTGCAGTGCGGTCAGGCCGAAGGGCACGGCGCAGCTGAAGGCGAAGACGGGATCCTTGCCGGTGAAGTAGTAGGCAGCGGTCTGTGCCATGTCAATGGTATCGCCCTGCAGCGCATCCACCACACCGAAAGCAGGCATCAGCTCGCCAGCGGGGTGCACCGAAATCTCGAACTTGCCGCCCGACATGGCCTTGACCAGTTGCGACAGCTTTTCAGCACTGCCGAAGATGGTGTCCAGCGACTTGGGAAAGCTGGAGGCCAGACGCCAGCGCACAGCGGCCTGGGCGTGAACAGCAGGTGCTGCACCCGCGGCCAGCACGCCGGCGATACCGGCATTTTTCAGAATGGAACGACGATCCACTTTAGTCTCCTTGAGGAACGAATTGAGCTGATACAGACCACTGATCTATGCCAGCTTGTTTTATGCAACAGGCACAAAATGTACACGAGCCAACCGTTTCACAAGCGCTAAAAAGTGACCGTTCGCTTAAGAAGTTCTACCTAGTGATGCGCATCAAGCCTGGCACCCGATTGAAAACAATCACTCACTACAGCCGTACCGCACTCATGTAGCTGGCATAGCGGAACTCGGAGAAACGGTCCCAGAGCAACTGGTCATGCTGAAATCCGCGCATGCTTCTGTGAATTTTCTTGAACTGTGCCGACTTGCCTTCATGCTCGGCCATGGTGGCCATCACGGCCTTGAACCCTGCATCCATGAGCTCGCGCGGAAAGGCTCGCAGTTGCACGCGTTCGCTGAGCAGCTTCTTGAGCGCTGCAGGGTTGTAGGCCAGGTACTTGGCTGTCAGATCCTTGGCGGCCAGCGCCGCTGCAGCCTCCACCATGGCGCGCAACTCGGGCGTCAGGGCAGCAAAGGCCTTGGCATTGATGAAATAGGCCAGCTCGGCGCCCCCCTCCCACCAGCCCGGATAGTAGTAGTAAGGCGCGAACTTGCCGAAGCCCAGCTTCTGGTCGTCATAGGGGCCGACAAATTCCACAGCATCGAGACGACCTTTTTCCAGGGCCTGCTGTGCGTCGCCAATAGGCATGTTGACAGCCTGCACTCCCAGCTTTTGCAGCGCATCGCCCAGCAAGCCGCCGCCGGCGCGCATGCGCAGGCCGTGCAGATCCTGCACGGTCTTGATTTCCTTGCGGTACCACCCTCCCATCTGCGTGCCGGTATTGCCGGCACTCAGACTCTTGATGTTGTACTGGGCGTAGAAATCATCCATGAGCTTGCGCCCACCGCCATATTCCATCCAGGCATCCATCTGCCGCGCCGTCAGACCGAAGGGCACGGCACAACCCAGTGCAAAGCAGTAGTCCTTGTCGGTGAAGTAGTACGGTGCCGTCAGGGCCATGTCGACCATGCCATTTTGCACGCCCTCCATCACGCCAAACGCGGGCATCAGCTCGCCGGCAGAGTTCACGCTGACCTCGATCTGGCCGCCTGACATGAGGCGCAGCGACTGCGCAAATTTCTCGGCCCCGCCAGAGATGGCGTCCAGGACTTTGGGAAAACTCGTCACCAGGCGCCAGCGCAGCACTTCCTGGCTGCGCACCGCAGGAGCCACGCCCGCTGCCAGCACACCGGCCATGCCCACATGTTTGACGAGTGAGCGACGATCCATGAATATTTCTCCGCTAGTAGTTGTCTATTGCCAAGCCGGCTGCAACAGTCTGATCACAGGCCGACAGCCACAGGCATTCTAGGAACGCAGACGCCGGCCGTGTGGCGATTCACGGTTGCCGTCAGTTTTCTTGACGACAAGCAATGAAAAAGGCCCTTCATAGAAGGGCCCGGTGTCAATCCGTTGGACTTGCGCAAGCCAAGTCCATCTTGCGTCAGCCCGCAGCCAGACGCTTGCGGATGGAGGCCTCGATGCCTGCAGCATCAAGCCCCTGCAGCGCAAGCAGCTTGGCGGGGTCGCCATGCTCGATGAACTCGTCGGGCAGACCCAGTTGCAGCACGCTCTTGCTCAGGCCATGGGCGGCAAGGCATTCCATGACGGCACTGCCCGCGCCGCCCATGACGCAACCTTCTTCCAGCGTGACGATGAGTTCATGCTCGGCGGCGATCCGGAGCAACAATTCTTCATCGAGAGGCTTGGCCCAGCGCATATTGGCCACGCTGGCATCCAAGGCCTCGGCGGCCTGCAAGGCCGGGTACAGCAAGCTGCCGAAGGCCAGAATCGCCACCTTTTTGGAAGCTGACTCACGGCGCATCTCGCCCTTGCCGAAGGGCAAACCTTCCAGATTGTCCAGCGGAGTCACGCCCACACCTGCGCCGCGCGGATAGCGCACGCAGACAGGGTGATGCTGCTCATAGGCCGTGGTCAGCAACTGGCGTGTTTCACGTTCGTCGGCCGGGCAGGCCATGCTCATATTGGGAATGCAGCGCACAAAAGCGATGTCATAAGCACCGGCGTGCGTGGCACCGTCAGCGCCCACCAGACCAGCGCGGTCCAGCGCAAACACCACGGGCAGGTTCTGCAGCGCAACGTCGTGGATCAACTGGTCATAGGCACGCTGCAAAAAGGTGGAATAGATGGCGACCACCGGCTTGACGCCTTCGCAGGCCATGCCGCCAGCGAAAGTGACTGCATGCTGCTCGGCAATGCCCACGTCGTAGTAGCGGCCGGGAAAGCGCTTGTGGAATTCCACCATGCCCGAGCCCTCGCGCATGGCAGGCGTGATGCCGACCAGACGCTGATCCTTGGCCGCCATATCGCATAGCCAGTGCCCGAAAACCTGGGTGAAGGTCTGCTTGGCAGGCGTGGCTGGCTTGACCAGACCGACGGCAGGGTCGAATTTCCCTGGGCCGTGATAGGCCACGGGGTCGGCCTCTGCCAGCTTGTAGCCTTGACCCTTTTTGGTGACCACATGCAGAAACTGCGGGCCCTTGAGACCCTTGATGTTCTCCAGCGTGGGAATCAGCGAATCGAGGTCATGGCCGTCGATGGGACCGATGTAGTTGAAGCCGAACTGCTCGAACATGGTGGCAGGCACGACCATGCCCTTGGCCTGTTGCTCCAGACGCTTGGCCAGCTCCAGCAAGGGCGGCACCTGCTTCAGGACGCTCTTGCCCACATCGCGGGCCTTGGCGTAGAACTGACCACTCATCAGCTGAGCCAGATAGCGATTGAGCGCCCCCACGGGCGGGCTGATGCTCATGTCGTTGTCATTGAGGATGACCAGCAGGTTGGCATCATGCACGCCGCCATTGTTCAGCGCCTCGAAAGCCATGCCGGCCGTCATTGCGCCATCACCGATCACGGCAATGGCCCGTCGGTCTTCGCCCTTTTGCTTGGCAGCCAGAGCCATGCCCAGCGCCGCAGAGATGCTGGTGGACGAGTGCGCTGTGCCAAAGGTGTCGTATTCACTCTCGGCCCGCTGGGGAAAGCCGGACAGGCCGCCGAACTGGCGCAGCGTGCCCATGCGATCGCGGCGGCCGGTCAATATCTTGTGCGGATAGGTCTGGTGGCCCACGTCCCAGACGATGCGGTCATAGGGTGTGTTGAACACCGAGTGCAGCGCCACGGTCAACTCCACCGTCCCCAGATTGGAGCTGAGGTGCCCGCCGGTCCTGGAAACGCTGTCGATCACATAGGTGCGCAGCTCTGCGGCCAGGCTCTTGAGCTGGGAGCGCGAGAGACGGCGCATATCTGCGGGATCGTTGATGTTGTGCAGCAGGGAAGAGGTATTCGTGGACATGTTCTATATTTTTAATAGCTGCTAGTGTTTACCAATACTGGATTACAGGGCTTCTCTATTAAATCTCAGTGGGTGCGCTGCACGACCATATCAGCCAGTGCACCCAAGGCCTGCGTGTCGGCCAGACCGCTGCGCGTCAGTGCAGCATGAGCCTGCTGACGCAACTGCTCGGCATGGGCTCTCGCGGCCTCCAGCCCCAGCAGCGACACGAAAGTGGGCTTGTCATTGGCCGCGTCCTTGCCGGCCGTCTTGCCCAGCGTTGCCGAGTCAGCTACCACATCCAGAATGTCGTCCACCACCTGGAAAGCCACGCCCAGCGCCTGACCATAGTCGGTCAGCGCGACCAGTGCCCTGGCATCGGTCTGCGCATTGCAGGCAGCCCCCATGAGCACGCTGCCCAGCAGCAGCGCACCGGTCTTGAGGCGGTGCATTTCGCGCAGTTGCGCCTCGCTCAGTTGCCTGCCCACGCTGGCCAGGTCGATGGCCTGGCCGCCGGCCATGCCCTGGCTGCCCGCCGCCGCGCCCAGCAGGCGGCACAGCCTGGCCTGCATGGAGCAGGGAATGCCTTCGTCTTCAGGCAGCAGCAGCTCGAACGCCAAGGCCTGCAGAGCATCGCCGGCCAGCAGGGCCGAGGCTTCGCCAAACTGCACATGCACGGTGGGCTTGCCACGGCGCATGGTGTCGTTGTCCATGCAGGGCATGTCGTCGTGGACCAGGGAATAAGCGTGAATCAGCTCAACGGCGCAACCGGCGCGCAGCGTGGCCGCAGCCAGACCACCTACCGCCTCCGCTGCCGCCCAGACCAGCAGCGGTCGCAAGCGCTTGCCGCCATCAAGCACGGCGTAGCGCATGGCTTCGCCCAGACCCGCTGGTGCATTGATGCCCACCCAGCGCGACAGCGCGTCTTCGGTGCGCGCCAGTCGCTCCTGCATCCAGACGGAAAAATCAAGGGCAGGCTTGCCCTCGTTCAAAGGCATCGATGGTTCGGCAATCATTGATTCATTCATGGGCTGCATCTTCAAGGCAAAAAGCGCGGACGCCGGGATCAGTCCTGGGTCCAGGCAGATAGCTTGCCTTCGTCCAATACCTTGACCTGCTCCTGCACGGCCTCGAGCTGGCTGCGGCAAAAACCAAGCAGCTCCGCAGCGCGCTGGTAACCGCTGAGCATCTGCTCCAGCGGCAGCTGACCGGATTCGATCTGTGCAATCAGTTGCTCCAGCTCCTGCAAGGCAGCTTCATAGCTGGCAGGCTGTTCAGATTTTTTGGCGGCAGCGGCCTTGGGCATGGATGGTGTGGTCAATGTTGGACGGAAGCGACGATTTTAGGCGCCCCTGCACCATTGGCGCGCAATGCCCGCAAAGCCGGCTGGCGCGAGATGTCTTGGATGTGACCTCCGGCCAGGTCGACACTGTCCGTGCCGGCCTTTCTGACGACCTGCCGCGGTTTGCGAGTGGCTGGCAGCTTTCTGACAGGAGCCACCGCCCCATGGACGAAACAACGTCAATACACGTACCAGAAAAACGGAAATAACCCCACAGCCTATAATCCCATTCCCGTCAAGCCGGCCCCGTGCCTGGTCATCCTGGTCGGGCAAACGAGTCGGCAGGCCATGCGCCACCGCCTATTGCCTGAGGCCCATGTCCAGACAAGGCCGGTTTCGTTTTTTACCGTGTGCGCACGTGCACCCTCCCTGTGGGGAGTCTTTAGGTCAGGTCATCCATGACTGATTTAAGTCTTCAACTGCAGCAGGCCGCAAGCCAACTACCAGTTTCAAGTTATTTCGACGAAGCGCTGTTCCAGCGCGAGTTGGAAACGATTTTCAAGCGCGGCCCGCGCTACGTGGGCCACCAGCTGGCCGTTCCCGAGATAGGCGACTACTACGCCCTGCCTCAGGAAAAAGAGGGGCGAGCGCTGGTACGCAATGCCAAAGGCGAGATCGAGCTGATCTCCAACGTCTGCCGTCACCGCCAGGCCGTGATGCTCAAGGGTCGCGGCAATCTGCTGTCCGAAGGCAAGAGCCATGCCGGCGGCAACATCGTCTGCCCGCTGCACCGCTGGACCTACAGCACCAGCGGCGAGCTGCTGGGCGCCCCGCATTTCAGCCACGACCCCTGCCTGAACCTCAACAACTACCCGCTGCGCGAGTGGAACGGACTGCTGTTCGAGGACAACGGCCGCGACATCGAGGCCGATCTGGCCGGCATGAAGCTGCGCGAGCAGCTCCGGTTCGACGGCTTTGTGCTCGACCATGTCGAGATGCACGAGTGCAACTACAACTGGAAGACCTTTATCGAGGTCTATCTGGAGGACTATCACGTCGGCCCCTTCCACCCCGGTCTGGGCAACTTCGTCACCTGCGACGATCTGAAGTGGGAATTCGCCAGCGAGTACTCGGTGCAGACCGTGGGCGTGGCTCCGAGCTTCGGCAACCCGGGCTCGGACATCTACAAGAAGTGGCACGAGGTGCTGCTGGCCTACCGCAACGGCGAGCTGCCCGATCGCGGCGCCATCTGGCTGACCTACTACCCGCACATCATGGTGGAGTGGTATCCGCATGTGCTGACCGTCTCGACACTGCACCCGCTGGCCGTGGACAGGACGCTGAACGTGGTGGAGTTCTTCTACCCCGAGGAAATCGCCGCCTTCGAGCCCGAGTTCGTGCAGGCCCAGAAGGCCGCCTACATGGAAACCTGCATCGAGGACGACGAGATCGCCGAACGCATGGACGGTGGCCGCAAGGCCCTGTATGAACGCGGCGACAACGAGGTCGGCCCCTATCAGAGCCCCATGGAAGACGGCATGCAACATTTCCATGAGTGGTATCGCCGCATCATGGGTGACAGCGTTCCCCAACGCTGAATGAGGTAAACCTCAAGACTGATAGCTGCTATCGCTTACCCCATAAGCACAGCAGCTATTTTTTATGCTGAATTGAGTGAGATATGCAAGCCCTGTGGATGGTGTTGGCCGCGTTGATTTTTGCGGTCATGAGTGTGTGTGTGAAGTTTGCCTCCCAGGACTTCAATGCGGCGGAGATCGTGTTCTACCGCGGTCTGGTCAGCATGGCGCTGCTGATCTGGCTGGCCAGGCGCAGCGGCGTGACGCTGACCACCCAGTACTCGCGCGAGCATGCCTGGCGCAGCTTTGTCGGCGTGATCTCCATGGGTGCCTGGTTCTACGCCATCGGCCATCTGCCGCTGGCCACGGCCACCACGCTGAACTCCATGAGCAGCATCTGGATGGCGGTGTTTCTCATCGCACAGGGCCTGTGGATGCGCCATACCCTTCGCAAATCCTATGCGGCCGAGCCCGAAACCCGCCGCGCCATTCCGCCCTTCCCCTGGGGCCTGGTGTCCACGGTGGTGGCGGGTTTTGTCGGCGTGCTGCTGGTGCTGCGCCCGACCAGTGCCCCGGCCAGCGAATGGGTGGCTGCGCTCGGCGGCCTGTTTGGCGGCATGTTTGCGGCCATGGCATATATGCAGGTGACCACGCTGTCGCGCCTGGGTGAGCCTGAAACCCGCGTGGTGTTCTATTTCTCGGTGGGCTCGGCCGTTGCCGGCGGCATCACCATGCTGTTCACCGGCATCTCGCCCTTCCCCGGCTGGAGCGCGCTGTGGCTGGTGCCCGTGGGCGTGCTGGCCGCCGTGGCCCAGGTCTGCATGACCAAGGCCTATGCCTCGGCCGGCAGCAAGACCAACACCCTGGTCGTCGCCAATCTGCAGTACTCTGGCATTGTGTTTGCCGCCCTGCTCAGCCTGGTGCTGTTCGGCGAGAGCATCCCCCTGATCGGCTGGGGAGGCATCGCGCTCATCGTCGCCAGCGGAGCCGCAGCAACCGCCTTGCGCTCCAGGGGCTAGCCCGTGCCAGCGGTGCCTGGCGCCTTCGCCATGCACGTGAGCAGCCCCAGCCTGCCGCGCAGTCCACGCCGGATCTGCGCGGCTTGCCATATCCAAACAATGAAGCGGCGGGGCTCGGGCGCTACGGCCCGATCGCATAATGGTCTGCATGCCGCAAGACTGCACGCCATGCCGTCTGCAGCCGTTCAATCTTTGGAGCAGCAAGCCATGAACCACTCGACGTCCGAGCACTACAACACCCTGATTTCCGTCGAACAGCTGGCCCGGCTCAAGGCCAGCGGCAAGCCCTTGATGGTGTTTGACTGCAGCTTTGACCTCATGAATCCGCCCGCCGGCCGCGAGCAGTATCTGCAGGTCCATATCGATGGCGCCCTGTTCGCCGATCTGGACAAAGACCTCAGCGCACCCCACGGAGCCCCCGGCGAAGACGGCCAGGTTGCCACCAGCGTGCAGTCGGCCTCCGGTGGCCGCCACCCCCTGCCCACGCGCGAGCGCTTTTCCGCCTGGCTGTCGTCCATAGGCTTTGCCAACAATATGCAGGCCGTGGTCTATGACCGCAACGCTGCCAATTACTGCGGCCGCCTGTGGTGGATGCTGCGCTGGGCGGGCCACGATGCCGTGGCGGTGCTTGATGGAGGACTGCAGGCCTGGCAGGCGGCCGGCCAGGCGGTGGGCAGCGGGGAAGAGCCCGGCCATTTCCAGTCCAACTTTGAACTGGGCCAGCCGCTGGAGACGCTCAAGACCGTAGATCAGGTCGAGGCCGATCTGGGTCAGGCCACCCAGACCCTCATCGACGCCCGGGCCCCGGCCCGCTACCGCGGCGAGGTAGAGCCCCTGGACCCCGTGGCAGGCCATATTCCGGGTGCGCTGAATCGCCCGTTCAGCAGCAATATCGCCGCCGACGGACGCTTCAAGCCCGCAGCGCTGCTCAAGGCCGAGTTTGACCAGTTGCTGGCCGGACGCGATCCCTCCAGCGTGGTGCACCAGTGCGGCAGCGGCGTCAGCGCCACCCCCAATGTGCTGGCCATGCGCATTGCCGGCTTTGCGCCCACGGCCTTGTTTGCCGGCAGCTGGAGCGAGTGGTGCAGCCAGCCTTCGCGGCCGGCCGAGCGGGGCTGAACCTGTCGCATGCCGGTGTCGCGTCAGGCACCGGCCTCGAACTGACATGCCCGCACACCGCGCTTGCCGGCTTCACTCCCTGGGCCACGGACAGAGCTCACGGTGATCACGGCAGACAGGCGCAAACTCGGTGCGGTGCGGTGCGGTGCGGTGCGCTTGATCAGCGCCAAGCCAGGCCAGACCAAGCCAGACCAAGCCCACTCCTTCTCGGTGCTCCGGGCCTTGGCGCAATGGCCAAGGCCCATGTCCGCACTCGCATGTCGATGCAGCCTGGCTGCCCGAATTCGGGCCGCTATCACAGGCAATCCCAGCGGCCTTTTTTCATAGGCGATCAGATACCGAATAAAAAGCCGCCTATTTGCTCGTTTGTCATCTTCCGGACAGATTCACAATACATGCACCAGTGGAATCCGGCCTGACGCAATGTCAGCCCCCACCCGGCACTCCAAGTCATCCCGAAAGACGGCAAGGCAGTAAGGGAAATCCTACATGCCTGCCTGTGAAACCAGACCGGCGATACCGACGCTCCCCGACTTCAGTTCGATCAGGGCTTGAAACACAATTCATTTCAACAGATCGAAACACTTTTAACGTCTTGTTTGTGTGCGCCGTGACGGTCTGTCGAGATTGAAAGGACTGGACCCATGAACAACGAACAACTGCTTGCCGAGATCCGCGAAGCCAACCTCACCTATCTGATGCTGGCCCAGACCCTGATCCGCCAGGACAAGGCCGAGGCTGTGTTCCGTCTGGGTCTGAACGAAGAGTCCTGCGACCTGCTGGGCTCGCTGTCTTCGGCCCAGGTGCTCAAGCTGGCATCGCGCAACACCTTGCTCGCCAGCTTCCGCGCCGACGACGAAATGGTCTGGAGCCTGCTGACCAACCACAGCAGCAACAAGATCGGCAACGCCGCCACCAATACGCTGCACGCCAACATCCTGATGGCCAGCCGTGTCTCCGAAGTGCTCTGAGCACCCGCTAGCGACTACCTGGTTTTAAGGAGAGATTGATGCCCGCCGCCAAGACTGCCACCAAAAGCGTTCTGAACGAATCCAAGCAAATCGAGCGCGCCGCCATGCTCATCGAGATGGGTGCCCGCATGCAGGTGCTGGAGTCCGAGACCACGCTGTCTTATGAACGCCTGATCCGGCTGTACAAGGAAATCTCGGGCAAGTCTCCCTCCAAGGGCCAGCTGCCGTTTTCCACGGACTGGTTTCTGACCTGGCAGGAAAACATCCACAGCTCGCTGTTTCTCAATATCTACGAATACCTGTCCAAGGGCGTGGAGCTGGACTCGGCCGAGCAGCTGACCAAGGCCTATCGCCTCTATACCGAACAGATTCAGGCTGCCGAACTCGAGGTGCTGCTGTCCTTTACCCGCGCCTGGCGCCTGGTGAAGTTTGTCGATGCACAGATGCTGACGCGCACCCAGTGCTCGGTCTGCAAGGGCCAGTTCGTGACCGAGCCTTACGAGAATGCGCGCCACTACCAGTGCGGCCTGTGCAATCCTCCCGCTCGCGCCGGCAAGAGCAAGGCCGCTGGGTCCTTGATGCTTCACTGAGGGGCTGACTTCCCCTGAGCCGCTTTGCGGCTTCCCCCTGGGGGGGGCGGCCTCGCTGCGCGGCGGCGCTTGCTCGCTGCCTCCGCCTTGGAGCACGTCAGTTTTAAATAGCAACTTTCGTAGCTGCTAGCGCCATGCAAAAAAGGGTTTTGAGTACTTATATACCTCAAACCCTTTATTCATTATCGATACCAGCTCCTGATTCAGGAGCTTGCATTATCTGCCTCAACCCGTGTTGCGCACTCCGGCAGCAATGCCGTTGATGGACAGATGGATGCCGTTCTTGACCCTGTCGTCGGTCTGTCCCGCACGCCAGCGGCGCACCAGCTCCACCTGCAGATGGTTGAGCGGATCGATATAGGGGAAGCGGTGGCGGATGGAGCGCGCCAGCGCCGAGTTGTGTTCCAGGCGCTGCTTGTCGCCCGTGATCTGGTTGAGCGCCTCCACCGTGCTCTGCCACTCGGCCTCGATGGCGCCGAAGATGCGGCGACGCAAGCGCGTGTCGGTCACCAGCTCGCTGTAGCGCGAGGCCAGGTTCAGGTCGCTCTTGGCCAGCACCATGTCCATATTCGAGAGCAAGGTGCGGAAGAACGGCCACTGGCGGTACATCTTCTGCAGCAGCGCCAGCTGCGCCTTGGCATCCTTGCCAGGACGGTGGATGAAGGCCTGGATCGCCGAACCGAAACCGTACCAGCCCGGCAGCGTCAGGCGGCACTGGCCCCAGCTGAAGCCCCAGGGAATGGCACGCAAGTCCTCGATGGCCTGGGTCGCCTTGCGCGATGCAGGGCGCGAGCCGATATTGAGTTCGGCGATCTCGCGAATCGGCGTGCTGCTGAAGAAGTAATTGGTAAAGCCCGGAGTCTCGTAGACCAGCGCGCGGTATGCCGCCATGCTGGCTTCGGACAGAAACGCCGCGGCCTCCAGAAAGGCCTTGGTCGCCGGCTTGGTCGGCTGCAGCAGCGTGGCCTCCAGCGTGGCGGCCACCAGGGTCTCCAGATTGCGGCGCCCGATCTCGGGGTTGGCATATTTGGAGGCGATGACCTCGCCCTGCTCGGTCAGACGGATCTGACCGCGCACCGTGCCCGGCGGCTGCGCCAGAATGGCCTGATAGCTGGGGCCGCCGCCACGTCCCACGGTGCCGCCGCGGCCATGGAACATGCGCAGCCGGATGCCGTAGTGGTCGGCCAGATCGTCAAACAATTCGACCAGCGCAATCTCGGCCCGGTACAGCTCCCAGTTGCTGGTGAAGATGCCGCCGTCCTTGTTGCTGTCACTGTAGCCCAGCATGATGTCCTGCTCGCCACCGCTTTTTCTGACCAGCTCGGCAATGCCGGGCAGTTGGTAGTAGCGGCGCATGATGGGCGCGGCATTGCGCAGATCCTCGATGGTCTCGAACAGCGGCACCACGATCAGGTCGCATTGCGCACCGTCCTGCAGGGTGCCGCGCAGCAGGCCCACTTCCTTTTGCAGCAGCAGCACCTCGAGCAGATCGCTGACGGTCTCGGTGTGGCTGATGATGCAATGGCGAATCGCCTCGCTACCCAGGCGCTCGCGCAGGCGCTTGGCGGTCTCGAAGATGGCCAGCTCGCTGCGCGTGTGGTCGCCGTAGTCGCCGCCCATCACGCGCAGAGGGCGTGCGTCTTCGAGCAGACGCACCAGCAGCGCGCATTTGGCATCCTCCTCGAGAAGGCTGTAATCGAGCTCGACCTTGGCGACCGAGAGCAGCTCGCGCACCACTTCTTCGTGCTTGTCCGAGCTTTGGCGCAGGTCCACCGTGGACAGGTAGAAGCCGAAGACCCGCACCGCACGCATCAGCGGGCGCAGGCGCTGCGGCGCCAGGGCATCGCCGTGATAGCGCGACAGCGAGTCGTCGATGATCTGCAGATCGGCCAGAAAGGCGTCGGCCGATGCATAGGCATTCTGCGGCGCCACGGCGTGGCGTGCCGCCTCGCCGCCCGTCAGCTGCCTGAGCGTAGCGGCCAGCCGCGCATAGATGCCCGTCAGCGCCCGGCGATAGGGCTCATCGCTGCGGTGCACATTGTGGTCGGGCGAAGCATCGGCCAGTGCCTGCATCTCGGGCGTGATGTCCACCAGATTGGCCGACAGTGACAGCTCGCCGCCCAGATAGTGCACCTCGCGCAGATAGTGACGCAGTGCCACGTCGGCCTGGCGCGACAGGGCCAGCTCCAGACTATCGGCCGTCACAAAGGGGTTGCCGTCACGGTCGCCGCCAATCCATTGGCCCATGCGCAAAAAGCTCTGCTCGGGCAGCTTCTCGCCCAGTTCCTGCTCCAGCTGCTCGTAGATCTTGGGGATCTCCTGCAGGAACGTGGCCTCGTAATAGGACAGGGCGTTCTCGATCTCGTCGGCCACCGTCAGCTTGGAATGGCGCAGCAGCCGCGTCTGCCACAGCTGGGCCACGCAGGCTCGCAGCTGCGCCTCCACCCGCGTCAGCTCGCGCGGGGTCAGCGCGTCCTTGGCGCTGTTGTAGAGCTGGGCGCGCATCAGGATGTCGTCGCGCTCGGCCAGCAACTGTGCAATGCGACGCTCGGCCGTCAGAATGCTCTGGCGCTGCACCTCGGTGGGGTGGGCTGTCAGCACGGGCGAGATGAAACTCTTGGCCAGCGTGTCGACCACGGTGGCAGTCGAGATGCCCGCCCAGCGCAGGCGTGCCAGTGCCACCTCGATGCTGCCTTCCTGCGTGTTGCCGGCACGCTCGTGCACGGCGCGGCGGCGGATGTGGTGGCGGTCTTCGGCCAGATTGGCCAGGTGCGAGAAATAGGTGAAGGCGCGAATCACGCTCACCGTCTGATCGCTGGAAAGGCCCTTGAGCAGCTTCTTGAGCGCCTTGTCGGCCGCTTCGTCGGCATCGCGCCGGAAGGCCACCGATAGCTGGCGCACCTGCTCGACCAGCTCATAGGCCGGCCCGCCTTCCTGCTCGCGAATCACGTCGCCCAGAATGCGCCCCAGCAGCCGTATGTCCTCGATCAGCGGCAAATCCTTGTCGGTCTTGCGCACCGGCTTGTCGCCATGTTTGTCTGTATGTGCGGCGCTCTTGGGGCGGGCGGAAGGCATGAACTATTCTCCTTGGGCACGGTATAGGGCAACTTGCCATGCTAGCATTCCCCGTTACCCGCTTGAGACCGCGTCGTCATGAAATTTTCTGCATCCTCACCCACATCTATCGTCATTGCCACACGTGAGAGCCAGCTGGCCATGTGGCAGGCCGAGCATGTGCAGGCGATCTTGCGCGGGCGCGGCCACAGCGTCGATCTGCTGGGGATGACGACCAAGGGCGACCAGATTCTGGACCGAGCCCTGTCCAAGGTGGGTGGCAAGGGTCTGTTCGTCAAGGAGCTTGAAGTGGCTCTCGAGGAAGGCCGCGCCGATCTGGCCGTGCATTCCTTGAAGGATGTGCCCATGGAGCTGCCCGAGGGCTTTGTGCTGGCCTGCGTGATGACGCGCGAAGACCCGCGCGACGCCTTTGTCTCCAACCGATATGCATCGCTGGACGAGCTGCCCCAGGGTGCCGTGGTCGGCACCTCCAGCCTGCGCCGCCAGGCCCTGCTGCAGGCGCTGCGCCCCGACCTCAGGATCGAGGCCCTGCGCGGCAATGTCAACACCCGCCTGCGCAAGCTCGACGAAGGCCAGTACGACGCCATCGTGCTGGCAGCCGCCGGCCTGATGCGCCTGGAGATGAGCGAGCGCATCCGCGCCAGGTTCGAGCCGGCCCAGATGCTGCCCGCCGCCGGTCAGGGCGCATTGGGCATCGAGGTGCGCGCCGACCGTCAGGACATCATTGACGCCCTGGCTCCGCTGGCCCATATGCCCACCTGGCTGACCGTGACTGCCGAGCGCGCCGTCAGCCGCTGCATGGGCGGCAGCTGCTCCATGCCGCTGGCCGCCTACGGCCGCTTTGAAGGCGACACCCTGCACATGGATGCGGCCTGGGGCGATATGGAGGGCAGCAAGGGCCTGGTGCGCGTGCAGGCCAGCGCCAGCGTCACGGACTTTGCCAGCGCCAACGCTCTGGGCGAGCAACTGGCCGCGCAGCTGCAGGCTGCAGGGGCCGTGCCTGCGGCGCCCAGGCAGGACTGAGCCGCGCCTGCCCATGCGCCGCGTTCTGGTCACCCGCCCCTTGCATGATGCGAAACCCTGGGTCGATGCGTTTCGCGCCCGCGGCCTGCAGGCCGAGGCCTTGCCGCTGATAGGCATAGGGCCCTGCACAGACCCGGCTGCACACCAGGCTCTGCTGAGGGCGCGCCAATGGGCGCTGAAACCCGGTCACTACCGGGCCGTGATGTTTGTCAGCGGCAATGCGGCGCAGTATTTTTTTGCACAGAATTCACCTCAAACACATACTGGTCAAGCGCTACTAGCTCCTGATACAAGAGCTTGGACTCCGGGTCCGGGTACGGAGCGTGCCTTGCTGGAGCTCGGGTTGAGCTCCCGCCAGATCGACGGTCCCTCCCCCGATGCCGCCCAGTTCGAGTCCGAAGCGCTGTGGCAGAACGTGCAGGGCCAGGTTCGAGCCGGAGACCGCGTGCTGATCGTGCGCGGCACCAGCCCTGCGACCGCTCCCGTCATCGGCAATGCCGGCATGCCAATCCCGTCCACACAAGGCGCAGGCCGTGACTGGCTGGCAGCCCGGCTGCGCGAAGCCGGGGCCGAGGTGGAACTGCTGGCCGTGTATGAGCGCCAGCTTCCGCCATGGACGGCGCAACAGCTGGATCTGGCCCGGCAAGCCGCCAGCGACGGCAGCCTGTGGCTGTTCAGCAGCTCGGAAGCTGTTGCCAACCTGCAACAGCTGCTGCCCCAGCAGCAATGGCACTCGGGGTTAGCGCTCACCACCCATGAACGCATTGCCAGCAAAGCACTTTCAGCAGGTTTCGGTCGGGTTTTGCACAGTCGTCCAAGTCTGGACGATGTAGTTGCGTCTATAGAATCGGCTCTATGAGCTCCGATGCCATCCCCACCTCCGACAAGCAACCCATAGCCCCACCGCCCAGCCAGGACCATCCCGCCTCCGCTCAGACCGGGCGGGGCGCGCCCACGGCTCTGGTGCTGACGCTGGGAGCGGTGGCTGCCGCAGCCCTGGTCGCCTGCGGCATGCTGTGGCAGCGCGTGGGCAATATGCAGGAGCAGCTGGCGCGCCAGTCGGCGCAGTCCGGCGCGCAGTCGGTGGAGGCTCGTACCCTGGCCAAGGACGCTCAGGATCTGGCTCGCGACAGCGCAGCGCGTGTCTCCGTGATGGAGGCGCGTGTGGCCGAACTCAGCCTGCAGCGCAACCAGCTCGAGGAACTGATGCAGAGCATGTCGCGCTCGCGCGATGAAAACCTGGTGGCTGATATCGAATCCTCGGTACGCATGGCCCAGCAACAGGCTGAACTCTCGGGCAGCCTCCAGCCATTGGTGGCGAGCCTCAAATCAGCCAGAAAGCGCGTGGAAAGCACGGCCCAGCCACGCCTGGCCCCGGTGGTGCGCGCCATCGATCTGGATCTGGACAAGCTCTCGCGCATGAGTGTGACGGACACCACGGGGGTGCTCAGCCGTATCGAAGACCTGATTCGCCAGGTGGATGACCTGGCTCTGATCAACGATGTGGGTCGCCCGCGCGCGCGCGATGCCCAACCCCGCAAGACGGCGGCCGCCCATGACACGCCCGAGGAAGCCGGCATCTCCCCTACGCAGTGGATCTGGTGGCAAGGCCAGGGTCAGCGGGTCTGGGACTCCTTCAAGGATGGCGCGGCCGATCTGGTGCGCGTGCGCCGTATCGATCACCCCGAGGTGGCCCTGCTGGCCCCCGAGCAGGGCTATTTCCTGCGCGAGAACCTCAAGCTGCAACTGCTCAACGCTCGTCTGGCCCTGCTGTCGCGCCAGTGGGAATCGGCGCGCGCCGACCTGAGCGCTGCTGGCACCCTGCTCAACAAATACTTTGATGCACGCTCGCGGCGCACCCAGATCGCCCAGGCGCAGTTGCAGCAGATTCAGGCCAATCTGCATGCGGGCGGACGCGTGGAGCTTGAAGACACGCTGAACGCTCTGACCACAGCGGCCGCCGGCCGCTAATCGAGGAGGACACAGAGATGCGCGCCGCCTTGTGGTTGATGGGTCTGTTTGCCGTGGCCGTGGCCATGGCACTGTTTGCCGGCAATAACCAGAGCTCGGTGACCTGGTTCTGGTCGCCCTACCGGGTGGACATGTCGCTGAACCTTGCCCTGGTTCTTCTCGTTCTGGCTTTCGTGCTGCTTTATGCCGCGCTGCGCGCCCTGGCAGTGCTGCTGCAGATGCCGCACCAGGCACGCCGCTGGCGCATGCAGCAAAAAGAGCGTGGCATGAACCAGAGCCTGCTTGAAGCGCTCTCGCATCTGCAAGCCGGCCGCTTTTTGCGCGCCCGCAAATCGGCTCTGGCCGCCTTGTCCACCGAGCAATCGCTGCGCGAGGCAAAGGCCGGCCTGCCTTATGGCGAACGCCTGAACGCCACGGCCCACCTGATCGCCGCCGATGCCTCCCACGCCCTGCAGGATGCCGCCTTGCGCGACAAGCACTGGCAACAGGCTCTGGACGTACTCCCCATCCCCGGCAACACCCAGGACATGGAAATTCGCGAAGGCGCTCAGATGCGCGCCGCCCGCTGGGCACTGGATGACCGCGATGCCGCCGAATCGATTCGCCGCCTGGGCGAGCTGCCGCTGGGCGCGGGCCGCCGCACGATTGCCCTGCGCATCAAGCTCAAGGCCGCACGCCTTTCCGGCGACACGCAGGCGGCGCTCGACACCGCCCGTCTGCTGGCCAAACACCGCGCCTTCTCTCCCGCGGCCTCGGCCAGCGTGGTTCGCGGCCTGCTGCTGGCCAGCATCCGCGACGCACGCGACACCTCGTCACTGCAGCAGTTCTGGCTGTCGCTGGACGAAGACGAGCGTGCCATGCCCGAAGTGGCCATCCCTGCCACGGAACGTCTGATCGAGCTGGGTGGCGAAGCCCAGCAGGCGCGCGCCTGGCTGCTGCCGGTGTGGGAGCATTTGCTGACCCAGCCCGGACCGCGCACGGAAACCCATCTGCCCAAGCTGGTGGAAGTGCTGCAATCGAGTCTGGGCAAGCTGGATGGAGCCTGGTTGGCTCGCATGGAAGCCGCCGCCAATGCCAACCCGCGCGAGCCGCGCCTGCAATATCTGGCCGGCATGGCCTGCGTGCAGCGCGAGCTCTGGGGCAAGGCCCAGCAGTTGCTGACCCGCGCCGCACCGCAGCTGCAGGACCCCCAGCTGCGCACCCGTGCCTGGCAGCGCCTGGCGCTGATGGCCGAGCACCGTGGCGATATGGAGGCCTCGGCCATTGCCTGGAAACTCGCAGCCCAGGCCATGGTGGTGCTGCCGGACAATCCGGCGCAGGACGAATAGGCGCGCTCAGCTCCGGCTCATGAACACCTGAAAACCAGATGCTCCAGCATGGAGCGGCCCCGGTTCGGGCCACAGTCCCCTCGTGACTTCATGCGCACAAAGCAAAAGGCCACGGCCGCCGCGGCAAGCCGCGAGCGACCGTGGCCTCAGGCCAGGCCTGGACTTACTTGCTGTGCTCTATGGTCTTCACATGCTCCGCCACCTGCGCGGCGGTCACGTCGCCAGGGCGGCCGCCCCAGGTCTGACGCATGTAGTTGACCAGATCGGCCATCTCCTCGTTGCTGAGCTTGTCGGCATAGCCGGGCATGGTCTGCATGCGTTCGCCATGGGCCAGGTCACGCTCGTGCACGCCTTCGCGGATCACGCGGATCAGGTTGATAGGCGTGGGGAACATGGCCGTGGTGTTGGTGCTCATGGGCACCGACGAATGCGGCTGGCCCTGGCCCTGCGCACCGTGGCAGCCCGCGCACAGGCCCAGGTACATGTTCTCGCCCTTGACGCTGGTCTGCCCCTCGGCAGCCTTGAGCTTGGGCCCGGGCATCTCGCGGTTCTGGGTCAGATAGGCGGCCATGGCGCGCACATCGGCCTCCGCCATGCGCGAGGTGGAATGCTCGAGCACCGAGGACATGCGGAAAGTCATCACTCCTTGCGGCGACAGTCCGGTACGGAAGAACTTGACCAGATCGTCCTTGGTCCAGCCGCGCTCGCTCAGGGCATCGGGGGTCAGCGCCGGAGCGTAGGAACCTTCGATGGTGTTGCCCTCGAGATAGCGCGAGCCATCCATGGCGAAGGTGGCCTTGGTGCGCGGGCTGTGGCATTCGGCACAGTGGCCCAGCACATCCACCAGATACTTGCCGCGCACCAGTTCGTCCACCGACATGTCGAACTCCTTGGCTGCGGGGCGATTGAGCGCATTCCACATGGCAACGGCAGGACGGATGCTGAACGGGAAGCCCATCTCGCTGGGCTTGTTGGCGACCTCCACGGCCGGCTGCTTCATCAGCCACACCCAGAGCGCATCGACATCGGCACGCGTGATCTGGTGGTAGCTGGCATACGGCATGGCCGGATACAGGTTTTTGCGCCCTGGCGCCATGCCGGCAGCCACTGCCCGGTACAGATCATCGGCCGTCCAGCCGCCGATGCCGTGCTTCTTGGAAGGCGAGATATTGCTGCCGTAAAGCGTTCCCATGGGAGTGACCATGGGCACACCGCCCGCCAGCTCCGCACCCGTGACCGGAGAGCTGTGACAGGCCGCGCAGTCACCGGCGCGGAACACCTGCTCGCCACGCTTGTACAGCGCATCGAACTCCTGCGGACCCAGTTTGGCAAAGTCCACCGTGGCCGGCGGGACGTCGCCGCTTGCGCTGCCGTACAGATACATGCACATGCCCCCGGCCACGAGCACGCCCAGCACGGCGGCTGCGCCCAGGCCCTTGATCCAGGTCTTAGCCATTGTTCACGACCTCCTTGCTGCGCTTGCCCGTGGTCAGGCCCGGCGTCTTCAGGATCACGTCGCGCACGGCGTTGTAGTAGCGCACATAGCCGGTGCAACGGCAGATATGGGGCTCCAGTTGCTCCTCGATCGCCTTTTCCACCTCATCGGCGGGCACGGGGTGCTTCTGGAGCTTTTCCACCAGCACGGTGGCCGAGTTCACGAAACCGGGCGTGCAGTAGCCACACTGGAAGGAGTAGTGCTCGAGAAAGGCCTTCTGCACCAGCGAGGGATGGACCACGCCCTTGTCGTCCACCGAGGCAATGCCTTCCACGGTACGAATGGTCTTGCCGTTGAGCCAGGTCACGCCGGTCACGCAGGCGGGCACGGTGATCGAGCCTTTTTCAGGGTCGTCGACGATGATGGTGCAGGCGCGGCACACGCCCTGGCCGCAGCCCAGGCGCGTGCCGTTCATGCCCGCGTACTCCTGCAGGAACTCGATCATCATCAAGTCCTTGGGAACGTCGACGGGGCCTACCTGTTTGCGATTGATGGTGGCGGAGAATTGAATACGGTCCTGCATCACAGTGCCTCTTTGATTTTGTCGGGGGTCACGGGGGTCGCATGAAAGCGCTTGCCCGTGGCATGGGCGATGGCGTTGACGCAGGCGGCGACCACCGGGATCATCACCACCTCGGCCATGCCCTTGGGCGGATCGGTGCGCGACAGCGGCGGCAGCACCACGCCCTCGGCCTTCCACACAGCCACTTCGCTGGCGCGCGGCACGTGGTAGCGATTCAGGTTCCACTGGCCGTTGCCGGGGCCGGTCTCGTGGCGCGGCAGGTCTTCGTACAGTGCATGGCCAATACCCATGGCCACACCGCCCTGGATCTGGCCGGAGACCAGCTCGGGCACGATCTGCGTGCCACATTCCAGCCAGGTCTTGTGCGAGAGGAGGTTCACCTTGCCCGTGCCCGGGGACACGGACAGCTCCACCATGGTGGCGCAGGGCGCGTAGTACACCGTGCCCGCATTGGTGCGCTGCACCGGCGGGTAATAGACCCTGTCGCGTGCGATGAAGGCATAGCCGCCGGATTTCATCGCGGCCTTCCTAGCCTCGCTCGCACCCTTGCCGTACTGCACGGACAGGGCGTCGATCATGGCCTGGAACTTCCTGCCCTCGACCGTGAAGTCGGCCTTGGCCCAGGCCCAGCGATTGAAGGCGTGCACGCAGACGCCGGTCACGATGCCCAACTCGTGTGCGCGGGCAGCCAGGCGCTCCAGGCTCAGCGGCTCCAGGCCCTCGGCCACGAGCATGCGTTCACGCCACTCCAGCATGTCTTCGGTGACGGTGCTGGGCAGCATCTGCCCCCCACCCTCCTTGCCGGACCAGATTGACTGGGCCGCAGGCCACAGGCAGAGCTTGAGCAGCAGTTGCGCCGCCTGTTGCGTGGCGTGGCGGAAGTAGTAGGCCGAGTTCGATGCCGATACCGGCGACACCAGGCGCGGTGTCCAGGTCGGATCCCGCGCCAGCTCGTCCTCCTTGGCCTGGGGCGTGGTGTAAGGCTCGTCCTTGGTATGCAGCGGCAGGTTGTCCCAGTGGTTCACCGCGAAGTCCACGTCGTCCGCCGGGCGCCCCAGGAAGGGCTCGACCGCCACCAGCTGCGCCGTGGTGCTGCCGGTACCGATCTCGGTGGCGATGTGACGCATCTTGATGCGGCCCTCGGGCGTGATCTCCAGCTGCGCGATCGAGGCCTCCGCCCCCGTGCCGAAGTCCTTTTGCACGGCACCGAAGCCTATGCCGTAGCGCAGGCCGGGGTTGGCCGCCTCGAAGTCGGCCTTGCGCTTGGCGCGCTCGATCCACATCGGGTCCTTGGCGGCCATGTCCAGGATCTCGCCTATGCGCAGATGACCCGAGGGCGAGGCACCCTGGGTGTTCTTCATGCTGCTCTTGAGCACATTGCGCCGGCGCAGCTCGATGGCGTCCAGGCCGATCTCCTGGGCGATCTCATCGACCAGCATCTCGGTATAGGCCATGGATTGCACCGTGCCGTAGCCGCGCATGGAGCCGGCCGTAACGCCGATGGAGGGGTAGACCTCGGTCGACAGGTCGCTCTCGGGGAAGTAGTAAATGGATTGCGCCGCCGTCACCGCCACCGTGCCCACCGAGGGGCTGAAGTTGGTCACGCCGCCGCCATCGCCCACCATGTGGCAGGTCAGCGCGTGGAACTTGCCGTCCTTGTCCACCGAGATCGCTGTCTCCACGTCGAAGGGATGGCGCTTGAGGGCGAACTGGAAATGCTTCCAGCGGTCCAGCGCCAGCCGCACCGGACGGCCCTGGGCGTACAGCGACGCCAGTGCCACGTAGAACGGGAAGGGATGGTGCTCCTTCTGGCCGTAGCCCACGGTGTAGGAGCTGATGTAGTCGAGCTGGTTCAGCGGCAGCTTGCTGTCCTTGAGCATGTGCATCACATGCTCGGCCGTGCCGTAGGGCGCCTGGCTCGCGGCGACCATGTGCAGTGCACCGCTGCCCTGCTCATACCAGGCCAGGCCGTTTTCCATTTCCATGGCCACATGCTCGATGGACTGGCTGTAGTACTTGCGTGCAAACGCGCGCAAGCCGTCCTTGGGCTGTTTCATCTCGGCCTGGATACGGGCCGACTCGCCCATCAGCGCACCGAAGGCGGGGTGGCTGCTGTCGGGCCAGTGCACGCCTTTTTCATCGAGCTGAGGCCAGATGACGGTGTTCTTCATGGGCGAGAACCTGTCCTCGCCATAGCCGTCCTCGCCTTGCACGCGTACATAGCGCGCGGCCACATAGGGTGCGCGCGGCGGCTGGGCAGCCTCGGCTCCGAAGCGGAAGATCGCGTCATTGAAGCGCAGGCGCTGGTTGGCCACGCGGAACTTCTCGTAGTCGTGCCAGATGGCCACGGCCACCGGGTGGCCCAGCATGGGCGAAACCTGGCCCTTCCTGACGAAGAACTCGCCGTAGAAGCCCGGCTCGGGCATTCCTACCCCGTCGGCGGCGAGGGACTCGGCGTCGATCAGCACATCGGGCTGGTAGTCGCTGCCCAGCACCGACAGATCCAGGCCTTCGTAGATGCGGTCGGCGCGCGGGATATGAATGGTCAGCGCGTGCGACTGCTGCGCGGGCCAGCCCTGCATGTCTCTGGCGCGCAGGTCGATGGCAAAGACCTTCTGCCCGGTGACCTTGGCCATGCCGTCGCGGCGGTAGTTGAGCGTGTTGCCATTGATCCAGTGGGTCTCCTGACCGCTGGCGGGCGTTATCAATTCCGCAAGCGCGTCTTTGACCGGGCGCACACTCGCAATCACGCCCATGGCGGCGGCAGCCTTCAGAAAACTGCGCCGATTCAAGTCCAGTTTGGACACGGTTCCAACTCCTTGCTGCAATGCGCACAGCAACAACAAGGACTGGCGTGGGCACATCGCTAGATGACTATGTATTCCCGAACGTTGTATGCGTCCAAGAGTCAAAAAGCAGGTGATAACGGCTGCAGTTGTTGTCGGCATTTCTGCCCACATATCGCCAGCCTTGGCCGTCCGCCACGCTTTGGTCTTTTAAAAGACTAAGAGGCGCGGAGTATAGAAACAGCGGCTTGCATGATTTTTCGCCGCCTAAATTCACAAGTTAAATACTCGGAAAATTGATGTTCATCAATGCCAACTTCCTTCATTGATGCTTGTCGTGCAAAACGGCATGCGCCCACTTCGCTCTGTACAGGATGCTCGAGAACCTTGTAGAAGCCAGAGCTTTTTGGCTCGGGCATTCAGCTTTTTTGAATCGAGCCCTCAATCCTGCTGAACCTTTTTGCATTCCCCGCTTCATACACTGCATATCAATTTCAGCAGGCCCCAGCGCCCGCAACCCGCACTTTCTGATTGCAGTTTCCATGAATTCAAGCCCCCGCTATACCGGTACCGCCATCGCCCTGCACTGGGTTCTGGCCCTGGCACTGATAGGCATCTTCGCCTTTGGCCTCTATATGACGGGGCTGCCTTTCTCGCCCACACGCCTCAAGTACTTCAACTGGCACAAATGGGCCGGCATGACGATTCTGATCCTGTCCGTGCTGCGCCTGGTCTGGCGTGTCACCCACCGGCCGCCGGAGCTGCCCGAAGCCGTCACCCGCACCATGCCCGCCTGGCAACGCGTAGCCCACCATGGCGTGCATCACCTGATGTATGCGCTGTTTTTTGCCATCCCGCTGGTGGGCTGGATGTACAGCTCGGCAGCAGGCTTTCCCATCGTGCTGTTCGGTCAATTGCCTCTGCCCGACCTGGTGAGCAAGAGCCCCGAACTGGCCGAAGCGCTCAAGCCCTGGCATGGCTATCTGGCCTATGCGCTGGCGGCTCTGGTGGTGATGCATATCGCAGCCGTCATCAAGCATCAGATCATTGACCGCGACGGACTGCTGTCACGCATGATTCCGGGGAAATAGTCCCCCCTGAGCGGCCCCGCCGCTTCCCCAGGGGACGACAGCTTTGCTGCGCGGCGGCGCTTGCTCGCTGTCTCGCACCTTCAAGGCGCACCGGTTTTTGAGTTTTTTGTATGTTCATCACAAGGAGTTTTTGATGAAAGTCCTTTTTTCCTCCGCACTGATCGCCACCGCCTTCATGGGCACTGCTGCCCAGGCGGCTCAAGCCCTGGTGCCTGCGCAGAGCGCCGTCAACTTTGAAGCCAAGCAGATGGGCGTGCCGCTCAAGGGGCACTTCAAGAAGTTCGACGCCCAGATTGCCTTCGACGCCGCCAAGCCTGAGAGCAGCAAGATCCATTTCACCGTCGATACCGGCAGCGCCACCATGGGTGCCAAGGAAACCGATGCCGAACTGCCCAAGGCAGACTGGTTCAACGTTGCCAGATTCCCTCAGGCCACCTTTGACTCCAGCGCCGTCAAGGCTCTGGGAGGTGGCAAGTTCCAGGTAGACGGCACGCTGACCATCAAGGGCAATGCACAGAAGGTGAGCCTGCCCGTGACGCTGACCCAGTCCGGCGCCACCACCACGGCCGCTGGCACGCTGGCGCTCAAGCGCCTGAACTTCAAGATCGGCGACGGTGACTGGAAGGACACCTCCATGGTGGCCGACGAGGTCAATGTGCAATTCAAGCTGGCTCTGACCGGCGTCGGTAAGCTCTAAGCGTTTTTCGGCTCCAGCCCTTGATAGTCAATCGCTGGTAGCTCATGTTTTGATAGTTCCAATCCCTGAAGGAGTATTCACCATGCGTTCCACCCTGTTCGCCCTGGCCGCTGCGTCCCTGTTTGCCACTGCTGCCCAGGCAGCACCTGCCACTTACGCCATCGACCCCACACACACTTTCGCGACTTTCGAGATCGATCACTTTGGCGCCTCGACCAACCGTGCCCGCTTTGACAAGAAGAGCGGCAACGTGCAGTTCGACAAGGCAGGCAAGACCGGCAAGGTCGATGTCGAGCTGGACATGACATCGGTGAACTCCGGCACCGCCGCTTTCAACAAGCATCTGCAAAGCGCCGACATCTTTGACGCCGAGAAATTCCCCAGCGCCAAGTTTGTCTCCGACAAATTTGTCTTCGACGGCGACAAGCTCAAGGAAGTGACCGGCCATCTGACGCTCAAGGGCAAGACCGGCCCCGTCACTCTCAAGGCCAACAAGTTCACCTGCTACGAAAGCCCCATGCTGCAAAAGCGTGAAGTCTGCGGCGGCGACTTTGAAGCATCCATCGACCGTACCCAGTGGGGCGTGGACTACGGCATCCCCTATGGCTTCTCCAAGCAAGTGCGCCTGGTCATGCAGATCGAAGCCGTGAAGCAGTAATCCAGGTCCGTAAAGACTCTCGAGTGAAGCCCTTTGCGGGCTCTCTCTTTGGCCTGGTCCGTGCAAGCGGTCCGGGCTTTTTTGCGTCTGCGGCCTGCTTCAGACACAAATCCCTTTCATTAAAAAATTTACTTTAGGTTAATCAATTACGAATAGTAGAATAAATCCACTCACACAATTGAAGGAGACATCGCATGAGCCAAGCCGCCCCTACTCCGGTTTACTCCCAGCCCCGGCGCGCGGACATGAGCCAGCTGCCCGCACCTGCCGCCGTGCAGCAGCTGCACCACTACGCCTACAAGGCCAAGGATGCAGAAGAGACTCGTCACTTCTACGAGGACATTCTGGGCCTGCCGCTCTACCACATCATCCAGAGCGACTACGTCCCCTCCACGGGCGAGTACTGCCCTTACACCCATTTCTTCTTCCGCCTCAAGGACGGCTCCTTCATCGCCTTCTTCGACATCGGCGACGACGAAGCGGCCCTGCCCTCACCCAACACTCCGATCTGGATCAATCACATCTCCTTCCGTGTGGACTCCGTGCAGGAGCTGGAAAACACCAAGGCCCGCCTGCAGGCCTGCGGCGTGGAAGTGCTGGGCGTGACAGATCACCACATCTTCAAGAGCATCTACTTCTTCGACCCCAACGGCATTCGCCTGGAGCTGACGGCCCAGTTGGCCGACGAGCTGCAGATGCTCAAGGAAAGCAAGACCGCCCATGCACGCCTGGACGAGTGGACGGCCCGCAAGCAGCAGTGGCGCAAGGAACGTGCCGAAGGCAAGTCCAGCGCTCCGCTCAAACCGCAGAACAACGACCGACCGGAGTTTGTTCCCACCAAGTAAGCTCCCCACTGAGGCGCCATGCCTAAGCGGCCTCGCGTCTTCCCCTCTGTGCTTGGCGGAGGGGGACGACAGCCTCGCTGCGGGGCGGTTGGGGCCGCCCCCAGGCCTTGCTTGCTGCCCCTTGGCTGGGGCATGCATATTCAAAGTGCAGCTAGCTCAATCGGTATCGGTTTTATAGCTGCAAGCGCCTGATAAATAAGCGCAGAAGGGCGAAATAAGGCCTACCGCGCTCATCACTGGATCGGATCGCTAAAATCATTGGCAATCCGTCCTTATCTTTCATGCAGACGGCATCCCTTTTCAGGATGCCGTTTTCATTTCCAGAGTTCTTGTAACGCAGCCATGAGCGACACCATTCAACAGCCCGGCCTCGACAGCCTCTCCAAGTCTTTTGAACCTGCCTCCATCGAAGCCCATTGGGGGCCAGAGTGGGAAAAGCGCGGCTACGGCAATGCCGGCTATCGCGGCACGGGCAAACCCGGTACCGAAGCTACCGCTGCAGGCAACAACTTCTCCATCCAGCTGCCCCCACCCAACGTGACAGGTACGCTGCACATGGGCCACGCGTTCAACCAGACCATCATGGACTCGCTGACACGCTACCACCGCATGAAGGGCTACAACACGGCCTGGATTCCCGGAACCGACCACGCTGGCATCGCCACCCAGATCGTGGTGGAGCGCCAGTTGCAGACTCAAGGCGTGAGCCGCTATGACCTGGGCCGTGACGAGTTCACCAAAAAGGTCTGGGAATGGAAGGAAAAGTCCGGCAACACCATCACCACCCAGATGCGCCGCATGGGCGATACCGTGGACTGGAGCCGCGAGTACTTCACCATGGACGACAAGCTGTCCAGGGTGGTGACCGAGACTTTTGTGAAGCTGTACCAGCAAGGCCTGATCTACCGCGGCAAGCGCCTGGTGAACTGGGATCCGGTGCTGCAATCGGCCGTGTCCGACCTGGAAGTCGAGAATCAGGAAAAAGACGGTTCGCTCTGGCATATCGCCTACCCGCTGACCAGCGGTGAAGGCAATCTGGTGGTCGCCACCACCCGTCCCGAAACCATGCTGGGCGACGTGGCCGTGATGGTCCACCCCGAGGACGAGCGCTACAAGCATCTGATCGGCCAGACCGTGACCCTGCCGCTGGTAGGCCGCCAGATCCCCATCATTGCCGACGAATACGTGGACCGCGAGTTCGGCACCGGCGTGGTGAAAGTCACGCCTGCGCACGATCAGAACGACTACCAGGTGGGCCAGCGCCACAAGCTGCCCATGATCTGCGTGCTGACGCTGACCGCCAAGATCAATGACGAAGCGCCCGAGAAATACCGCGGCATGGACCGCTTCGTGGCCCGCAAGGCCATCGTGGCCGACCTGGAAGAGCTGGGCCTGATGGTCGAGATCAAGAAGCACAAGCTGATGGTGCCGATCTGCGATCGTACCGGCCAGGTGATCGAGCCCATGCTGACCGACCAGTGGTTCATCGCCATGAGCAAGGTCAGCGACCAGGATCCGACAGGCAAGTCCATTGCCCAGAAGGCCATCGACGCCGTGGCCTCAGGCGAAGTTCAGTTTGTGCCCGAGAACTGGGTCAACACCTACAACCAGTGGATGAACAACATCCAGGACTGGTGCATCTCGCGCCAGCTGTGGTGGGGCCACCAGATTCCGGCCTGGTATGACGAAGAAGGCAATATCTACGTTGCCAAGAACGAAGCCGAAGCCCAGGCCCAGGCTCCCGGCAAGCAGCTGACCCGCGACGCTGACGTGCTGGACACCTGGTACTCCTCCGCCATGGTGCCTTTCAGCACCATGGGCTGGCCCGAGCAGGGCCATGCGGCCGATGACGACTTCAACCTCTACCTGCCCTCCTCGGTGCTGGTGACGGGCTACGACATCATCTTCTTCTGGGTCGCCCGCATGATCATGATGACCACGCACTTCACGGGTCGCGTGCCGTTCAAGCATGTCTACATCCACGGCCTGGTGCGTGATGCGCAAGGCAAGAAGATGAGCAAGTCCGAAGGCAATGTGCTGGATCCCGTGGATCTGATCGACGGCATCTCGCTGGAGCCTCTGCTGGACAAGCGCACCACAGGCCTGCGCAAGCCCGAGACCGCGCCACAGGTGCGCAAGAACACGCAAAAGGAATTCCCCGAAGGCATCCCCGCCTATGGCGCCGATGCTCTGCGCTTCACCTTTGCGGCCCTGGCCTCGCTGGGCCGCAGCATCAACTTCGACAGCAAGCGCTGCGAGGGCTACCGCAACTTCTGCAACAAGCTCTGGAACGCCTCGCGCTTCGTGCTGATGAACTGCGAAGGCCATGACTGCGGCCTGGCATCTCACACCAAGGAGCAATGCCAGCCCGGCGGCGAGTTTGCGGGTTATATGCACTTCAGCCAACCCGACCGCTGGATCGCCTCTCAGCTGCAAAAAGTCGAGGCCGAAGTGGCCAAGGGCTTTGCCGAGTTCCGCCTCGACAACGTGGCCAATGCCATTTACGACTTCGTCTGGAACGAGTTCTGTGACTGGTATCTGGAAATCGCCAAGGTGCAGATCCAGACCGGCAACGAGGCCCAGCAGCGCGCCACGCGCCGCACGCTGATCCGTACGCTGGAGGCGATTCTGCGTCTGGCCCACCCCATCATTCCGTTCGTGACGGAAGAGCTGTGGCAGCAGGTCGCCCCCGTGGCCGGACTCAAGGGCGAGTCCATTGCCGTGGCACGCTACCCCGAAGCACAGCCGGAGAAGATCGACGAAGCCTCTATCGCCTACGTGGGCCGCATCAAGCAGATGGTGGATGCCTGCCGCGCGCTGCGTGGCGAGATGGGCGTGTCGCCCGCTCAACGCCTGCCGCTGCTCACCGTGGCCGGCAATGCCGAGGATTCGGCATTTCTGCGCGCCAATGCCGACGTGCTCAAGAACCTGGCCAAGCTCAGCGAAGTCAAGGTGTTCGATGACGAAGCAGCATGGGCTACCGCCGCACAGACCGCTCCGGTCAACGTCCTGGGCGACATCCGCCTGGCTTTGTTTGTCGAGATCGACGTGGCAGCCGAGAAGGCCCGCCTGTCCAAGGAAGCCAAGCGCCTGGAAGGCGAGATCGTCAAGGCCAACGGCAAGCTGAGCAACGAGGCCTTCTGTGCCAAGGCTCCTGCCGCAGTGCTGGAACAAGAGCGCAAGCGCCTTGCCGACTTCGGCTCGACCTTGGTCCGCATCAACGAGCAACTGGCTAGACTGGGCTGATCCCTAGTAAACTTTCGCAACGACAAGGCGCAGGCAACTGCGCCTTTTTTCCATCCAGAACAGACAAGCACATGAGCAATCAAACCCGCGTCCGCAAAGCCGTGTTCCCAGTTGCAGGCCTGGGCACCCGTTTTCTGCCCGCCACCAAGGCTTCACCCAAGGAAATGCTGCCCGTCGTGGACAAGCCGCTGATCCAGTACGCCGTGGAAGAGGCCTATGAGGCCGGAATCCGCGACATGGTCTTTGTTACCGGCCGCAGCAAGCGGGCCATCGAAGACCATTTCGACACTTCGTACGAGCTCGAGAACGAGCTGGAGAATGCCGGCAAGCAAGCCATGCTGGACCTGGTACGCAGCGTCAGCCCTGCCGATATGAATTGCCTGTTCGTGCGCCAGCCCCGCTCCCTGGGCCTGGGCCATGCCGTTCTGTGCGCACAACCCCTGGTCGGCAATGAGCCCTTTGCCGTCATTCTGGCCGACGACCTGATGACAGGAGAGAATGGCGGCCCCGGCGTGATGGCGCAGATGACGGCCGCCTTCCAGAAACAGGGCCGCTCACTACTTGCTGTTCAGGAAGTTCCGCTTGAGCACACCAAGCGCTATGGCATCGTCAAGGGCGAGCCTGCAGGCGGACCTCTGATGCGCATCGACGAGATCGTGGAGAAGCCCGCTCCCGAGAAAGCGCCATCGCGCATGGGTGTGGCCGGCCGCTACGTGCTGACTCCCGCCATCTTTGACGAGATCCGCAACCAGCCAAAGGGTGTGGGTGGCGAGATCCAGCTGACCGATGCCATCGAACGGCTGATGGCTCATGAAGCCGTCTATGCCTTCCAGTATGCGGGCAAGCGCTATGACTGCGGCAGCAAGGAAGGCTTTTTGGAGGCCACGGTGGAACTGGCTCTGCAGCACCCCGATGTGGGTGACAGCTTTCGCGAATACCTCAAGAGCCTGAGCCTATAAGCGAAATCTACCAAAGCCGCTCTGATGACAAAAGGCCTGCAAACGCAGGCCTTTTGTGCGTCTAATGCTCTCAGCGCCGACGCAGGATATGGATGAATTCATCACCAACCGTCTGCTGCTCGACCAGCTCGTTGCCGGTCTGCTTGGCAAAGGCCTGGAAGTCCCGGATGGAGCCGGTATCCGTGGCCACGACCTTGAGCAATTGGCCGCTTTGCATGGCAGCCAGCGCTTTCTTGGCCTTGAGAATGGGCAGCGGACAGTTCAGGCCGCGGGTATCAACTTCTTGGTCTACGTGCATGGGGTGGATTCCTCGTCAGCACCGATTGTAGAAAAACCGGGCGCTGGCAGCGCCAGCGCGGTCTTTGCTCAAACCAGAGCCGGGGCCACTGTAAAGCGCGGATCCTCGCCCCAGCGTCGCACAGGCCATTTGGCAGGGTCAGGCTCGGGGTTCTGGCCGGGACGAAAAGCACCAAAACGTGGCTCGAAGCCTTTTTGCTTGATCCACTCGGCCAGAGCGTAGCCCGTGCCTGCAGGCCAGCACAGCGACTCCTGGGCCGTCTGCCAACGGTATTCCAGCAACTCGGGAGAAAGCTTCACATCCTCAGGCCGGCCTTGCACGCGCACATGGTAGGCAATCAGCACCTGATTCATGCGCAGAAACTCCGAGCAGCACAGCAGACGCAGTGCCTTCACGCGCAGCCCCGTCTCTTCCAGAACCTCGCGGCAGATACCTGCTTCAGGCGATTCACCGGCCTCCATGAAGCCGGTGATCAGACCGAAAACGCCCTCCTGCCACAGCGCATTGCGCGCCAGCAGCACCCGGCCGTCATCACCCTCCACCACGGCCGCCAGCACCGGCGTGGGATTGCCCCAATGCGTAAACCCGCAGCTCGGGCAGCGCAGACGCTGTACCTCGCCGCTGTCCTCGCTGGCCACAATCCATTGCAGCTCAGTCGCGCAGTTGGAACAAAAGCGCACTTCATAAGCCATGAGGCTCTCCGTATTCTTCACGACTTACGCAAAACGGGTTCAGGCGAGGCGTCTGTCTCAGAAGGCAGGCCGCTGTTGCATTCTTGTTTGCGTAAGTCCTATTCTTGATATTGATAGCAGTCAGCGCTTGATGGATAAGCGCTGACGGTCATTTGGAGCTTTGATTCTCTTTTGCGCTATCACGCAAAAGACATGGCTCATGCCGGAAACACGCCTGTGGAGAGGTAGCGATCGCCGCGGTCGCACACCACAAACACGATGGTGGCGTTCTGCTCGCGTTTGGCAATTTCCTGAGCCACCCACAGTGCACCGGCAGCAGAAATGCCCGCGAAAATGCCCTCTTCGCGCGCCATGCGGCGGGCCATGTCTTCGGCATCGTCCTGGGTTACATAGACCAGCTCGTCGACCAGAGAAGCGTCATAGATCTTGGGCAGATATTCCTCGGGCCACTTGCGGATGCCAGGAATGCGCGAGCCCTCGGAAGGCTGAGCGCCGATGATCTTGATATTCGGGTTCTTTTCCTTGAGGAACTTGGCCACGCCGGTAATGGTTCCGGTAGTACCCATGGCACTCACAAAGTGGGTGATCTCACCACCCGTCTGCTCCCACAGCTCCGGCCCTGTGGTTTCATAGTGGGCCCGAGGATTGTCGGGGTTGGCAAACTGGTCCAGCAGCACCCCCTTGCCCTGCGCCACCATCTGGTCGGCCAGATCGCGTGCATATTCCATGCCGCCGCTCTTGGGCGTCAGAATCAGTTCGGCACCGTAGGCCTTCATGGTCTGGGCGCGCTCGATGGACAGGTCCTCGGGCATGATCAGAATCATGCGATAGCCCTTGATGGCTGCTGCCATGGCCAAGGCAATGCCGGTGTTGCCCGACGTTGCCTCGATCAGTGCATCGCCAGGCTTGATCTCGCCGCGCTCTTCAGCACGCTGGATCATGGACAGCGCAGGCCGGTCCTTGACGGAGCCGGCAGGGTTGTTGCCTTCGAGCTTGCCCAGTACCACGTTTGCACGTTCACGGTTGGCATCCGCGCCGATGCGTTGCAATGCCACCAGCGGCGTGTGACCGATAGCATGTTCGATGGTCGAATAAGTTTTCATGTCCAATACTGTGCCATAATTCGCGTCTGCGCTAAGCGAAGCCCGGGTGGTGAAATTGGTAGACGCAGGGGACTCAAAATCCCCCGCCGCAAGGCGTGCCGGTTCGATTCCGGCCCCGGGCACCACATACTGAAAGCCGTTAAGTCTCAAGGACTTAGCGGCTTTTTCTTTGCCCATTTATTTTTTGATTCCCCCTTGCGCGTTCGTGGTTGAGTTTTGCTGCGTTCGTGAAAAGATCCGGTTGCAATGACCACTCTGCAAAAAATGGGCACCTAGCCTTAGGCCGCGGCCGATTGATATACTGTATTTATGTACAGTCATCGACTCTTGAGCGGCATGCCCGTCCAACTCACTGCCTCCCCAGTTGCTTTGCCTCTGGCAGATTGCAGCGTGCGCGCAGGCTTTCCCTCACCAGCCGAGGACTTCTCAGGCAAGCGGCTAGATATTGCCGAGCTGTTGGTAGAACATCCACAGGCCACATTCCTGCTGCGCGTGGCCGGGCCGTCCATGCGCGAGTACGGCATTGATGATGGCGACATCATCGTGGTCGACCGGGCACTGCGCGCACGCCATGGCAGCATCGTCGTGGCCGTGCTTGACAATGACTTCACCGTCAAAGTCTTGTACAACGCTGGCGGCAATTTCAGGCTCCGGGCCGGCAACCCCACCTACCCCGACATCGTCCCCAAAGAAAACCAGGAGCTGGAAATCTGGGGCGTGGTCAAGTCCTGCATCAAGCGCTTTGCATGAGCATGTATGTTCGCGCTTATCGATGGAAACAACTTCTACGTCAGCTGCGAGAGGGCGTTTAGACCCTCTCTGCAGGGCATTCCTGTTGTTGTCCTGAGCAATAACGACGGCTGCGCCATCTCACGCTCCGACGAGGCCAAGGCCTTGGGCGTGAAGATGGGGCAGCCATTTTTTCAGTTGCGCGACCTGGTCGAGCACAAGGGTCTGGTCTGCCTCTCTCCAAACTTTGAGCTGTACGGCGACATGAGCGACCGCATGATGTCGCTGGCTGCCGGCCTGGGGCCCACTCAAGAAATCTATAGCATCGATGAATCATTCATTGGGGATCTGGATGGCGTGCGGGATCTGACCCGGCGCGCTTTTGCCATTAGGGCGCGCATCCTGAAATGGACCGGCATCCCCACCTGTGTGGGCCTCGCTCCCACCAAGACCCTGGCCAAACTCTGTAATCATGTCGCCAAGGATTCGGAGCGCAAACCGGGCAGCTACCCTGCAGAGCTGCAACGGGTCTGCAACTGGGCCGAGCTGTCCGACCAGCAGCGCACCGATATCCTCGGCCGCACGCCTGCCGGCGAGATCTGGGGCGTGGGCCGGCGCATCTCGGCCCAACTGGCCGAGCAAGGCGTGTTAACGGCGCTGGACTTGGCCAGGATGCCGGCACATGCCGCGCGCGATGGCTGGAGCGTCGTGCTCGAGCGCACGGTGCGCGAGCTGCAGGGCGTGAGTTGCATGAGCTTGGAGACAGCTCCCGCCGCAAAAAAACAGATTGCATGCACCCGCAGCTTCGGCCACCCCATCACCACCCTACCCCCACTGATTGAAGCCGTGAGCGAATTTGCAACCAGGGCCGCAGAAAAGCTGCGCGCTGGCAGCTTACGCGCAGGCGCTCTGCATGTTTTCGCGCATACCTCGCCATTCAGATCAGGCCGCAGGTTTTACGAAACGGCAGTGATTCAACTCCAGCCGCCCTCCTCCGACACCAAGGCGCTAGTGAATGCGGCCGTGCGCGGCTTGCGATCGATCTACCAGCCTGGCTACCAACTATCCAAGGCCGGCGTCATGCTGCAAGACCTGTGCCCTGCAGAAGTACAGCAAGGCGATCTGCTTTTTCAGGAACCCAGCCGCGATCAGAGCAAGCTGATGGAAGCCATGGACAAGGTCAACAAGCGCTTTGGCAAGGGCACGGTGCATGTCGCCAGCACTGGCATGCCCGAGCAGGACGAGAGCGGCTGGCGCATGCGGCAAGAACGCCGCACACCACGCTACACCACCAAGATCGAAGACATCCCCATAGCGAGGGCCTGATGAGACGAGTCGATGCACAACAAGCCATTCTGAGCCACTGGGTCAACTG
Source organism: Comamonas testosteroni (assembly GCF_014076415.1). NCBI lineage: Bacteria > Pseudomonadati > Pseudomonadota > Betaproteobacteria > Burkholderiales > Comamonadaceae > Comamonas > Comamonas testosteroni. Next base: position 4,480,307 of record NZ_CP043568.1, read on the forward strand.
GCAAGAAAGACTGGCCGATGCCGACATGCACCCGCACCCAGGCACTGCCATGCACCTTTTTTATGAGTTCCTGCAGGCCCAGCACCCCACCTGTCTGGACTTCGCCAGCCATTCCCCCTATCTGCAAATGCGGCAGTGGCTTGCAGAAGATTGCGAGCCCTAGAACTATTGCAGCTGCTCGATCAGCGCCCTGTCTACCTGCACCTGCCCTTTCAGGGCGCTGACTTGGGCGTCTCGGCGCTCGACCAGTCCGACAAGCTGGCCAACCATGCCCGCGCCTCCCGCAGCAAGGGCTGCGAGTCGCTGGTGCTGATCTGCGAGATCTCTGCTGGCAGCGGCGTCACTGGCAAGCTGGGCGTTGCGGGTCGCGGCACTGCGGATGTCGTGCTGCAGGCTTGCAATGCGGGCAGCATCAGCAGCGCGGCCAGCCTCCAGGCGGGCCATTTCGTGTGTGTAGTCATGGGTGTTTTCCTGTTGGGCAGCGCCGTGCGCCACCACGGCAACCGCTTTCGTTTCAGTAGCGACTTGCGATTGCTGGGCGATCTCTACAGCCTGCTTTGCTTGGGAAATCTCAACCTTAGCCAGCCACTGGGTCTGCACAGCCAGCAGCAGGGCAAGGGCCAGGGCCAGCCACGGCCAGATTCGAGATGCGCCGGTCATGCCAGCCCCCGCTCGCACAATTGACGCTCTGCAGCACGACGCTTGACCAGGCCGGGCAGTTGCTTGCCGCCGGCGAATGTCCAGCGGCTCAGCTCGGCACAGGCGCCGTCAATGTCGCCCGCATTGGCCTTGCGCACCAAGGTGCTGCGGCAGAAGGCGTCATCGCCCACGTTGAAGGCAAAGCTCACAAAGGCCGCGCGCTGGCCATCGGTCAGCGGCACGCTGATGCAGTTCAGTGCATTGGCATGCTTGGCCAAGTCCTTGTAAAGCATCTCCTCGCACTGCTCACGAGTGAACGTCTGCCCATCGCGCAGCTCGGGGCCGGTATGCCCAGTGCAACTGGTCAACACGTTGACCGGGTCGCGGTAGCTGCGCAGCACGGTGCCCTCGTACTTCTGCACCAGGGGCACAGCCAGGGCCACGGCAGCGCCGCCAATGGCCGCAATAAGTCTTTCTTTCCAGCTCATCGGCTTGTCACTCCTTTGATTGCGGTCCAAAAGCCCACACAGGCACCGCCCAGCATGACGATGGCCGCCAGAGGCTTAGCTACCTTGCCAACCCAGTTCAGCACCTTGAATGCACCCTTCATGGCGGTGAAAAACTCCAGCATTTCCGCCAGCTGCTGCTTGAGTTCCTGCAGCTCCTGACGCTCTTCATAAAGGCCCTGCGCAAGGGCTTTCAGATCGCGCTCGATGGTTGCCATGCGCTCACTCCCTTCGTCCAACCGTTCTTTAATCTGCTCATGCTCCAGCACGGGCAGTTCATCGATTAGCTCCTCCATCAGCCCCTCCTATGGCTTGGTTGTAATGAACAGCAGCAGGCAAAACAGCGCCGGTGCCAGCGCATCCAGCCCACTGGCCCAGTTCCATACCCTGGGATCAAACCCTCCCCACCAGGGCATGCCCGTGCGGCGCCCGCCTGCAAACGCCTGAATCCAGCGGTATTCGGCTTGGGTGTGCTCGCGCGCCAGCCACCAGCTGCAGGCCAGCGCGCCACCGAGCCACCAATTGCCCGCTACCAGGCCGACCAGAGCCTGTACCAGCATTGCAATCAGGGCATGAATCAAAGGTGTCCAGTCCATGGCTACAGCTCCAGCGCGTGCGCGTAGATAAAGCGCTCATCCACCTGTTGAGCCGTAAGCCCGAGCTGCTCGGCAACCCACAGCACCGTGGGGCTGTAGCGCTTCCAGTTCAAGACCTCATTCATGGCCGCATCGAGCATGGTCTGCTGCTCGGTATCCGTGAGCGATTCACGCAGCTGCTGCAGGCGATCCCAGAGAGATACGCCTTGCCCATCCACCTGGTGCATCAGGGCCAGCTTGGCTTGCCAGCGAGCCACCTCGGTCGGTACTCGAGGCGGTTGCGACTCGCTGCTGCCAGCGAAGACGCGGTCTGGGTTCTCGGGCGGCTCGATCTCGAACTGCTGCAGCTCTGGAATGCGATCGCTCAGGTTGATGTGGAAGCCGGGCACTGGCGCCATCACTGGGACTTCTCCATCCTGTGTCTGAATCAGTTCGCCGGTTGGTCGAAAAATCACGCCAACCACATCCACAGCCACAGCACCGATATAGGCGGGCAGGCCGTCATCAACAATCCAGCTGTCCAGCGCGGAACGTGCCGCAGATTCCATTGGGAAACGTAAATACGCGGTCATGCCGTGATCCTTTGCAGTTGGCTATCGGTAATGCGGGCGGCGTAGAGCGCACACCTCTCGATGTGGCCCGAGAAAAATTGGGTATTCAGCCGGTTCCCGATATCTAGCCTGTTCATGGGAGCCGGCAAGGTTATGGCTCCACTTGGCGCGGCAAGTACACCATTGGTTGCCACCCTTGCTGAGGCCTGCCCCCAGGTAAGTGCACGAGACAGTCGGCGCAATGGCAGGATGGCGCTTTCCGCTGGCCCATACTGGAAGTTCCCAGCCGCAGTGACCACTGAAGCGATGGACCCATTGCCATTGGGGCTCAAGTGCAGGGCCACGCAGTTGGCTGTCGTGCCATCTGTCAGCGACACAAAGCGAGCATCAGCACCTGACCAGCCATTGGGCGTTGCCGCCACAACCAAAGCTCCGGCCGACACTGGAGACGACAGCTGCAACGTGACACTGTCAGCCGCCCGCGTTGCCGCCGCTGAAACAGTGGGAATATACGAAGAGGCGAAAGCACCGACCTCTGTTTGAACATTCCTGAACCACACACCTGAAACACCGTCGCCAGCGAACACCTCGGCGCCGGCACCTTCTCCAGATGCAAGAGCCAGCACAGTGCGACCAGCAGAGCCCGATGCTCCAGCCCCCAGATTAAAAGTTGCTGAGCATCGGTAGACGCCACCCCCTAGCGACCTCATGCTGGCGGATATAGCTCCACGCAGTGATGCCGCCCCCGTAAGGAGGTTAAAGGTTGCGGAAGGGAAGCTGCCCGCCTTGTTAACACAACGCAGCCAAAAGAAGTTGGCTCCATCTGCCTTCGCCTCAACTGAGATCGTGAGCAGAGTTTCATCGGCAAACCCTATGGACGAGGTAGCCGAATACAGCTCGTGTGTTCGATTCTCGGTCGTAGCGACCAGTTTCGTCATAAGGTTGGCGTCTGGGGCTCCAATGCCGACCAAGGCCGATTGCACCCAGTCCGCATGCGAAAACTCGTTGCTGCGCCTTACCAAATTCGTGCGATCCCCCTCCACCAGCAGACCCAAGCATTTGCCGGTCGCTGGGTCGTAGTCGATACGCGGCACGCCGGCCGGAACAGTCTCCCGCACGCCAGCTGCATTCCAGCGCGTGGCGGCGGACGCACGCGTGAACGAGATACGCGGATCCACCTGCCCGCTGTTGGCGAAGTCCAGCAGCACCGCGGGACGCAACTCAGGCATATTCAGAATTGTTGCCATATCAGATCAGCTCAAAGTAAGGGTTGCGGAACGCGCGATGCCATCGTCACCGCGCAGAAATAGCTTGATGGTTGTGTCGCTGACACGCTCGGTCCAAAAGGATCCGATGGCAGCGGGCTGGTTCTTCGAGACCATGAGCGTGCCCAAGACATCCAAGAAGGCCAGCCGACCCAGTAACTGGACGGAAGGGACCTGAGCAGGATCGGGGCCCACAGCAGAGGTAGGCACCGATGCCGCGGCAGCTGCATTGATGGCATCTTGCTGAGCCGTGCTGACCGGCGCCTTGGTCACTGCATTGCCGGTGGGCGTGCCATCTGCAGCGATCTGCAGATGCGCAACCCCGCCGGTTACCAGCTGCAGAACATCGGACCCAGGCAAGTTCAGGCCAGTGTTTTCGTCGGCCGCACCACGCACACTGGGAATCAGCTGCAGCGTCTGCCCCGATCCCGTAGTGGTACCCGCAGGAAACTTGCCGGCCCCAGCGCCATCTCGCACCGCCTGATAGCTGTTGACCAGCGCAGCAGCCTGCGCAGCCAGATCACGCAAATAGCCTTGGGTGGGCATGATTGCGTAGGCTTGGACCGTGGCCGTGCTGCCTTTGTAGTTAGGGCTGATGCGCAAGCTGGTGCCGCTCACGATGGACGTGATCTCATAGACCTGCGCGTCAGGCCCCAGGAAGGTTTCACCAACCGCTGCACCATCCACCCATGAGGTGCCTGTGCCGGTGATGACGTTGCTGTTGTTGGTCACCGCGACGGTGCCAGTTCTGTACCATGCCATTTAGCAGTCCTTCATGGTTATCTCTTGATCGAGATGGTTGTGATCTTGATGTTGTTCAGCGAGCGCTGACCTTCGGGCGAATTGCGTGAAATCGGCGGCATATTCACGAGCACACCGGTGGCCCCCAAGGGCACCGCGAACATGGGAGTGATGACGTAATTCCCAATGCCCTGAAAGACCTCTACGGATGCAGTCCCCATATAAGAGCCATTGGCATAAAACTGCAGCTCTACGCGGGCATAAGCGCCCGGATAGAGAACGCCCACAGCCGAACTGTTTTCCCCGTCACCCCTATAGGCCATGACATACAGGCCGTCGCCACCGATGTTGTTCACCCATTCCAGATAGATGATGTTTTGATACTCTGGAGACACTGCAAACTCATCGAGCTTCCGACTGACGGACACGAAAAATGCAACATTGCCGCGCCACCGCGGAGTCACGGAAGTAAGAGCTCCGCTCTTGATCTGCAGGGTGTCAATGATGTTGGCCTGGTGGACGGTCATCACACCACCAACGACATTGAAGCCCGGCGTGTAAATATCACCATCGGCAGTGACTTGCAGATACTTGCCGTTGTTGGCATTCCCGATCAGCAGGCCGCTTGGCCCAAGATGGAAGCCACTTTGCCCAGCTGCAGGCCAGCCGTAGCCCGTATAGGCACCGCCGTTGATCTGCCCTCGGATGTTGAGGCCGTTGAAATAGGCCTCTCCGTTGGCCCGAATCGCCCAGCCCGTGCCAGTAGGCCCGTAAACGCCGTTCCAATTGCTGGAATGCAGCTCATTGCTTGCAATCGTGACGCCCCCCACCTGCCCCGATGAGGCATACACGGTCCCGCGCACGATCACCCCCGAGAACTCTGCCATGCCGTCTGGTCGCAGCGTCCAGCCGCTGGAGCCGGCCACGTAGTTGCTGGATTTCAGGGTGCCGCCAATCACGCCATTGCCGGCAGTGAGCTGACTGGCACTGATAGCCGTGGCCTGCACCTTGTCCGCAAACAGCGAGCCGAAGCGACCTAGCAGCACGTCGACATTGCCAATTCGCGCGGAGTCCATGAAAACCCCAGCAGGTACCAGTTGGCCGTTAATCACCTGGTCCTGCGGCTGCACGTAAAACGGTACGCTGGACTTGGACCCATCAGGTGCGGCGATCCAAAACGAGTCCGTCGCAAATGCAACAGCAATCTTGGCACCCTCCTCGCCCTCTGCGGCGCCGGTGATCTGCATGCCACCCACCACCACCTGCCCCCCGCTGGCCACCTGCACGGCCAGTGAGTATTTGGCAGCCAGATACCCATTGATGCCGGCCTGTGCCGTGAACTGCTGCTGCACTGCTGCATGGTTATCACCCACGATGGCCGCCAGTTGTGCGCGCTGTGCGGCCTCTGCTGCGATGTCCGTAGCCCTTGTTTGGGACTCGGCGGTGATCTGGGACTGAATCGCCTCCTGATCTGTTTGCACCTTGGCCGCAAGCTGCTGGCGGGCACCGGCTTCGGCCGCATCTGCGTCTGCGCGTGCTTGCCTCTCCTCCTGAATCTGGGCCTGAGTCTGCTCCTGCCCGCGCTGCACCTGTACCGCCAAAGCGGCTCGAGTCGCCGACTCTGCTGCATCGTTGTCGGCCCGCACGCGGGACTCCTCCGCCAGCGCCGCCTTTTGCCCATCCACCATGGCCGCCAATTGGGTGCGCTGCAGAGCCTCCGCACTCAAGCCTTCCTGGATCTGCGTGGCCAGCTCAGACTTGGCCAGAGCCAGTGTTGCCCTGGCCTCCTCCTTATTGCGCTCACCAGTCAGGATGTCTTGCAACAGCGCCTGCGCCGTGCGCTCGCTCTCTTTTTGGCTCAATGCCCGAGATGCCGAGATCTGGCTTTCGCGCGAGGCGGTCTCTGCACGGTCACCCTCAACACGGGCGGTGGCTTCATCCGTGATCTGGGCCTGCAGTAAGGACTGTGCCTGCTCCACTACTGCCGCCAACTGCTGGCGGGCCTGCGCTTCAGCCGCGTCGCCAGCGGATCGAGCGCTTTGTTCGTTGGTGATTTGCGACGAGAGCGAGGCATCCACACCATCGAGCCGGGTGGCCAGCTGCTGGCGGGCCAGGGCTTCGGCCTGATCACCCGCCACGCGGGCAGACTGCTCTGCCGTGACTTGTGCAGCCAGATCGCTGTCCTTGCCATCCAAGCGGGCGGCCAGAGCGCTGCGGGCAGCTGCCTCGGCTTCATCGGCGGCAATGCGGGCATTGCGCTCGTCTGTCACTTGCGCGCCCAGGGCGCTTTCCGCCTGCTGCAGCTGTGCGGCCAGTTGCTGCCGGGCCGTGGCTTCGGCACTGTCCGCCGTGGCGCGGGTCAAGGCCTCCTCCTCCAGCAACGCCGCCAGCGTGTCGGTCTCGCCCTGCATTTGCGCGCGCAGGGCTTCACGCTGTGCCGCTTCGGCCGCATCGCCATTGGCTCGGGCCGTTTCCTCGGCCTCAATCGCGGCAGCCGTTTGCTGCTGGTGGCCCTGCACCGTGGCCGCCAGGGCTTGGCGTTGGCTGGCCTCGGCTGCATCCGCCGTTGCGCGCGTCAGCGATTCCTGCTCCAGTGCTGCCGCTTGCTGGCCCACGGTTGCCGCCAGCTGAGTGCGTGCCGCCGCCTCTGCTGACAGCCCTTCCTGTATCGAAGCGCTCAGTTGGTTGCGCGCAAACGCCAGGGCATCCTGGGCCTGCACCCGGTTGTATTCACCGTTCAGGATGTCCTGCAGCAGAGCTTGTGCGGTCTTGTCTGATTCACGCTGCAACTTGCTCACAGCAGTTACCGTAGCCGTGATAGCTGGCACATCCAACGCCGACAAGGTCAACTCGGCACTGCCAAGCCTGGTTTGCAGAGCGTCTTGGGCGGCCTCATACTCGGCCCGCGTCACGCGCAAAGCGATCTGCGCGCCCAGGGCATCGAGATTGCTTTCTGCGGTGGTCAGCCGGGCAACCGCATTCTGCAACTCAAGTGCCTCGGCCTTACTGCTGAGCGTGCCGTTGATGCTGTCGAGCTGCTGCACCACATTGATGAGGCGTGCATCCAGCCCCTCATACAGCAGCAGATCTGCCGGCGAAAGCACTGCCTCGGCAATCCTTCCGTCCACGTATGCCGTGGAAGCCTTGAGCTGCAACTGACCAGACAGCGCATCCAGCAGCACCTCCAGATTGGTGACCTGGGTTTTGGTGGTCTCTAGCCCATAGATCTTGACCTGGCCAGTAGCTGGATCGACATACACACCAGCATCGGTGATGCGCTCGAGCGCAGCGTCGGCAGCCAGCGCAGCTTCCAGCAAGCCTGTGGCCATATCCTCCATATTGCCGCGCACCTGCTGGTTCAGCGCATCTTGCTGAGCTGCTGCGGTCACCAGGCTTTTGCCCAGCGGACCGCCCTCAATGTCAATCAGATCAAGGCGCTTGAGATCTACCTGCGCCACAGACTCCAACTGCTCTAGGCTGAAATCGTTGAGCGCGTCAATGCGATCAAAGTCGATCAGATCAATCTGGTCGATCTTGTCCACCACTATCGGCGTGAGCTGCTCTGGCCCAACCTTTCCAGCCAACACCTCCAGCAGGCCGGCCACATCCTCGCCCGTAACTGCGGCTACGGGGCCAACCCAGCTCCCCGGCACACCATCGACACTGACGTTGCGAGCCCAGATATTCCAGCTTTGTGCCGGCTTGGCACTGAAGCTGATAGGCCCTGCATAGCCCTCGCCCACCTGGGCGGCTTGCTGCAGATCAGCACCCTGCCCGGCCCAGATCTCCGTGCGGGCATGACCATGACCCACGGTATAGAGTGGGACATCCCATGCCACCTGCACCGAAGTGAGCATGCCTGTCGCCATCAAGCCTGTTACCAAGGGTGGAGGCGTCAGATCCGGCTGCTGGATCTGGTCAAAGCTCTGATCCAGATTGATGGAAAAGCGCACGATACCGTTGGCCAGCTGCCCGGCTGTATCGATCGCGCGCAGGCCGAAGGTCCACACTCCCGCCTGGGGCTTGCTCGCCTCAAACTGAGCGGTATAGATGTCGTCAGCCTCACCCAGAGGCTGCATGGCATCCCACATGTCCACGCTCAGCGGGATATCGCCCGGCAGGTAGCGGATCTGCACACCGGCCAATGCGGCAGGCTTGTCGCCGGCGTACATCCAGGCAAAGCGGCGCAGACCGCCGGTGACCTGTTGGACCACAAAGGTGCCAGGATTGCGAGGCGGCACCTGCGTCATTGTGGTGATGTAGAGCTTCTCGGCAGACTGTCCGGCCTTGCCGCTGGCATTGAACGGCCGCACGACAATCAACCACTCCCCCGCCCCATCGATGCGGAAGGTGCTGCGGGCGCCCTGGGCGTTGCCGTCCACCAGGCGCAGCTCGGAGCCGTCACGGCCGGCCCACACCTGGGCATGGTCGCAATCGCCCTCTACGTCCCAGACGCAGGACAGCTCATACCACTCAGTATCGCCCTGCAGATTGACCTTTTCGGACACGCGCAAGTTCTTGACCACGGGGCGGCCCAGCTGGGGAATGCTGCTCTGGTTGGGCGCGGGCACATAGGTGCCGTTGAGCACGTAGTCCCAGAACTCGGGCCCTTCGGGCACGGCCGTGATGCGCGCGCCCTTCAGATCCGACTCGGGATCGATGCCAGTCACGCGCACGCGATAGCCTGGCGTGGCCTTGAAGTCATAGCACCACAGGGTGTCGTGCGCGGGGTTGCCGACGCCTTCGCCGGGGAAGTCCAGATCTGCGGGCCATTCGCCCACCAGGGTGACAACATCCGACTCAGACGCCAGCGGCTGCACGGGCCACACACGGTAGTCACGCGCGCCAGGCACACGCAGGCCGATGTAGGCAGAGGCCAGGGCCGGCACCGGCTCATCCAGGGTCAATTGCACCTGGGCGCCGATGCGCTTGGCAGCCATCACCCTGCCGCCAAAGCCCCATTGCGTCAGGTCATGGGAGACCGACAGCACCGACAGTCGGCGATAGTCCAGATGCTCAATGTCTGCCGTGTAGTGCACGGTCTTGTACTGGTACAGGCTCTGGGCCAGGTGGTAACGAGCCATGACGGCGGCGTGCTGCTCGCTGGTGATGCCCTCACCTGTCACGCGGGCCGGGCTCAGCATGGTGGTCACGCCGGGGGCCATCACGCGCAGGGTCGTCATCTCCCATGTGTCGCGATTCAGCCATTGGTACTCGATGCCGTCAGCGGCGTTGCTCAGCGCGTAATCCACGCTGAAACCGCCCTTGAGCATATTGGCCATGTTGACCACAGCGCTGTTGGGCTGGCCGTTGGTCACAAAGACGGCCGTGGGCCGGCTGCCATCGGTCCAGGCAAATTCGCCCATACCGGCCAGGGCGACCTCTTCGCAGAAGGCGCCCAGAGACACGTTGGAAGTAATCCACTTGTCGTAGGTGTAGCCACGCGCCTCGCAGTGCAGCATGAAAGCCTTCAGGCCCTCGATGTCGATTTGCTCGTCAGACAGGCCAAAGCCAAACTGCAGGATGCGCTTCCCTTGGAAGTCCGTCACCCACACGCCGCGCAGTGTCTGCAGCAGGATGGCTCCAGGGTTGGACAGACCATCAGCGCGGGTGGTGGCCGTGGCCCAGCCGGTACCCGTCCAGATCGGCATAGGCTTGGCGCGATAGGTGGCACGCACTTGATCCAGGCTGCCGCTGAGCTGGCCGGAGGCACGGATCTTGATGCCGATGCGCCCCCACTGGCTGTAATCGGTGGTGTCGGCCTGCACACTCTTGAGAGACACCCAGGAAAACTTGCAGGCGTCGCCAGAGCCGCCATCGTTCCAGCGCGGCAGGCCCAGCTTGGCACGCACCTCATACTGGCCGGGCGCCACATCAAACGATAAGGTGCGGCGCAGCACATCGGTGCTGGCATTGCTCAGCGTGCTGCTGCTCAGCGTAGTCCAGGCAGGGGCACCGACTAAACGAGCCTGAATCGTCAGATCGACCCAGTTGGCATTGATGTTGCCTTTGCCGCCTACGTCATACAACTGCCCCTCAATGTCCAGCTGCAGCACGCCTGCCCCCGCAGATCCCGTGCGCGTGATCCAGTCACCGCCATTCACAAACTCGGCGCCGGCGACAGCATCCACATTGCTGTATAGCGGCACGCTCTGGCTTGCCATGCCGGAAAATCCGTTGTAGTAGACGCTCACATCGGAGTAGTTACCGATGGGCGTATCACCGATGGCGAGATCTGCAGCGCTGTGCACATTGATGCCGCCGAGCAAGATGGTGCTCAGGTACTGGTCGTCGCCCTCGTACCATGCATAGGCCTTGCTGGCCAGGTCGGGCGTCACACGCATCTCACCCCAAAGCACGGGGATAGGCTCATACGGCCGTGCGGTGTTTCGCTGATCGCTCAGACTGTAGATCTGCTTCTGGGCCAGAGACTGTACCGACGGGATCTTGGGGCCCAGAACCTTGTTGATCAGCACCGAGCCCGCAATGAAGACACCGGCCTGAATGGCAGAGATCCAAGTGCCCGCTGCCGCTGCCACATAGGTGCCGCCTGCAGCGCCATAGATTGCAGAGGCTATCCCGCCGGAAAAGTAGGTCAGTGCGGCAAGAGCCACCAGCTGCAGGGCGGAGCGGCGCAGCACAGCGCGGCATGCGATCAACTGCCCATGCTTGGGGAAGGTCCGCGCCCACATGGCCTGAGGCACCACGGCCCCACCAATCATGACGGTCCAGGCGCCCGAGCGAATTCCCGGCACATGGCGATCGAGGAAAGAATCCAGGCTCTCACCAGGCTGCAGGTCTGCCGGCACGTTGCGCTGACCGTCCAACGTCAGCGCATTGGGCGAGACGACCAGACGCCCCGCCATGTCCAGCACATCGGCGGAGACTCCGCCAACGGCAGCCACAGCAGCAGATTCAGCGCGATTCAGTTCCATCGGTAAAAGCCCTCAACGACCAGGCCGTAGCCCTGCAAGTCCTGCACGCGGTGCAGCACAGACGCCCCCAACTTGTGAGAGGTGTGCAGCACATGCGGTGCGTAATTGGTAAACACGTAAATGCCGATGTGGCCGGCCTGCGCGGCATCAAAGTCGCGCATCAGCACGGCATCACCGTCCTGGGGCTGCCCCACGGCCGTACCCAGCTCATCGCAGTAGCTGGCAATGGCGGCTGCCTGATCGACTGCCCCCAGTGGACGCGCGCGCTTTCCGGCCAGCACCACCTGACGGCCAAACAGATCGCGCTGCACCAGCAGGGCCAGGTCTGCGCAGTCCATGTGGCGCGGGCAATAGGGGATGCCGACAAATCGGTCGAGTTGCAGGGCGTCCAGCATCAGAAGATCCCCGGCAAGGTGTGAGGGTTGACGATCTGCTGACATGCGGCACGCCGCACGATCTCATCGACGCTGCAAGAGGCCTGGGCAGCAGCGCCGCTGATACTCACGCTGGAAATGGGCAGCCAGTAAACGTGCTGATGCACATCGGCCTTATCGCGCGGAACGATGATCAGCTTGGCCATCGTGGTCGTACCTGGCTGCAGGCGTTCCAGTTCGTCGCTGACGCCTCGACCCACGTTATCGATGCTCAGGCGCATGCGCGGTGCCTGGCCGGAAACGTCATCAGGCAAAGTGAAGCTAAAGGGCAGGCCTATATAGCTGACACCCTGGCTCACAAAGTCCTGCACGTCATTGCAGATGCACATGGACTCTGAAAAGCTCCGATTTGTGATCTCCAGCAACTCGATATGCCCGACATCGTTGGTAAGGCGCTGATTGCGCGTGCGGAAGTCGGTCATCGCAGGTACTCCAATGTGGCGCTTCGGCGGCTCAGCCCAAACCCGCCAGACATAGGCTGGAGCTGACCCAGCGCACCATCCTTGAAGCGAACGGAGCGCAGCGCATTCGTGCGAGGGTCTTGAAAGTCAAACCAGCCAATACGCTTGATGTCATTGAAGTACCACGCCTCAAAGCGATTGACATCGTCCGCCGACTCGAAAGCGAGATTCACCGCCACAGTCGTCACTACCCTGCTCTGACCAACCCGGTACTTGCTCAAACCGCGCTCCATATCGCTCTTGATGACACCCGCGTCAAACTCTTCGGAATAGCCATCGAGAAGGACAACGACATATGAAGGAAGTGCTGCCATGTCTTAGCCCCCCAGCCCAAAACGCCGCTTGGCGCTCGTGTAAGGCGCTCCACTGCCAGAATCAAAGCTCTCTCCCACCACATCAAGAATGAAGCGTTTAAACACAGAGCCATCGGGCATGGCGCTGGTTTCTTCACGCTGGCGAACCTCCGCGCCCGAGTAGTTATTGACCTCGAACTGAACATTCACCAATGGACCACCAGACCGACCAGGTCCGCCCGAGGCACGCACGCCAAGGTTTCCATCCGGGCCGCGCGTCAGCGGCATGATTGCCTCCTCACCAGCCTCTGCAAACACACCCATACGAGGCGCACCCCCCTTGGCGAAGGCAAAGAACTTTGGCGAGCTGTGGATCTGATTTCGATACTGGCTCAGGCTCGGGCTGTTGCTGAAGACATCACCCTTAGCGAACACGCCGAGGTCTTGCAAAGCAGACATGACACCCGAGCCGGTTGCAGAGCCTGTGGCCTTGCTCTTGGCACCAACCATGCCGCCAAGGAAGCCCAACAGACCACCGCCACCACCACCCAAGGCGCTTTCCATCATCAAGCGCCCTTTCATCACGACGTATTCGGAAACGATGGTGCCGAACAAGTCCTTGACTTCGACCTTCCCTGTTTTGACAAAGCTGCGCAGCATGTCCTCGGCCCCCTGATATGCGGTCATCCAGAGGTTTTGCGTTTGGCCTGCCACATCGCGCGTGGAGTCGAGATAGTTCTCGGTTGCACGCATCGCGCCCGTGATCCAGTTGGATTGGCTCTCAGAAATACGGTCGTAGGTTTCGTCGTAGATGCGCTCTTCATCAGCCAGCTGCCTCACGAGAGTGGCGCGCTTGGCCTTGTAGAACTCCTCGTTTTCAGGCGTCCAGACGGCAGCCATGCCCTTGTGATCATCGAGCTGGGTCAGTTGGGCCTGATAGTTCTCACGAATACTGCTCAAGCCTTGAACATGACCACGGCGACGGTCACCCATGCTCTGCCCAGCCACCTCCAGATCAGCGCGGCGCTGCAATTGAGTCACATAGGCTTCATAGGCCGTGCCCAGCTGCTGAATGGATGCAGCATGCTGACGCGCAGCCTGTGCGGCCTGCTGATCTACTGCAGCCAGTTCGTTCTGTGTCTGAATCTGGCGCACAGCCAGCTTGCCGCGCAGATCCACAATCTGCTTTTGCACATTGAGCGCATCAGCACCCTTGGTCTTTTCCTGCTCCAGGCGATCGATCTGCTGCTGCGTGCCAGCCTCATCAAGGCCGGCATTCTTCTGAATCAGCCCACGCTTTTGCCGGTAGTAATCCTCCAGAGAGATCAAACCTGCACTGCGCGCCAGCTCCAATTGCTGCTGTTGCTGGCCAAGCATGGCCTGCTCTTGCCGCATTGCATTCTGGAGTTCACTCAGATCCAGGCGACGATCTGCAGACTGCACCGAAGCGCCACCCTTACCCTTGTCCGCGTACTGCTTTCGCAGAGCATCTTCAGCGGCCGCAATTCTCTTTGGATCGAGGCGTTTCTCAAGTTCGGCTCGATCTTTCGATGTTGTAAGCGGATCATCTAAGGCTGCACGTATCGCCTTGATGCTGAGCCTGAATTTTTGTATCGCATCATCAGCTTTTTCCGCATTGGTGCGAGCCTTATCAAAGACAGAGTCCGCATCCTTCAAGGCAGAATTGCCTGCATTTTGGATAGCCCGGCTGGCTGCAGTTTGTGTTGCATTGCCGTTCTTTGACGCCAACGTCTTTTCCAGATTCGCAATCTGCGCTTCCAGCTTGGTATTGCCAGCCTGCCAAGCTGCATCGTTGCCAACCGTGGGAGACTGCGCCTTTCGAGTCTCCAGCTGCTTGCGCAGCCGTGCAAGCACATCATCCTCAGTCTCAGGACGGCCGACATTGAGCATGGCATTCCATGCACTCGATGCCGCACCCTTGATGCCTTCCCAGGCACGCTGGATATAGCCAAGATTGGAAGTGAGCTCTTTGGTTCGCCCCGCCATGGCATCTGCATAGGCCTGCTGAGCCTTGGCGGCAGCCTCAGAGCTGCGACCCTCATCCTCCAGAGCCTTGATCTGGGCCAGGGTTGCAGTGGTCAGATATCCATACTGCTCATTGAGCCGCATCGAAGCCTGCACGGGCTCCTTGCCCAGCGCGGCCATGCTTTCAACGGTCTTGGCGATTGGAATGCCGGCGCGCTTTTCCAGATCCATGGCCACGGCCGCAAAGCGCTCCAGCTGCTGCTCGCCAACCTTGCCTGTAGCCACCAGCTGAGACAAGACATCTGCCGCGCCTGATTGGCTGTAGCCCTTGGAAGACAAGGACTTAGCCATTTCCGCCAACTTGGACGCAGTCACCCCCGCCAAGTTGCCGCTAATGACGATGGATTGATTGAACTTGTCTTGTTCCTGGCTGCCTTGGTAGTACGCCACGCCAAGTGCGGCGACCGCACCGGCGATCAAGGTCAGCGGGGTTAGCAAACCTGCGACATACGATGCCAAGGCTCTTGCAGCAAGCCCAGCACCGCCAAACATATCCTTGAGCTGCCCGCCCTGCTGCAGAAGCACCGTCAAGGGCTGCTGACCAGCCTGCAGCGACACCACAATGTCGGTGAACTGTGCAGGCACCTGGCGCAACGCGGCAGCGGTCTGGGCGGCAGAAACCTGCATGGTGCCCAGTTGTTGCGTGGCAGCTCGTGCGCCGGCCTGGCTGGCCGGGCCCAGGGCATTAAGCCCCGAACCCACGGCCTTGAGGTCAGTCTGAGCCTTGCCGGCGCCGAACAGATCGAGGTAAATGCCAATGCGCTGCCCTTCACTCATCAGGCGACTCCTCGGCTATTACTTGCGCAGCTTGTCTCGCTGCTTTTCGCGCTCACGCTCAAGCGCACGCTCTTGCTCATCAGCCTGCCAATGCTCGGCATAGACAGTGAGCGCTTCGAGTTCGCACTCTTGCAAAAGTGCATAAAGGGCTTCGCGCTCGCCATCCGCAACACCAGATAGCTCCATGTAGGCCTGCACATCAGCCACCCGGAGGCCGCACCGCCACCCGCCATCTGTGGCCCACATGGTTTGCACATTGAGCCAATGCCGCCAGGGCTGCACATTGCAGCTCCAGAGCGCAAAGCGCTGTGGAACTGCTGCAGACTCAGCCTGATCGCTGCTGGGCGGAACCAGGCGCGCAAGCTTTGCCAGTGCATGACTGGCATCAACCGGCGCAGCAGCAGGCTGCTGTTTTTTGGCATGGGCTTTGGACTCACGGCGTTGCTGCTCAAGACTCAGACGGACGAGCGCTCGAAGTTTTTTGCCTGTACCCCGGCATGGTTGGCATAGGCCACCCAGACCATGTTTGTCATGCCGGGAATGCGCAGAAAGCGCTGCAGTGCCTCTGGGCTATAGGGAACGGAGACGCCTTCACGGGTGAGCACTTCATCCCAGCCGCGGGCCTCGCGGGTCACCAGGGTCTTGGTGTCGATGCCGGGGTTCGACAATTCCTTATCGAACTCATCCTGATCCATGCGGTGCATGTCGATCTTGAAACTGAAATCAACACGCTGGCCTGCCTTGTCGACCAGTTGGCCTTCCACAGGCACACGCACCACGTCATCTACTTCAATGAGCACACTCATTCTTGGTCTCCGATCACGATTCGAGAGTGGTGGGCACGCCCTGGCATTCGATATCCACAGGGGTTTGCACGACGCCCTGGGCTTGTCCGGTAGGCACGCCCGTTGCTGCAGGAGCGCCCACCAGCAGAATCTTTGGGCCGGTACCGAAACCAAGCTGAATCACGCGCGTGGTCTTGCTACGGTGAGCCTTCACGCATTCCTTGAAGCCAGGGTCACCCATGTCAAACAGATTGGTGAAGGCGAAGGTGACAGGGTTCTGCACCGTAGAGCGACGGCGGCGCAGCATGCCGTGCACCGTTGTGATATCGGCCTTTTCAAAGTCGCCGCCCGAGGCATTGACCTCCTGCACAGAGCGGAAGTCAGCTCCAAGCGTGACCACGACAGCCGAACCGCCCGTGAAATTGCCGTAGTCGGTGGTGTCCTCACCTTCCAGAACGAAAGTCTTAGCGGCACCGTCGAAAGACTTGACGCGGAATGCACGGTCATTCACTGCAACCATGCCGTTCACATCAGTCAAGCGCACGATGGCACCAGATTTGAGCTCAGCGGGGGCAACTCCCGCGAACTTCACCAAGCCTTCGACTGCTTTGCTGATGCTTTCAATGGAAAAGGCGTCAGACACTGCGGTCTGCACGCTGATACTCACATTGGTCCAGAAAATCGGTTCCATAACGGCCCCTTTCAAAAATCAAACACGCACGCCGCCGCCACGGGGGCCGGCATGACGCAATTGGTAAGAAATCGAGATGCAGACAGACGATTCGCCGTCGTAGTCGTCATCCCAGTCAATTTGCGAAAGTGACAGACCTGCACTCGGCGTTTCCTTCACTGCGTCCGGCCTCAGTGCCTCAATCACCGATGCCATCAAGGCATCAGCTTCGGCATCAACATCACCACCCGCGCGCACCAGGCAATCCACCTGCAAATGCGTTCCCCACAGGCCAGGAGCAGCAGCCCCCACACCAGCCGTTGACCGTGCCTGCGCGACACGAACGACCACGCATTTCTTGACGGACTGAGAGAGCCCCCTTGCCCGACGCTCAAACACCCTCACCGATGGACCGAGCACATCCGCAAGACGCGCAGACATATCGGAGGCAACTCGCCAAAAGATGGTTTGCTCATTTGCCATAGCTACGCCTCCACCACTTCCAACTTGACCCAGCCACTGGCATCAGGAACAACAGGCGAAGCGATGCAGTAGGCAATGCCGTCAACAGAAAGGCCCAGAGCACCGTCGTCAATCCCAGGACACAAATGAACCGACAGCGATACAGAGCAGCGCACTGCAGAAACAGGTGCGCCAGGAACCCATTCACTCCCATTTCTGCGGGAGAAGACCACGCCGAACGGCTCCCCTCCCTGCCAGGTGGCACTCGCGTTTGCCAGATGGCGCGTGACTGCACCGCGAACACGCGATGCGCGATCTGCACCAGGACTCATCACGCCATCCATTGCTTAGGCCGCCACAGTGCCGAGCAGACCAGGCAGCAACACCAGGGCACTGGTGGCGGCAGAGGCGGCAGCTTCCCAAGCCACAGCAGCACCAGTGACATCGCCTGAGGCCGGCGCGCCGGAGCCGGCGAAAGCGCCCGCCGAGGCATCCCAGTACAGGGGCTGACCCTGTGTGAACGCGGCACCACCCACTTTGGGCACCTCAAACACGCCGCCGCGCGTGGCGTTGTAGGACTCACCAGCAGCGGCGGAACCATTGGCAATCGCCAGAATCGCGCCGATCACCACGACCTGGCCGGGCGCCACGGCCGCAGCTGCTGCGGGCACTTCAATGACGTTGCCAGGCTGAACATAATTTCGCATTGATTTCTCCTTGAGTTTCAGGACGCGAGCAGCTGCTTACTTGCCTGCAGCCATGGTCAAACCACGGTGCTCCATGGCTTTGGCGGCAAAGTCCAGCGAGGCGCGCAGCTTCACGCCGTCAATGTCTTCACTGGCGAAGGTCTCGGTGCGCAGACCTTCATAGCCATCGACGTAGGCGAATTCCACGGTGTCGATGCGTTGATTGGCAGCAGCCAGGAACCAGCGAGTGGGCTCGGTGTCCAGCAGTGGCTCAACAATGGGCTCCAGTGCGGTACGACCGCCCGCACGGAATTCGTTGACATCACCAGGCTTAGCCGGCATGTAGTTCGAGCTGGTGAGCTGGTAAGCCTTGGTTTCCAGGTCAGAGGGAACCAGCAGGAACGAGGGAGCAATGTTCAGGCTCTCCTTGTCAGGCCCCACTTGCTTGCGCATCAGGGCACGCGCATCAGACAAGGCCTCCAGCGACAGCTCGGAACCCGCACCTGTCAGCGTGTTTTTGTGCACAGCATCAAACAACGCCTTGCCGTCAGACAGGATCGGATTGCCCAGCAACTGCTCATACACCAGACGGTTTTCCAGACGCTTGGCAGCGTCAGCAAAGCGCGGCCCCACGCGAGAGAGAGAGTCCAAGTCATCATTGACAATCATCACGCGAGTGATAGCCAAAGAGCGGCCAAAGGTGAATGCGCGGTAGCCTGCGGCGTCTTCGGAAAGCTTTCCGTAGGTGTACTCGCCGTGCTCGTTAAGCTTTTTCAGCTCAACATCACCCGAGACGCCAATAGCTTGGCGAATGCGGAAGTCGGGCAGGTTGGCTGCACGACGCGCCCACAGGGCATAGGTGCTTTCCGCTTGATCGTAGGCCGCACGCAAAATGCGCTGACCAACACCACCAAGCAGAGCCGGGAAGTCACCCGAGCCCATGTAACCCGAACGCATGCGCAGAGCGGCGTCCACAATCTGGGCGCGGCTCATATTGCGGGTTTCAACGCCCAGACCTTGAACCACTGCGCGAGCCATCTCCACCAGGGTCATGGCTCGATACTGGCGACCGTTGTCATCCAGGGCATTGCCAGGATTCACGCGGTTCATCAGCGCGTTTTCGATGCCTCGCACACGGGTTTCATGCTCATCACCCGTGGTGCGAATACTGGTCGTAGGGCCGGTCGTGCTGCCGGCGGAGCGCTGGTCCAATGCATCGAGGACAGCCGCGCGGGCCTCATCCATCGTGGCCTGACGGCGCAGCAGATCCACCTGCAGATCATTCAGGCCGTGACGCTGGCACAGACCAACAATCTCAGCAGCGCGCTGACCGTCGAATGCAGCTGCAGGTGCTACGGCAGGAGCCGCAGGCGCCGAAGGAGCTGCGGGAGCCTGGCGGTTGACAGGCTCTGATTGGTTTTGAGGCGCTGCGGGGGCTGTGTTGCCGCCGTCAGGGGCGCTGTTTACTTGGGGCATGCGTTGTTGCTCCTGTGTAGATGGTTGGGCGGCTGCCCGTTGGATGAATTCGCAAGGAGAGCCACCGCGAGTGGCGCCACCTGGCGAAGCTTGAGAACCCGGTTGATTGCGAGTGCCCGCACCGGCATCGGCCGGCACAGTCACGAAAGAGATTTCTTGAGGCGTCCAGCGAGCTGCGCGATAGAGATCGACATTGACGCCGTCCGTGCGATCCTGGGCGCGGGTGATTTCGTAGCGCTCGACGCTGTAGCCAAAGCTGATGGCACGAATCACACCAGCGCGGATATCGGCCACAACGCCCGCCAGCTCGGGGCGCTGGCTCAGTCGAATAACGGCACGCCCTTCACCGTTTTCGATCCAGCCACGTTGAGCGATGCCGAGAATTGAGCTCACGCCGCCCCAGGTGCGATGACCGTCCAGCACCTGCACGGTGCCAGCCTCGAATCGCGCCATGTCCACCGCTTCGGGCGTAACGTCAAGGGCCTCGTCGTAGGGCCGTTCATTCCACCAGTCGTAACGGCGAACCGTGGCCCCCTGGGTCCACACGATCTCTACGGTGTTGTCGGCTTCGCTGAAAGTGCTGGGCACCAGCGTTGCATCGCGCGTTTGCACCGGCAGATCGTGAACCTGGGATGCTTGGGATTGAGCGTTGGCTTGTGGCATGGCGCTCAGTTTTCCGGGAATGCTGTCTCATTTCCCGGAAAACTGAGACGATCTTTATGACGGCTCTTTGCTCCCCACCTGTGCCGCGAGTTCAAGGGGGTCCTTTGCACCCCACAGAGATGCCAGCAAGGGCAGGATTCCCTCGCTCTGCAGCCATTTCAAATCGCTTGCCAGTTCTTCGCGGACTTGCTCAGGGTCGTAGCCACGTCGACGGATGGTTTCGCTAAGGCTTTGCAGGCCGCCCTTGATGGCACTCAGATCGCTGACTACATCCTGCACAGGGTTCGGGCTTGCCCATTTAGGGGTGCTCCAGTCTGGCGGCTCCACATTGACCGGCAAAGCAGCCACCAGCTCGCAGGCAGACAGCCACCACGCCGCGATTGGCTCACACATCCGGGGCACAGTGATGGTCCATTGCTCGGACTCAACCTCGGCACGGAACTGATTCATGCGCACGCGTGAGCTGCTGAAGTTCACTTCAGTCAAATCGCCTGTCATGAGTTCATATGGGCATCCGTAGCCTGCCGCAACCTCTTTCCAACCGAACTTCATGTAAGCCTCATAGCCAGGCACAGGCTTGGGCTCAATGAATGTCGGGTTGGTCATACCCGGCGGGAGCCCGACAATGGCGCCGCCCGCCAAATCCCCCAAATCCATCAGACCCGGCTCACCCTCTTTTCCTTGCTCATCAGGCAATTTGGGAAGCTGGCTAGACCCATCCATCTCAGCCAGCACCCCCATGCGCGACTCCAGCTGCTTGCGCTGCAGCTCGGAATCACCATAGGTATGCAGATCCCGCACCTTGGCAATGATTGGTGCCAGGCGGGTGATGCCGTCCTGCTGCCCCGGCCGTTCTGGGTTGAAATAGTGAATGACCTCATCTGCAGGCACCCGCTTGCTGGAGCCGCTGCGCCCCATAGTCCAATTGCCCGCATCGCCGGGATGACGGTCAAACAGGTAGTAAGCCACGCGCCGCCCGCGCTTGTCATACTCGATGCCACCGATGATCTCGGCACCGCCAGACAGCACCGCGCTCCTCTGCTCGTCCAGATAATCAATCTCCAGAACCTGCAGACGCAAAGGCACGACAGACCCCATCTTCTGGATGTGCTTGCGAATGATGACCGCACCGTCCACATCCCGCGTGCGCTCGATCTTCGCCTCCAGCCCATAGAAGTTCAGCAGGCCGTCATAGTCGGCAAGAGGCACCCACTCTTTCCAGCGCTTGGCGAGGCCAGGATCTGTCCATACCGGAACAATGCCTTGCCCAACTCGACATGCCAGCACCGCCGCGACGGCGCGCGTGATGTTGGGCACGTTCTGCACCAGTGAGCGAGCACGCACCCGCAATTCACGAGCATCAGCCAGATGGTCAGCCCTTGCGCTGGCCCCCGTCCTCTTGACGAACCAGCCATCTTTGCGGTCCGCACCTTCATAGGCCCGCACCAACATTTCCCGAGCAGCCTGGCGGCGCAAACCCTGCAGAGGCGAGAAATAGCCCACCAAGCGATCAAACGCAGTTGGAGACGCTTTTCTTGAAAGTGGCTTCTTCTGCATGCTTAACCTCGGCGCAAGGTTGCGTTGCGAAAGCGGGCCACGACCGCCGTCGGGCGCCGAGAAGAGACAGCCGCTGCAATCTGGATCTCCAGATCGCGGCGAGCTGCCAGCATCTCCTTGTAGTCCCGATAGGTGACGGAGGCACCGTCCTCGGTAGTAATGGAGCGCTCACCACTATGGATGGCGGCATTGAGGCGTGCTAGACGCGCTTGAAGTTCTTGGGGCGTGCTCATAAGGCGCACGCTACCGAGGCGCGCGTCTCATTTCCCGGAAAACTGAGACAGTTTTAGCCAGGCTGCTTGAGGTATCGGTACACCGTCGCCCTGCTGATACCCAGTGAGCGGGCAATCGTGGTGGCATTGCGCCCGTTCCAAAGCTTGAGCACCGCCCTGCGCTCCTCTGCTTTGCTCACTGAGGACCGAGCGGGGATATAGACCTCCTGCCCTGCGAACTCTTTGCGCAAAGCCGCCTGCACCCTCTCCAGTCCCGTCTCGCTGCGCTGGATCTCGGGCACCAACTCCACCAGATACTCAAACATGCGGTCTACAAGATCAGGCACAAAGTCTGGGTCCGGCTCTCCACTCTTGGCGGTATCAATGACAGCTTTGGACTGTGGCTCGTTTTTATTCATAGACTTCACCAAGAGCGAGAAAAGCCACCAGGGCGGCGCGCGGTAGCATGACGGCGGGCCGGTGCGGGACGCACCGATGGCACGGCCGCAGCGGGCTGAGCAGGAGGCTGAACCACATGAACTACTTGAGGCAGCGGATCTGCAGCCTCTATGGCTTCGGCTGGCGTGGATTCAACCTCAGCATCACCGTCAGCAGCAACGGCAGGCACCGCAGCAAGCAGCGCTGATGCGTCGGGCTCTGAATCAGGCCCAACCGAAACAGGCAGCTCTGGCGGACTGAATAGATCCCGTGGCGGCTGCACCATCTGCTCAACCTGCGCCCAGCGAACGTCTGTGTACTTGTGCAGGCCCAGAGTCATCGCCGCATGGATGGCATAGTTTCGGCAATCGAGATCCTCATTTCGAGGACGCTTTTTGACCCACTTGTAGCCATCCTTTGCAGTGGATTTAGACAAAACCCGCTGCTCGGCAGTCAACTGCTCGTAGTATTCGCGCGGCAAGTCCTGACTGAAGTGGACATAGCCAGGACCAGGCTTCGGGATGGCCAACTGCCCGAGCAACAAATCCTTGGCGTTATCCACACCAACAAGCCAGAGCTTGACGCCGTGCTTGACCTTCGAGCCCCGCCAGTCAATATCCTTCATGCTGGCCGGCCCGAGGATGGGCCGGTTGTCGTTGGTATCACCCTTGATTGCACGCAGATTGGGCAGCAAGTGCTGATGGGTCCGCACGTAGTTATAGACGGCGTGCGTCTGGTCAGATGAGTCAATGCTGATGGCACTAGTGCCCAGCGAGCCGCCATGCCATGCCTGTTTGTAGCGGCGCCTCAGGAAAGCAGTGACAGGCGCCCAATCAGCATCAACAGCTGGATTGCCTTCAATGAGGATGCGATCAACGAGCCAGCTCTCCATGCCTCGCGCCCACGCCCACACATTGATCTGCCACCATGTACGCTGCACGTCGACACCCGTACTAAGGACCAGGCCACCCACGGGCACAGTGCCCAAGGAGTATTTCTCTGCACGCGCTTGCAACACATGATCGTCTGCACCCTCACCACGGAGTTCCCAGGCCTCGCCCAAAGTCTCATTGGTGAAGGTGGTCATAGGCCCTGCATCACCTTCTTCCAGGGCACGGCACGCCTTCAGGAATTCATCAACAATGTCTGACCACGCACGCTGCGGGCTGTAGGCTGCCCAGATATGTACGCCGAGCGTGCTGGGCGGGCGGCATACCTCACCCGCTGCATCACGCCAGACACAATCCGCGCCGTAACGCTTGCCTGACCTTCGGCACACCCAGGCACCGACCAGCGGCCAGCCCCCAGGCAAGTAATCAGCCTGTGATATCGATTCGAGGCAGTGCGGGCACACATGGCGGACCGTCTCGGGCTTCCCCTCATCCCACTTGAAGCCGTGACGCACATCCTTGCCGCCCCAGCGCAGCGGGTGCTCAAGACTGCAATGCGGGCACTCGATGAGGTAATCCACCTCATCCTCGGAATCCTCACAAGCACGGCTGACGTGGCACAAGCCTTTGATGCCAGGGGTGCTGCCCCCCACAAACTTCGGGTAAGCGGCCCCCTCAAGACGCCCCTTTGCAAGAGATCCGGGAGAGCCCGAGTTCTTGTCCTTGGTGCCGCCTACGGTCTGGTCGAATGCCGTCCACTCATCGAGGATTGCCACGGCCACAGTGATACGACGATAGGCACGAGCCGCCTTGCCACCCAGAAGGTGCAAAACGCTGTCTCGAAACGGCTTGTACTTGATGGTTTCTTCAACTCGGGTATCACGCTTGCGAGCTGCAAGAACGGAGGGGACACCTGTTTTTGGGTCTAGCAGCGGCTCAATTTCTGATTTGACAAAGCTGTCCCGGTCATCGTCCGTGGGCTGCCACAACGCCTGCTTACGCCGACGGTGAGCAATGTTGTAACAAATGAACGCGGTAATCATCTTCGAATAGCCTACGCGCTTACTTTTCTTCACCGCCAGATCTTTGATCCGGTCATCGCTCATGAAATCCAGCACGCCGATCTGAAAAGGCCAAGCAAACCATCCGCCCTTCTGGTGGCTTGACTCGCCTGCCAGCTTGAAGTGCTCGGCTGCCCATTCGCTCAGGGACTGGGGAGGCTCAGCCCTGAGACTCGATAGGCCGAGCTCAACCGCCTTTTTCATGGCCTCTACGGCCTCCACGCTCAGAGGTGCACTCATCCCTGCCCCTCCTCATCTCTGATATCAGGTAGGTCGCCCTCGTCTTCTTCATCCTGCGCCATCGCGTCCACAGCAACGGCAACCAGGCGAGCGGTCGACTTGATCCACTCATTGCGTGCGCCGGCCATCACGCTCATCACGACCTTGCGCACATCCTCGGGCAGATCTGGGCAGGACTTGCTCAGCAGGCTATCGAACTGGTCCATACGGTCCACCACTGCAGAGGATGCGAGGCCGAGCACATCAGCCAGCAGGCCAATCGGCGCGTACTCGCCGCGCGCAACTTGGTTCTTCAGCTCTTGTGCCTCGCGCTGGGCCTTTGCCAGCCCCGCCCGTTCCTGCACGATATCGAGACCCTGGCTTTCACCGAGCCGGCCTGCGGCTTGGTCCCGCAGATGCTCGCAGTAACCCACCAGCCATGCATGCGCGTTGTCACCGCGAGAGATCACGCCCTCGCTGACTCGCTTGCTTATGCTGGCTTCGCTCACCCCAACCATCTGCGCAAACTCTGCTTGCGAAACGATAGCATCCAAGTAAGGCAGCACCTTCACTTAACCCCCCTAGCAAGGTTGCGCAACAGTCCGAAAGGGCGGCCCGAATTACCCGCTCCTGAGGTGCCCCAGGAGGACCCACGACCTGCCACTTTTTTAAGCACACCCGCCCTCATGCCGCCAGCACTCCCATACCTGGGCGACCGCTGTCCCAAGAGAACTTGAGCACGGCACCACCATCCTCACGCAGGCGATCCACCACGCGCTCCCCCAGGTACTTGCTGCTCAGATCCTCGACCGTGTGATTGGTCAGCAGCAGCGAGGGCTTGCGCTGCTCATAGCGATCATTGAGAACGTCGAACATCACATTGCGCTCGAACTCCGTACCCTGCTGCACGCCTACCTCGTCCACGATCAGCAGATCCGGGAACACCATCTGCGCTACCACATCGCTCTCGGTCACGCCTGAGTTGCGGGCCCAGCTGTCCTTGACCATGCGCACCATGCGGCCCGCCGTCGCAAACAGCACACTGGCCTTGTGCTCGCGCATCACCTGCAGGCCAATGCCTACGGCCAGGTGCGTCTTGCCAGTGCCGAAATTGCCCATGAAGATCGCGCTGCGTCCCGTCTTGCGCACCCTGACAAAGTCATCGGCGTACGCCTGGGCGAAGTCCAACGCCATCTGCTGACCCTGATGGCTCACCACGTACGACTCCAACGTGCGATCACGAAAGCGCTCAGGGATACCGGCGCGGCCCATCCTGGCCTCCCACTCCTGCACCCTCACCGCGCGGCGCTGCTGCTCATCACGCAGCCTCTCTGCCTCACGCTCAGCCGCTGCGCATGCTGGGCAGCCCAGCCAGATGTCGCCCAGATGGCACAGCGACTGGAAGGGGCCATGCCTATCGCATTCGGCCTGCTTCACCAGCGGGGGACGATGCACACCCGACTGGATGGCAGCAGACAGCGAGCGGATACCGGGTTGGCGATTCATTTCATTCATCACAGCGCATGCACTCCTATGCCTTGGTGGAGGGTTTTGATGGGTGGCTCACTACGGCCAGGACGAGGCTTGATCGGTGCCGAGGCAGTCGCCAACACGCGATCAACGTAGGACGGCAGGTACGAGATCGGCTCACGCGCCTCGGCGCGGGCACGGGCCACAGCCACCCGCATCTGCCCCACCGTCACGCGACTGGTGCACCAGCTGTTGGCCAGCGGCCAGAACTTCTTGCGGTCGTGGATGCTGGTGTGGTCGACCTGCACGCCAAACTCTTCAAACACCGCTGCCCATTCGGCTTCACGAGCAGGCACCACGGCATCCGTGCGCGCCCTTTCTTCATCATCGATATGGTTCTGGTTCTGGTTCTGGTTGGTTGTACGTTCGTTCAACGTCCGTTCAACGTCCGTTGCACCGGGTTCACCGTCACCAACTTGGCCCGGTTGACCAGTAGCAGCACCACCAGCCAGAGGTGGCGCAGGCTTCTTGCCGCCCTTGCGTTTAGCCGCAGACGCTTTACCAGCAAGCGATTGCTGCTCCTGTTTTTTCAGGTACGCGGCCAACTCGATATCACAGCGGTCGTTATGCCAGCCGTCATCCTGCAGGGTGAAGAACTCATCAAGCAGCCCTTGCAGAGCCTTGCGCAGCTCATCAGACGTTGCCAGCACACGGCGCGCCAGCTTGTCAAAGTCCGGGTTCAGCGGCTGCTCGGTGTCGTAATACAAATCCAGCAGTTCCCGGTACAACGCCCGTTCAACGAACGTTAAATGCCGGGTTGCATTGTTGAAGTCACCAATGTGGTGCGGGTAGTGATTCATTGCCCTAGGCCCAACTGATATCAGGCAATCGCTTGCTGCTGCGCCTTGCACTTCACAGGCACCACATCCCGCTGACGCGGGGACATGCTGCAGCGGCGTGCAGCCCCCTCCTCCAGTCGTCCGGCAGCCACCAAGGCATTCACCGTGCTGGCCACACTGGAAAGCTCCAGCCACTCGCCGGTCTGCTGGTTGTGGTACTCGCGCAGCTCACGTCGGCTCATATCGCGCACGCCGTGCTGATGGGCATGGCGCAGCGTCTGGTAAAGCTTCTCGCTCAAACGGCGGCGCGATTCGTTGCCCAGCTCGGCAAAAGCCTCGGCGCTGGTGTCTTTGCCGGTCACAACGGCTTGGGGTTGCTGCATGGTTGAAGCTCCTGATATCTGTGTTTGGGTCTGCGGCTGCTGCGCCGCGTTGAATGTCTTGTTGGTCACACGCCTGCCGCCTGCCTGATGCGGTAGCGCATGCGCCGCGCCAGCTGCTCATCCAGCTGGGCACGCGAGGCCACCTTGTCCATGTCGAATCGGGGCGTGTAGCGGCCAGCCTTCACGAACATCACCACGGGCCGAATATCTGCGCCCGTTCGGCCCACCACCGCCCAGATGCCTGGGGCCAGGTTGGATGCACGCGCATCGTTCTCACCCTTGGCCGTCCAACGGGCGCCGCCGCGCAGCTTTCCGTAGGCCACGATGTAGCGCCGGCCAATCGAAGGGCCGACCAGCCTGCGCTTGGCGCCGCCGTTCTTCTCGATGGCCTGCTTGCGCTTGTCTTTCATGTTGATGTGATGGCCCCGGCCCTGCTCGCCAAACGCCTGCAGATAGCTCAGCACCTGCACCAAGAACGCGCCACGCAAATTGCCGTGGCCGTCCTCGCTGCCGGGGAACGGCACGTCAGGAATGGCCGTCTGATAGCCCGCAGGCAAGATGCCAGCACGCTTCAAGGCCACCTCGGAGCGCTTGTCTCCACGGCGCCCGCCCCACACCTGGGCGTCCAAAATCTTTTGGGGGTCAACCCCGCCACCTCGGGTGTCCCTCGGGGCCACCAGCGCATAAAGGCGGGCATCCGTCGCCGGCTGCACCCAAGGGCTGCGCAAGATGTAGGCCGTAGGCCGGTCAAACACCGAGCGCATCTCCTCGGCCATGGCTGGGCGCAGGTTCTGGTAGGCCACATCGTTCACGGCCTTCACCTGTGCCTGCTGCAGACCACCTGCAGACAGCGCATCAATGCGCCGCTGCACTGCCTGCAGGCCCTTGGTGTTGATGTCAAGCCTCATCGCGCACCTCCGGCACCCGCTGAGCCACCACCGCCACCATGTAGCCCACCAGGGCCATCAGGTCGCCGGCACGGGCCTGCACGCGCCTGAACTCGTTGCGGCTGGTCGCATCACCATCCAGCAGCGAATCGGCCACGGCCGCAGTGAACTCGCCCAGGCCCTGCTGAAAGCGCATGAACGCCTCCACCGCGTTGCCGCCCGACTGGTCCGGCACCTCTGGCATGCAGCTGTGCGCCATCGCAGCCGCCATCGCATGCAGCACAAAGGGCATCCCCGATACCTGCTGCATCGCCAACGCCTCATCCAGCGTCAGCTTGTGCGTCTTGTTATTCGGGTTCAGCTTGTGCTGCAGCGTGTTGGCAGATACGCCCATGGCCTCGGCCAGTGCCGGCACCCCGCCCTTGAAGCGATCGGAAATCAGTCGTGCCGCATCCTGCAGGCACATGCCGCGTGCAATGTCGGAATCAGCCGCTGAAACGCCATAGCCAAAACCTGCCCCGATTGCGAAAGTAGAGCCCATAGCAGACCTCCTCAAACAAAGGCAGCCATGAGCACACAACCCACAGCCACACCAGCCAAAGAAAAAACCAGCCCCGCGCCATTGGCTACCATGGCGAAAACCGCCCCGATATCAGAGCTGATCAAGACGAAAAAAATGGACAAGCAACCAGACAGACCAGCCACGCCCGACGAACGCATCGACGCCATCGAGGCCATGCTCGGCCACTTGATATTCATGCTGGAGGTAGAGCCCAACTTCACAGCAGAGGCCCTGGTGAAGTGGATTGCGACCTGCCGCCAGGCTGAGCGCGACAAGGGCATTGCAGACCCTCGCCAGCAGGTGGTGTTTGCGCAGCTGTGCGAAAAGCTTGGTCTTGTGGAGACCGATCCTCAGGAATCAGATCCAGCAGCAAAGCAAGCCGCGCACTCTGCTCTTCAGAGAGCGAAACGCCAGCCTGCTGCAGACTGAGCAGCCAGTTGCGCTCAGCCAGCAGCATCAGAATGGCCAAATAGACGCACTGACGCGGTATCCCAAACTGGGCTGCCAGCTGAGCATGATTGCGACCATTCCAGGCGCGTGCGATATCAGCTGCAAGTGCGTCAAGCATTGGCGACCTCAGCCATCGCAGTCGACTGGCCCTGCTGTCCCAGCTCAGGCCAATACATTTGCCAGTCGTTAGGACGGCAGTCTTGACGACCTACCATACCGCCAGTCTCGCGTTCGATCACGAGGCAAAAGCGCACTGGTATCGGTCTTGCGCCCTTCATCCAGTCCGAGAGATCTGATGCGTGCGCACCAATCTTTCGGGCAAAAGCAGACTTGCCACCACGTTCGAGCTGATTGAGGTAATCCGATAGCTTCATCCCTCCATTTTTAGCCAAGGGCTAATGCAAGTCAATAGCTCATGGCTCATTGCTCTTATTAGCCTTTAGCTAAATACTCAAACAATGCAATCTGTAGACGTCACCCGCCGAGAAAATCTGAGCCTTCTCATCAAGGAAGCCGGCAGCCAGGCCGCACTTTCAGAAGTAATCGGGAAGGCACCAGCTCAGATCAGCCAATGGCTGAATGCCTCTGCCAACTCCCGCACCGGCAAGCCCAGAGTGATGAGCAACGCTATTGCCCGCGAGATAGAAGAGAAAACTGGAAAGCCCACAGGCTGGATGGATCAGCCCGCATCAAGCACAGACCTATCAATCCCTGGCGGCTCGAATGTTGAGCTTGAGCTACCGCAAGGGGTGCGACGGGTTCCAGTCATCTCCTGGATACAGGCCGGCATCTGGACGGAAATCGTTAACACCTTTGCACCAGGCGATGCGGACGATTGGCTGATAACCAGCGACAGAGTTTCGGACAAGTCTTTCGTCCTGAAGATTCGCGGCAACTCCATGGAGCCAGACTTCAAAGAAGGCGACACGGTAGTCATTGACCCGAGCGTTACACCCCGCCCCGGTTCGTTCGTAGCCGCAAGAAATGGCCGCGAAGAGGCAACCTTTAAAAAGTACCGCCCTCGATCAATCGACATAGTCGGAAATGAGATCTTTGAACTCGTCCCTCTCAACGAAGACTACCCAACCATGCGATCAGACGAAACACCAATCTCGATCATCGGGACCATGGTCGAGCACCGCAGGTACTTTAGATAGTTTGATAGCACCAACCATACGCACGGCCTCTTCAAGAGGCCATTTTTTTAGCCCCTGCATATCGATTAGCACCAATAAATTAGCCCATGGCTATTGACATGAATATTAGCCCTTGGCTAAAGTGCACCCTATTGCAGCAATGTGATGGGCGCCACGGCATCGACCGGGTTACGCCCGGTCTTTCAAAATTTCGCGCCCAAAAAGTTCGCATCACCAATGCGGTGCGCACCGGGCAAATAGCACCAGCGGGCACGGCCGCTGCTCTGCGCGGCATCCCTGCCGTAACCAGCCGCCTAAGTGCGTAAACGGTCAAAAGGGTGAGGCGAAGGCGGCCAAGAGCAACAACGGTCATGCCGGTTGGAATCCCGGCGACGCCCGCCCCGTGCGCCACGGGGCAAACCAGAGCACCCTGCTGCAGGGTGCTGCGGTTTAGGTCAGATTGCTTCATGTGCTAAAAACCCTTGTAGATCAGGGAGGAAACACATGAAGACACGCCAGCAAACACTGGCTGCAGCTGCCTTGGCATTCAGCGCAATCACCCCCGCTTCGGCGCAGGTGAAGTGCACGATGCCAAATCAGAAAGTCATTACGCTACAGACAGCCACCAGATGCCCGCCCGATGCATTGAAAGCGGAAACGCTGGACGGCAAGGACATCACACCACCAGCAAGCCAGCGCCCGCCGCCACCTCGCACAAGTGCGCCACCAAAGATTGAAGCACCGAAGCCAATCGAAAACCACATCGTCCAACCTCGACGCGTAGAGCGCGTAGAGCCTTTCGATGCGGCCCGCACTATATGCACCGTCATTCATGACAAAAAAGCAGGTCGATGCAATATTGATCAAGAATCCGGCCCCACCAGATCGCCAGTCATTCGCGTCACCACAGACGGCACAGTCGACGAATTGCGCAGGCTATGCCAAATGCTTGCAACAACATCGAAGGACTTGAGCAAAGGCAGCATGGAAGGCATCTGGTCAATCAAAATATTCTCCAGACACGACATCTTTACCCCGGTGGCCACCTGCAGGGTGTGACCCACAACAAACTCAACACCAGCCCGCACGGCACGCGCCCTGCGGGCTTTTTTTCGCCCTCATCACAGGAGATACCGCATGTGCAATTGCCGCGCAGACATTGAAAAGAGGCTTACCGATCACTACGCAGCCAGGCTGACATGTTCGCGAGACGTAGATGCCAAGCTGATGGGGTTCGCACTTCGGCTGGGTAAACACATTGGCCTCCACCCATACATGCCTGTCGAGATCCGCCACACCGTCGTCGTCAAAGCAACGGGAGCCGACAAGCGCAAGACGGTGAATATCAACATGTATTTCAGCCATTGCCCTTTCTGCGGCGAGAAGCTGCAAAGGGATGACTAAAGGAGATTCAAAAATGTGAGCAAGTAGCCAGCATGCGGCGTGCATGTGCCTATCCCCGCAGGGCAATAGCGGGGCCATTTGGTGTGACCACTCAAGCAGGTGCGGCAGCTCAGGAATTCGCCTGGGCTGGCGTCAGTTGAGAGCTTGGCAAGAGTGGTCACACCAGATGGTTTCAGTTTTCGCCGGGCCTGGGAGATCTCCGCCTCCCTCATAACCACTTCCCCCAGGCATGCCCAACAGGGCACCGGCACTTTTCACCACGCCCGCAAGCAACCGCTGAGCGGGCTTTTCTCTGTCCAAGGAGCCACCATGATTGATAGCAACATCACCTACCCCGCGCTCACCTACACCGAGCACGACCCTCTCCGAGTTTTGGCCTATTTCTTCATCCTGGCCGACGGTCACAGCCATGGCGCCGCAAGGGCAGCAGCAGGCATGCTGCTGAGCTTCTACAACGGCCACCGCTTCCAGTTTGATCTGACGGATCTGCGCGTACTTGACGAGAGGCACCTGCAGATGGCCTTGGTGCTCATGAAGTTCGACGCTCACATACGGCGAGAGGTGCACGAACACCTCAACCTAATGTATGGCCGCACCGACTTTGGCACGCGCTTTGAGCACATCGCTCACAAGTGGCGCATGAAGGGCAAATGCAAACGCGATCACCTCACCCCTATCGAACGCATCGTCCTGGCAGACCCATTTAAGGACTGACCACCCCATCCCCCACCAAGCCCGCCACTGAGCGGGCTTTTCTTTTGCCCTCAACCGGAGAACCCATGCAAGCAACACGCACCACCTGGCCCAGCATGCGATGCACAAACCCGGCATTCGAGTACCGCGATGCCTTGCGCACCAACATTGCTGACACCTTTGCCAAGGCCCGCGAGCGCATCGCAGCCGAGCAGGCAGCCCAGGCCAAGAAGGCGCGCCGCCGCACCCAGCATGCCCCGGCGCTGATGACGATCAACCGCGTGCGCGCCGGCACAACCAACCACCTGAATTTGCAGCTGTTCTAGGAGCCCCGCCATGCGACTTTTCGTCCTGACATGCGGCGGCGTCTCCATCCAGCACATCGCCCGCAACACCACCGAAGCGTTTGAGCACGGCTTCAACGAGCTGGGCCAGCTGGGCATGGGGATCTCTTGCCGATGCATCCGATAGACACCGTGCTGCACGAGCTGCAGCACCGCGACCGACAGCGCAGCCGCCTGCTGCGCCTCATGCAGAGCCAGGCGGCAACCGCCGCCACGCCTGCGCCCTCTCTCAATACCTACTTTCAAACCGAGCTGCAGCAAGCGCTGCGCGCCATGAAGCATGCAAAGGAGCAACGCCATGTCCACCCGTTCTATCGTGATCTTCGGCCCTCGCGGCTGCGGTAAAGCCAGCCAGGCAGCGCGCCTGCAGCAGCATTTCGGCCTCAGCAAGGTTTATGACACCGACTGCGAAGGCCTGACCAGCGCCCGCCAGCTGCCGCGCCATGACACCTTGATCCTGGCAAACACCCAGCCGCAGCATTGCCCCGTGCGCAGCATGAGTTTTGAGCAGGCTGTGCGCCAGATGGCCCAGGCACCCAATCAAGTCCATGGCTGAAACCTTCAAGTCCACCTGGGCCGGTGGCGAGGTGCTGATCCCCAAGGCCCAGGTGGAGGCCGAAGCCCGCGAGGCCTATCACGCAGGCCGCACACCCAACGAGGCCTGCCCCTACCCCTTCCACACCGACGCCGGCCTGCAGTGGCTGGCGACCTTCAACCTCTGCATCCCGCTACCCGTCAACAGGTAGCCATACCCCATGACCACCACCCACATCCCCAAAGGCGGCATGTGCACAACCTGCACCAATGGCTCCAAAGCCTGCGCAGATCTGCAGTTTGCAAGCATGCAGCCAATCCAGCGCTACCCCGACGGCATCACCGCCGTGAAGTGCAGCAGCCACTGCGCCCCAGCAGCGGCGCCGCCCCTGTGCATCAGCTGCGGCGCCCGCAACCACCCGCTGCCCGACGGCAGCCTGCCCTGCGGTCACTGACTGCGCTACCCATCACAGCCCGCCACTGTGAACTGACCCCTTAAAGTTGGACAGTTAAATTACGGGCACATGGCCTGAGTTCGGTATTGCACCGGGCTCAGGCCTTTTAACTTCATCTTGATTCGATGATGGTTGTAGTAACGGATGTAGTTCACCAACTCACCGCGCAGATGCTCGGCGCTTGTGAACTTCTGCATGTAAAACAACTCCGTCTTCACTGTCGCAAAGAAGCTCTCCATCGCAGCGTTGTCCAGGCAATTGCCCTTGCGTGACATGCTTTGGACCACACCTTTGGTGGCCAGGTGGCGGCGATAGGCCGGCATCTGGTATTGCCATCCCTGATCGGAATGCAGCACAGGCGCAGTCTGGCCTTTGAGTTTGCCAAGCGCCTTTTTCAGCATGTTGCCCACCAGTTGGAAGTCTGGCTTGTCACGCATCTCATAGGCCACGATCTCGCCGTTGTACAGGTCCATGACCGGCGACAGGTAAAGCTTGCTGCCACGAACATTGAACTCCGTCACATCCGTCACCCACTTCTGCTGCGGCGCATCCGCCTGGAATTGGCGCTGCAGCAGATGAGGCGCCTGAGCATTGACTGGGCCTCGGTAGGCACGGTACTTCTTGGGTCTGACCAGAGACTTCAAACCTTGCACCTGCATCAAGCGCTGGACGGCTTTGTGATTGATGACGCATCCCGCTTGGCGCAGATGCGCTGTGATGCGGCGATAGCCATACCGCCCCTTGTGCTTGTCGAAGATGCCTTGGATCTGGGCCTTTAGGCCCGCACAGGAGTCACCGCAGCGAAGCACCTGGCACTGGTAATAGAACGTGCTGCGAGCCAGCCTTGCAGCCTTGAGCAATTGCGCCACAGAGTATTCATGCCTCAGTTCAGTCACGGCTTGCGCTTTGTCAGCATTGCCTGTTGCTTTGCCCGAACCAAGGCATCCAATTTTTTTAGGTACGCCACCTCCGCGCGCAGGTATTCGTTTTCTTTGCGCAGTGCTTGCAGCGCTTTGGACTCGTCTACGGATGTGGACGAAGACTTGAGTGGCTTGGGAGGTTTGGGGGCGGGCATCTTCTTGGGGCGGCCACGGCGCTGGGGTTCAAGCGCCTCTGGGCCGCCCTCATGATACTGACGCTCCCACCTGGCAAGGATGCCTGTGCCGCCGCGCAGATTGAGTAAAGCGACTACCTGTCGGTACGTCAGGGCCTCACGCCACATGCGCTTGAGTGCTTGGAGCTTGAATTGAGCGCTGTAGTGCGCGCCCTGTCCTTTGCGGCACAGACCATCATCTCCATGCCACCGATAGACATCTACCCATTGGCGCACGGTGGAGCGGTCTATCCCATGCTTGGTTGCAAGCACTCTGAATCCACCAGTGCCATCCAAATATTCCCGGACTACGGTCCTTTTGAAATCTAAATCATGCCTCGCCATGAACAACACCTCTTCGGTTGGATCAGTGTCCAACTTTTGGGGTGCAGTTCAACTGAGCGGGCTTTTTGTTTTCAACCGAGGAGCATCCATGCATATCGCACACGCCGAGAACATTCACATCCACCTGCCCACAGGCCTCACCCTGGGATCGCCTCTGTCGACATTTCTGGACACCGCAAGCGCAGTCTCGCCCATCGCGATCAGCGAAGCATTGGCCATTCACTCCGTGGGCCACGGCGAGTACTGGGCCGGCCAGGGCGGTCACTTCATCTGCACGCTGCCCGCAATGCACGGACTTCCAGCCCGCCACCTGATCGCGGCAGCAGAGGAGAACGAATGCACTTGGGGCAAGGGCGGCGAGGACGTGCCCGGCGCCGCCAGCCAATACGACGGCAAGGCCAACACCGCAGCCCTTGTCGCGCACGGCGGTCACCCTGCCGCCGAATGGGCTGCCAGCTATGAGGCGAACGGACTCAAGGACTACTACCTGCCCAGTCGCCTCGAGCTGCTGATGTGCTACCTGGCCGCCCCCCAGCTCTTCAAGAAAGAAGGCTACTACTGGAGCAGCTCGCAGTCCTCGCGCTTCAACGCCTGGTGCCAGGACTTCGAGGACGGCGGCAGCGACTACGACGACAAGGTCAACGAGCTTCGCGCTCGCCCCGTCCGCACGATTCAACTTTAAGCCTTCATCCCTTCATCACTTCCGGCGCGCAGCGCCGGTTCTTTTTTTCTGCAGGACATTTTCATGAACACCATCCAACTGCCAGCCATCGGCTGCTTCATCGTCAGCCAAGGCGGCTACCTGGGCGCCATCATGCGCGGCCCTGCCGCTGACGGCAGCCAGGACTACGCACTGATCGTGCCGGCTGCTACAGGCGCTGAAATCGAGGCTATCGCCTGGACTCCCGAGTACGTGAAGATCGAAGGCGCCGATAGCAAGACTGACGGCGTTGCCAACACAGCCGCCATGACTGCAGCTGGTCTGGAGCTGGCAAAGCGCATCACTGAGCTGGATCTGCACGGCTTTAAGGACTGGCATCTGCCCGCCACCCATGAACTGCGCGCCCTCTACCTCAATGTGCCGGAGCTTTTCTCCAAGGATGGCTGGTACTGGAGCAGCACGCAGTACTCGCGCAGCCTCGCCTGGTGCCAGGACTTCGAGTGCGGCCTCAGCAGCTTCAGCGGCAAGGACCTCGAGCTTCGCGCTCGCCCCGTCCGCCAGATTCCACTTTCCCACTTCAACTCTTGATTACTTCCGGCGCGCAGCGCCGGTTCTTTTTTTCCACAGGAGCATTCATGCGCACTATCACATTGCCCGCACTGGGCAGCTTTATCACTGGTCAAGGCGGCTATCTGGGCGCCATCATCCGTGGCGCAGCCGCCGACGGAAGCCTGGACTATGCAGTCATCGTCCCCGAGGAGGAAGGCGCAGAACTCAAGGATGTCGCCTGGTCTGAGGAGTACACCACCATTGAGGGCGCCAGCAGCAAGATTGATGGCGCAGCCAACACTGCCGCCATGGCTGCCGCTGGCCTGGAGCTTGCCAAGCACATCACCTCGCTGGAGCTGCACGGGCACAAGGATTGGTATCTGCCATCTGCAGGCGAGCTGCGCGCACTCAGTGCCAACGTCTCAGACCTGTTTCACTTCGATGACTACTACTGGAGCAGCACGCAGTACTCGCGCACCAGCGCCTGGTGCCAGGACTTCGAGCTCGGCAGCAGCTACGACCTCGGCAAGGTCAACGAGCTTCGCGCTCGCCCCGTCCGCCAGATTCCACTTTCGCACTTCAATGCTTAACCACTTCGACCGGCGCTTGCGCCGGTCGCGTAATTTTTCATGGCACTGACCACTGATCTTGATATCTACAAGCAAGCCAGCGGACTGCTTTCGCTGGCCATCGACGTGCAGGCACAAATCCCCCGAGCCTTTCGAGCCTCGATGGGATGCCGAATCGCTGATGAATGTGTTGAACTGCTGGTTCTCATTGGCCGAGCCAATGCCGCACGCACGGGCCCCGCCCGTGCCGCACACATCGACGCATTGCTTGAGCGGCTGGAAGTCGCCCGCTTTCTGCTGCGTGCTGCACATGACCACAAGCAACGGCTGATCAGCACGTCGCTATGGACTCGCAGCATCGCCATCAGCGACAGCATCAGCAAGCAGGCTCACGGATGGCTAAAGTCAGCGCGCCAGCGCCCATGAAAACCGCAGCGCCTGCTGCATGACGGTCAAGGCCTTCATGCCCGTGCGTTTTTGAATCTGGTCGGGCCGCTGGACCACAAACCCACCGCCAGGTGCACCAAGGGAACGATCCGGCAAGCCGGACACGCCCTGCACAGTGGCCGCACTGATCGGCAATGCCTTCGGCGCAGCCATGTAGATAGCCCGACACGTCGCAGTACTCGCGCAACAACGCCTGGTGCCAGGACTTCGAGAACGGCAACAGCAACAACAACGACAAGGACAACGAGCTTCGCGCTCGCCCCGTCCGCAGATTCAATCCCGGCCGGCCTCGCGCCGGCCACCTCTCACCATGAATACACCTGCCACCTTCGAGGAACTCACTCAAGCCTATCTGGACTGCCGCCGCAACAAACGCAACAGCGCAAGCGCGTTGGCCTTCGAGTTGCATCTGGAGCGCGGCCTGTGCGAACTGTACGAGCAGTTGTTGGCTGGAACCTACCGGCCCGGCCACAGCATCTGCTTTGTCATCACCCGCCCCAAGCCCCGAGAGGTCTGGGCTGCCGATTTCCGCGATCGCATCGTGCACCACCTGCTTTACAACCGAATCGCCCCACGATTCCATGCGGCGTTCACCGCAGACTCATGCGCCTGCATACCTGGGCGCGGAACACTGTACGGAGCCAAGAGACTGGAGCAGCAGGCGCGCAGCGTCACACGAAACTGGAGCAGGCCAGCGCATTACCTCAAATGCGATTGCGCCAACTTCTTTGTATCCATAGACAAGCTGGTCTTGCGTGAGCGCATCGCGCGGCGAGTGCATGAGCCATGGTGGCTTGAACTGGCCGACACCATCCTGTTTCACGATCCACGCGAGAACGTGGAGGTACGCGGCAACGCCCACGACCTGCGCAAGGTGCCGCCACACAAGAGCCTGTTCAATGCACCGCCAGATACCGGCCTGCCGATTGGCAACCTATCCAGCCAGTTCTTTGCCAACATCCTGCTGGACGGGCTGGATCAGCATGTCAAGCACCGACTGCGCGCACCCCACTACGTGCGCTATGTCGACGACTTCGTGCTACTGCATCACTCTGCACAATGGCTGAGCAGCGCACTCAAGCACATCGAGGAATGGCTGCCACAAAACCTGCGTCTCCAGCTCAATCCACGCAAGACCATCATCCAGCCCGCCGAGCGCGGCATCGACTTCGTGGGCCAGGTCATCAAGCCTTGGCGGCGCACCACACGCCCGCGCACCCTCCATTCGGCGCTAAAGCGACTGGAGCACATGCCCACAGCAGAAGTCTACGCAGCAGGCAACAGCTATCTCGGCCTGGCGCGTCAGGCCAGTCACAGCCACAAAGAACAAGCGCAGATCTGCAGAGCCTTGCTCAAGCGAGGCCATGCCATCGAAGGTCTGCACCTATCCAAAGCCTTCAGGAACCACCAATCATGAAGTTTCAACCGATCCACCGCGCACGCATCGTTGCAGCCCTGCAAGAGTCAGGTCCGATGACATCAGCAGAGGTTGCCGAGTATCTGGATTTACCCCATAAGGTCGTGCGCGCCTGCATCGCATCGACGCGATGGCTGTTACCGCACCAGGTGTTTCGCATAGTTCGTTATCAGCCCGTCACAGGCTACCGTGGGCGCGATCTTCCTGTCTACGCTGCAGAAACAGGACCCGATGCAGCCCACATCGTCAACCCCGCAAAACGCCGCAAGCAGGCCGAGGCACGCTACCGAGAAAAGCACCGCGCATCGATCAACGCGCGCGGCCGCACCACGGTCACGGCACCAGCCAACCCTTGGCTGCAACTGGCTCCGCCGGAAATCAGGGGTGCCATGTCCCTTCAAGGCCGAATCTAAAGGCCACGCACCACCAATCACAGCCCGCCACTGAGCAGGGTTCATTTTTGGTGTGACACCGGCAAGCGCTTTGTGCTCGCCATGCTGCGCAAATATAACTGTATATATAATCAGTATCGATTAAAAGGAGTCAACCGTGAGCGAAGCACAGCACACTACGGCACTGGCGAACCTACGCCATCTGTATAGAAACCTAGCTACTGGTGGAGTTCAAGATGCTGAGGCAGCCAAGCGCATTGCAGAGGGTCTGCTTGCACCTGCAATTTCCGCTCTAGAAAGTGGACAAGCGCCCAAGCGCTCGCCACTCACACTTGAGCAGATAAGCAAGGTTCTGGGCGGTGATGTGCAAGAAGGGTCGTTTCCTTTCGCATGCACACGATTGATTGAGAGAGCACACGGAATTCTTGAACCGGGCACGGACGCCAGCACCGAAGGATCTGCAACGGGATGCAAACCCAATCTGAATGGATTGGGCATTCTTCCCGCTGAACTCCAAGACTTGGTTACCGCACTCCGCTTAGGTGACGCTACTGCATTGAAAGCAGCGGAAGTGATTGAAAAGCTCAGCCAGATCAAGACATCCAGCCTGCGCCGCATCCCGGTGCTGGGCGAGATCGAGGACGAGGCGGTATTTATCAAGCGACTTGAAACGCCACCTGGCACAACCTGGGCCGAATAGCAGCCCTTCCCACAAACACCAAGCCCCGCCTAGTGCGGGGCTTTTTCGTTAATGGAGCTTTTATGACCGGATTTCTCACGAAAGAAGAACGACGCGAGCTGACCGGCTATCGCAACAAGAACCCGCAAATCGCCTGGCTCAAATCGAAAGGCCTGCCATTCCAGATTGATGAAGATCGATTGATTGTGATGCGCAGCCATGTGCAGCAGTGGATCGAGGGCAAGCCCCTAGTCAAGTCTAAAGGCGTGAATTTCTCAGCAGTGAAGTAGGGAGCGTCCGATGCCCAAAAGAACAAAATATCCTCGACTCACCGCCCTGTCGCGCAAGAACAAGAACGGCAAAGTTCGGGTCTATTACTACTACTACCGGCGCGATCTTGGGCACAAAGACATCCCCCTGGGCAAAGACTTTGAAACTGCCGTCAAAAAATGGGAGGAGCTGTCAGAAACCGGAACCATGCGCTCCGGCACTATTGGTGAGGCCTTGGATCGCTGGGAAGAAAAGGAGCTCATTAAGTACGAGAGCACAGAGACCAAGAACGGCTACATCAAGCATTTGCAGAAGCTCAAACCAGTGTTTGCCAATGCCACTTGGGATGACGTTGACCTTCCCACCTTGCGCCAGTATTTAGATCTGCGCACCGGCAAGACCCAAGGAAACCGCGAAATGTCTTTGCTTTCGATAATCTGGCACAAAGCACTGGTTTGGGGGATGACAAAAAAACCGTGGCCCGCCCAAGGCGTCAAGAACTGGAAAAATGCTGAGCAGGCACGCGAGTTCGAGGTGACTGCCGAGCTATTTGCCGCAGTCTACGCCCAGGGCGACCAAGTCTTACGCGATGGCATGGACATCGCAACAGCGACGGCCATGCGGCTCAAAGACGTCGCAGACGTGGATCTGCCCGTCAACGGCAGACTCAAGCGCCTGGCCAACAAAACCAAGCGACTCAAGGGCGCAATTGAATTCATCGTCGCTGATTCGCCAGTACTGACCCGAATCCTTGCGCGTCGATTAAGCATAGAAACGGACTGCACCAAACTGCTATGCACGCCTGAGGGAAAAGCTGTCTCACAGCGCATGCTTTCCGACCGCTGGACCGAGGCCCGCGATGCAGCGGCATACCGCGCCGAAGTCATGGGAAACAAAGAGCTTGGAACAACCATTCGCGCCATGTACTTGCGCGACATGCGCAGCTTTGCCGCCGACCTTGCCGAAGACCTTGACGCCGCCTCCAAGCTGCTCGATCACAACAGCAAAGTCACGACGCGCAAGCACTACCGCACGAAGGCGCAACTGCTCAAAACCACCCGCTAATTCCGTTCGTGTTTAAGCCCTCTCCATAGCGAGAAAGCACCAAACAACCACGAACGGAATGCAGCGCTAAGCCGCTAAAACACTGGAATCTACACGGGACTCAAAATCCCCCGCCGCAAGGCGTGCCGGTTCGATTCCGGCCCCGGGCACCACAGATGTAATGCTATAACTCTTGAAGACGCTCCGGAAAACTTTCCGGAATGTGTTCCGGTTTGGCAGAAAGAATGCCTGCACGATGACCCATCTTGCAGGCATTTTTTTTACAGCACCCAAGTTCAAGACTGTAGATATCCAGGCACCATTGATCGCGCTTTGGTAAGCCACTGATCTATGTGTCGGCGCGGCTTTTTTGAGACTCTCAAAAGTCGCACCGACACGAAACCTATCCCTTACCTACTTGCGTTCAACCAGCGCCTCAGAGTTCAGGACTGGCGCAGCTGTTTCGGACTCAGCAGCTTTGCGCTGAGCCTTCTCAGCCTTCTTTTTCTTCTTCTCCAGCTCCCGCTGCCTTTTCTCGAATTGGTAGTTAGGTTTTGGCATCAGGCGATTCCTTAGTGGTTTAAGTTACCCACCATAACCGATGAACCGTTCTGCGAAGCCCTAGTTCGTCTGAACTGCTTTGTGTTTTGTTTCCTGCAGGCTAGCGACCTGCATGCTGATGCCAAGGATGAGGCCACAAGCATGGACGTTTCGAGCTTGCCATCAGCCAATGCAACCACAGGCTAGACCTGACAGGCTGCCTTCCTCAAAACCCGTACCTCATAGAAGGCCCGCCAGTGGCCTGCAAGTCGTAGCAATCGGCCCACTCACTAGAACAAAAACGCCCTCGAACTGAGGCCGTTTTCTTGAGTTCGCAACTAGATCACCAGCCCCCATAGCCATCGATGCCATAGCCAACATTTGGACGAGAGCTGGCACGGAATTCGCGGTTGCCACCGAACCCACGACCTTCTTCACGAGGCTTCGCAAGATTGACAACGATCGAACGTCCATCGACGGACATGCCATGCAAACCAGAAATAGCTGCTTGGCATTCGTCCGCAGAGGTCATTTTTACGAACGCAAAGCCCTTAGAGCGTCCAGTCTCACGATCCATCATGACTTTGGCAGAGGTTACGGCTCCGAACTCTGCAAAGTTGCTTCGCAGGCTGGAGTCGGTCACGGAGTAAGGCAGGTTGCCAACGTAAATTTTTGTGCTCATGGGAGCCTTTTCTAGTGGTGACGCATCAAGGATTGACGCATCGTTTGAATGTGGCGGCGCGAGTGAGAGTCCACAGCAACCGAATCAAGTGGAGAGCTCGTTAGCGGCTCAGCACGTCGATGGCTGCATGGTGGTATGCAGCCAGCCATCAGGGAACCTATAGCTAGGCTGCCCCACCTCCCGCACTGTCCCCGCCAGCCGCTGATCAATGTCATGCATCTCGGTCAGGATCACGCTGCGCTTGTCCTGCTGGTCCACAGGCAGCTTGGGAGTCTGGCCTGTGCATGCGACTCATCAAGGGATGAGAGTCGGTATTGAGACTAGATAGCAAATGACGCATGTATGGAGTGATCTAGTCAACGAAACTCGAAGTGCTCCCTGTGCAATTGCCAGCTAGCAGCTGGCAACGATTGCTCCAGTGCTTGCTCCAGCTGCTTGCCCATGGAAGCTGGGCCACAGAACCACACCTGCAATGGCTTGTCGGCTTGATAACGTTGAAGCACCTCTTTGGGCGTCCAGCGATGGCCATCGGAAAAGATATCGAGATGCACATCGGGATGAAGCGCCGAAGCCTCTTCCAGAGCTCGAGCAAGAGGATCGGCAGCATGCTGACAGGCGTATTGGAGCCAGGCTTGGGGAGCATGGCCGTCATGATGAAGCTGGCCCAACCAGGATAAAAAAGGAGTCGCGCCAACGCCAGCACCGACCCAAACATGCACAGCACCATCGTCGTGGTCCGGAGGCACAAAGCGGCCATAAGGACCATCTAGCTCCACAACGGCTCCGGGCTGAAGACGCTCGGG
Source organism: Comamonas testosteroni (assembly GCF_014076415.1). NCBI lineage: Bacteria > Pseudomonadati > Pseudomonadota > Betaproteobacteria > Burkholderiales > Comamonadaceae > Comamonas > Comamonas testosteroni. The sequence continues at coordinate 4,523,318 of NZ_CP043568.1, forward strand.
CAAGCTGCGTGTCCAGTCGCCTAGTTGCTTGATGTGAAAGCGCACGACGTGATTTTGCTGGCCCGCATCGGACAGCGTGAAAGGGTGAGCCTCTTGCTCCCCTGACAGGCGCAAAAAGGCGAATTGCCCCGCAGCATGGCCCGGCCAGGAATCATCCATGCGGCATTGCATCTCCAGCACATCACCGAGCTGCGTGAATGACAGTACGGTGCCCACATGGGGATAGCGCGGCCGCAGGTCACGTTTCAGTTGAATCACTGCAGCCACGATGCCGAAAACCATCGTCAACGCCAGCAGCCAGCCGCCCACACCGCTCCAATAGCCAGGGGGAGTCAGCACAAGGCCATGAAACACCAGTAGCAGATATGCCAGGGGCATGAATCGATGAAACCAGTACCAGCGCTTGTATGGCACCGCGCGACGAGCAAGCGTAATGACCAACATCAAGATCAATGCATAGAAGGTCCATTCGCCCAAGGTTTTCGCATAGGGCTTTAGGAGGCTGACCCACTCGGGCACGGGTACCTTGGCCAGCCTGCCAGTGCTACCAATAGCCGTCGCGATGAGGGGCTTGGACTGCTTGGCCAGCCAATGCGCCAAGCTCAACACAATGGCAATGATGCCCAGCCATTTGTGCAAACGGTATGCCTTATCCATGCCACCCAAAGGCGACTCTACCCACCGAGGGCGCAAGGCCAAAACCATGATGGCCGTCATGGCCCCCAAAGCCAAGATACCAGTGAGCAGCATGCCTTCTTGCCGCATCACCCACAGCAGATCGCCTGGCGGCGACGGTGACAGCCAAAAAGCCTCCACTGCCCAGATCAAAAAGAAAGAAGCAAAGACAAGAAGAATGGAACGGCGCAAGACAACACTCCTGTTTGCTCGATTGCCGACAAAACCAGAGTGCGGAAACAGACACACGCAGTAGCGCTGGATCGTTCACCGCAGGCAGCTTCAACACATTCGAGGCTTGTTCAAGGCTGATCCAGTTAAGGCTAACATGGCGCTCGATAGACGCTTTCCATGCCTAGCCGCTTTGCTGAGAAATATTGCTGTTTGTCAGAAAGCGTAGAGTCCGCCCCTGGCTGTGGATTCAACTGGTCAATGCAACACAATGACTGCCTCTGGTGGATGGAGTGTGGGCATGAAGCAAAGACTGCGGATTTACTTCACCGAAGCTCAGAAGGCAGTGATGTGGGATCGCTGGAAAGCTGGCGATACCTTGCGCGAGATCGGCAAGCTGTTTGAGCGACCGTACACCTCGATTCACAACATCCTGAGTTCGACAGGAGGTATCCGGCCACCAGCAAGGCATCGGCAGCGTTTGTCCCTGTCTCTGGCCGAGCGCGAGGAGATCTCTTGCAGCTTGGTCGCAGGTGAATCCATCCGCTGCGTTGCCAGGCGCTTGAAGCGAGCAGCATCCACCATCAGTCGAGAACTCATGCGCAATGGCGACAAGACTTGCTACCGAGCGACAAAGGCAGATGAGGCAGCCTGGCAGCGAGCGCACCGCCCAAAGACGTGCAAGTTGGCCTGCAATCCTGCGTTGGAGCAGATCGTGGCGGGTAAATTGCAGAGTCGATGCTCACCTGAGCAAATAGCAGGACGGCTCAAACGAACTTACCCGGGCGCATATCTTGCAGCTCAATCGGGATACTGCAATACAAAAACCACCCAGATACCGTGCATCCCGTGCATTAGCGCGGGTTCGAGATATCCCGACCAGCTCGTAATTCGCTCCTCACGAAGCAAAAAGGCGCTACGGAAACGTCATGGCGCTCCGAAGGGTGAAAGGAAATCAAAAGACTCATGGAATACAAATCGTTCGTATTCGACAACAATGTCAGTGCCAATCCTACATTGGATATAGCTATCAGAAATCAATACTTATCGCATTAATTAACACTAGCTCATCCACCAAACACCCGAGCTCAAGAAACCACATGTCTACGGATAGCACGTCACGTTTCACTAAGAATGTCATCTCTATGGATGAGGTTCTGACACGGACTGGGTTATCAAGATCCATGCTCTACAAGCTGCTGCGCAAGGACAAGTTTCCTCATCCCACCCCAATGAGCAACAGAGCAGTTGGCTGGTTCGAAACGGATGTCGAAAGCTGGCTGCAGGCGAGCAAGGCAATTCACCAAGCAAGCCAGGTTCTACCTATCGTCTACATGGCGGGAAAAATGGGGGCAGCTTCAGACAATGGGAAGCCGGGCGGGGAGTTTTCATGTTGGCGAATCTTCGACGTATCCAAGTCCAAGGCGCTTGGTGATCTGGGGATCGAGAGTTCAGATACCGATGTACTGATCGCACCGCCGGAAGAAATGCTATTTCACGGAACTTGTACAAGGTTCATGTATTCAGGTCCGTGGAAAGCGAGAAATGGCAACCATGGACACATGCATGGCGCGAATTCTTACTCTCCCACCAACCCACAAAGCGCCGCCTATCGCGGAGCTCTTCAAGGCATCTCACGGGCCGACGTTGTTGTTGCCTATCTCGAAGACCTGGAGGCTTTTGGAACGCTGGTTGAGATCGGCTATGCAAGAGCGGGCAATAAGAGAGTGATCGTTATTACTGCACCTGCCCTCAAGAAGCAGCGACGAGGCAAAGACTGGGACCATGGCATTTGGTTCGCTATTCGAGCTGCTGATAGACACATCGAACTACCAGACCTTCCTGGCTCCAGCCAGAACGACCTCTGGCGATCAGCACATGCACATGCTGCCTCGGTCATTTCGGAGTGGTATCCCCATTCATTGACTCCCCCTCCTAGCGCCGCCGAATAGGGTGTAGTGGCCAGCTCGGGCCTGCCTCATAAGGAAGAAGCCTCACAACCTTCCGTCCCGCCCACTTGTTGAACATCTCGAACAGCTCTTGCAACGGGGCAACCTCATTCTTGTCACCGGCAATGAAGAGGCCGGCAAACGAATCCGCACCATGCCTATGTGCGACATGCGCAACTTCACGGCCGCCCCATCCATGACTTTGATGAAGCGTCAAAGCTGCTGGATCGCAGCCATGTGAAAGCAGCGCGCAAGCTTTGCCCAAGAAGGACCACATGATCGAAATCAGTCAGGTACAACTCCTTCCACCTCATGAAAGAAATTTCCCTATCAAGAAACCTTCAAACAAATACTTCAAATTCAAATATCATTTCAATTTCCAATGTCAGACAAAGTATTCTTACGTATAAGAATCGAACGCAGCCAATAACAGCATTCAAATAATTCCTATCAGGATTGCACATCTGACGGCTTGCGCTCTGGTTCTTACTTGCATTTTTCCGTAAATATTTTTTATATGCGTTGACACAGTCAAAGGGCTTATTTGCAAGGAGGAAGCAACCTCGAGAGAGCTCTTCCCTTGAGCTATCAACTTCAATATTTCCACCTCTCTTTCAGTCAGCGACTCAAAGCTCTTGTTTTTGAAGGTACTTTCCTCATGCAAATTGGCTTTGAATATTTTCGGAATGATTTTCTTCGCCACTACTGGAGATATAGCCGCTCCACCATTGGCCACTTCCAGCACCGCTTGCGAGTAACTTCCAAACCATGAGTTTTTCACCAGGTATCCAACAGCGCCTCTTTTAAGAGCATTCATTGCCGCATCATCGTTTTCACTTGCAGAAATTGCAATGCTCAGCACGTCGGGCCTCTTTAGTTGGATCGATTCCAGTAACTCTGTTCCTTGGCCTTCACCAATAGATAGGTCAATGAGGAGCACATCGAACTCTTGCAAAAAGACGTTCTTACGAGCCTCTCTGTAGCTGCAGGCCTGCCCGACCAGAAGAGTGCGCGGGTCACGCATGAGCTCCTGCGAGATCACATTGCTGACATGGCTGTCTTCGTCAACCAGAAAGACCTGCACGGGCTGGTTCTGCTGCCCCTTCATGTCGGACGGCCACATGCGCCCAGAGACTGTAGATGTGACTTCTGCACTTGCTGCATCATCAAACCGTGAGTTCATAAATGCGTCGGATAGATACATGTGACACTCCATTTGATGAGTCGATTGCCTAGGAATCTCGCGAAAAATAGAATTCGTCTCATTGAAAATCCACAAAAAACAAATAAAGAAAAATAAGGTTCAGATTTTTACAAATTAATACTGGAATACAAGGTATTAAGCTGTTTTCATCAGAAAATAGATGTAAACCCTTTATTTTTGAAACAATGGATAGATGAAATAAAAAGAAATATAGATTACATTTTTTAGCATTGTAAGAATTTTCCAACAAGCACTATTATTTCAATAGCACATCACCCACAAACCACAACAAATCAATCATTTTTTTCATCATTTTTAATTCTTCAAAAAACATCTTTGAATGGGGGATTACTGTTTCCCCGTCGTTTTCTGAAACTGCCTTCACCGAAAGCAGTTTTGGAACGTAACAAAGCACTCCAGAACTTGTTGACGGTTAACACTGGCCTTTGCGAAATTGCATAGGTCTCTCGCTCACACACTCTCAGTTTTCTGAGAACTCGCTATTCAAAGGAATGATCATGAAAAAGTCTCTGATTGCCATGGCGGTTATTGCGTTGGCTGGTGTTGCATCTGCTGCCGTGAGCAGCTCAAGCATTGCAGCCACAAACACGACGTCGAGCGCATCGTCTGCCACGCTGTCGGGAGCTGCCAGCTCGGGCAACGGAAGTGCGCTGAGCATGAATAGTGCAACCTCCGGTGCAACGTCGAATGCAAACGCTGCTGGAGGTGCGATCGGCGCAGGCGGTTTTGGCATCGGTGGGGCAGCTGTCGACGGTAGCGCAACTACTTTTGGTAATGTGAAGAGCCTTTCCGCAACCACCGGCAACGGTGTTGCTGGCGGCGTAGCGGCTACCAATGCCAATGCGGGCTCGGCTGCTGCTGCCGGCTATAACGCAGGACCCGTCAACGGTACTGCGTTCGGCGGCGCCTCTTCTCAGACCGCGAATGTTGCTGCAACTGGCGCAGGCCCTGGCGGCGGCTTGGCCTACGTCAACAACAATGCTGGCACCACCTCCGGCTACAACGCCACATCGGGAGCCATTTCCTCACCTTGGGGCTCGTTGACCAACACCACATCGAACGCAGGCTCTGTGGGTACCGTCCACCAAAATGCCGGCTCCTGGGGTAACGCGGGCTACTTCTCCAACGGTGGCGGCACCTCCGGTACTGCTGGTGCAGGCTCTACTGCCAATGCCAACTAAGGCAGCTGTCCCAAGATAGTTGTGTTTGTCCCGGGCCTGGCTGCCTGGCCGGGCTCGGGCAACGTAGGAGCAAAGCATGAAATTCTCAATAGCTCTGTTAAGTCTTTGCGTTCCTTTGTGCAGTTATGCGCAAAATGCCGACAGCAGCGCGCAAAGCTCCTCTAGCTCCTCTTCCGTGGGGGCGCAACAGAATCAGTCGGTCACCATTGTCAATCCGGTCGTTGCCCCGGCGGAAAGTCGATCTGTATCCACGATGGACAGCAGATCCACTTCAACCTCCGATCAAAACATAACAACGAACGGCACGACCACCCAGAACCTGAACAGCACTGTGTCCGGAACGTCCAAGAACATTGTGGAGTACACAGGCACTTACACCATGAAGAACGTTCCCAGCGTGAACGGCCCCAACCTCACGACCAGCAACGACACCTGCATGGGTAGCAGCAGCGGCAGTGCCAACGGCCCTGGCTTTGGCGTGAGCTTCGGCACAACCTGGACGGACGAGCATTGCAAACGCCTGAAAATGAGCCGTGAGCTCTGGAACAAGGGCATGAAGGCAGCCTCGCTGGCTATGGACTGCATGGATCCTGCCGCTCGCGTGGCACTGGAGATCACGGGTTCGAAGTGCCCACAATCCATGACCGTAGAAGAGCGGCGCAACAACTACGGGCCGGATGCTTCGGCACAAGGTAGCCCCACGCCCGCTTCAGTCCCCGCAGAGGTTCAGTCAAGTTTGGCACCTGAAGTCACTCGCCCCTCGCTTGTAACATCTGTGATGGAAGATCCACGTACAGCACAGCTGTACGACAATTAGTGGGCGTGATTCCTAATCTAGGAGGCCGCGATGGGCAAGACTCTAGCTCTTTTAGCGATTGCACTATGCTGCGCTTCGTCTTTGGCTGCACCCGACTCCAGGGCCATCAATGAACCGTTGAGCATTCAACGCCAGATCTTCGGAAGTGGCGAGCAAGGTGCAGCAGGCTCGCAGCAAGCAGAGCCAGTAGGTGACTATGGGGTATGGCATGTGCCGCAGTACCTGCCTGGTTACCCTACTGCAGCAACTATCTGGCCCCGCGCCATACCTGTGAAATGCAAGGACAGGCAATGCGAAGGCTATGTGATTACCCCGCAGATGGGGCCAGGTGAGTACCTGTTTTTCGTGCCTACAAGCGAATAGACTGGTCAAAGGCATAACAGGACGGCAGCACCCCATTGGTGCTGACAGCAACTCACCTAACAAGGGCGGGCTTCAACCCGCCCTTGTTGATTGGTGCTCTGCAAATATGCTGCCACTCAGCACCGATAGCGACACCAGAAAAGTATCTGCCGATAAAGCGACTTAGCCTCGCCCCCCATGTCGACATCATGGGCGCAACGCGTTTTTGTCCAAAGGAACGCCACGACAATTTTTTGCGCCTAAATATCGAATACAATCCGCATCCCTCCAGGGCGAGTGCTGGGAATTGAAATCCCGCAGCAGGGCGTTCCGGTCCAATCCGGCACGACATACCCAAGCCGAGAAGGCAGCCTCGCGCCATCCAGCCTTCCGTTCTCCACGCGAAAAGCCGGCGAATCAATGACGCCACAGCCGCATGCCTTTCCCTTGCCGGGGTAAGGCAGGATCTCTCTTGCTCGCTCATCTTTTCGAAGTTGCACAGTCACTGTGCATAACTTTGCATAATCTGGTGCAGACCTATATCTTGCAATGCCATGCTCAGCACCGACAGCATCACCCATCTGGCAAACATCCATTCGCTTCCAGCCTTTAGCACATAGCAGGTCACCAGGTTCATTTCTCTCTGAAAAATGCTTTTTGAGCATCGCTGCGCCAGTACTGTCAACGAGATCCTTTGCTGTCAATCCGAGCAACCCTGGCTTGAGTCAAGCCACAAAAAAAGCGCTGTCCATGGCAGCGCTTTTTTCCACAGATCATGTGGACATGATTGTGGATATCCGGTGAAATCCTGGTGATAACAGCACACAAGCCCTTGTACTTGCGGGTTGAAAGGTAGGTTGCCTCCAAATCAGGCAATTGCAAATCAAGGGTTAACCCCGGGCATTTCAGAGCTGGCGCCGGATCACCATACGTCCCGACTCGGTGATATGCCAGTGCTTTTCTGCATCCTGCTCCACCAGCCCCCGCTCCAGCAGGCGCCTGGAGAGATATTCCTTGGCGGCAGACCACAGGGAGACATCCTCACCCAGCTCCAGCTTCTTGAGTGTTTCCAATTCATCGACCGTAGGTTCATACACAGGTGCGCGATAGACTGCGGTTTGCATGGTGACTTCTCCTAAGCTCGTGCGATGACTGGCCGCTCCGGCTCCTAAGCGCCTGAGATCCAAGATAAACCTGTCATCTGCGACGCGCAATAGCTGCACGCCTGCTTTACCTTTATTCACCCGACAATCCCCACCACACCGACCTGGCAGCCCAGCCATCGGCTGCGACTCTTCATTTCAGGAGCTGACCACCTTTATGCTGTATGCGCTTGCTGTACTTTTCGCCTTTCAGCTACTGGGAGAGTTCCTGGCCCGCGTCACGGGCCTACCCCTGCCCGGTGCGCTGATCGGCATCCTGCTTTTGCTGCTGGGTCTGCTGTTTTACAAACGCCTACCCAAGACACTGGAAGATACTGCCCAGGTTCTGTTGCAGAACATGATGCTGCTTTTCATCCCCGTCATTGCGGGAGTGATGCTGGAATTCGACCACCTGCGCCGCGAATGGCTGCCGTTTGTGCTGGCCTGCATTGCCGGAGCTGCCATCACATTCACCGCAACCGCCCTCACCTTCCGCTTCTGCCTGCAGCGCCAGCGCACTCGCAAGCCGGATGACGATTCCGCCGCAAAGCAGGAGCCCGGCGCATGAGCACACCTTTGCTTGAACGCCTGCACACCGCCTGGCTGAGCCTGGCCGAAGGCTCGCCCCTGCCCTGGCTGGTGCTGACCATGCTGGTCTATATGGCGGCCATGGCCATCTACCGAAAAAGCGGCAACCGCCCCATGCTGATTCCGGTGTTTACCGGCGTGGTCGTCATCGTCGCGATTCTGTTGCTCACGGGCACGCCTTATGAAACCTATCGAAACGGCGTATCCCTGCTGGGTCTGATGATAGGCCCGGCCACCGTGGCCCTGGCGATCCCGCTGTACGCCCAGCGCGAGCGCATCAGTCAGCTGTGGTTGCCCATCAGTGTCGCGTTGCTGGTGGGCTGTCTGGTCGCTCTTTTTTCAGCGCTGGGCATTGCCTGGGCCTTTGGCGGCTCGCAAGCTACGCTGATCGCCGTGGCGCCCAAGTCGGCCACCATTCCCATCGCCCTGCCCATGGCCGAGCGCTTTGGCGGAACACCCTCGCTGGCCGCCGTGGCCGTGGCCATTACCGGCATCAGCGGCACCATGATGGCACCGCTGCTGTGCCGCGTCCTGCGTCTCAAGGATCCAGCGGTTCAGGGCTTTGCCATCGGACTTACGGCCCATGCGATTGGCACGGCACGCGCCATTCAGCTCAACCCCACGGCCGCAGCATTCTCCGCTTTGGCCATGGGCTTGAACGGCGTGGCAACGGCTGTACTGATGCCACTGGTGCTGGCGATTACCCCTTGGATCTAAAACAATAGCTGCCAGCGCTTGGTAAATAACCGCTGGCAGCTATTTTTGACTAACTTTTACGCTCGCTACGTCGGTAGGCTGCAAGCGCCCCAAGAATCAGCGCCATCCCCAGCCACTGCACCGGCTGCGGCTTGGCACCAAACCAGAGCAAATCCACCAGCAAAGCCATGACGGGGTAAATAAAGGACAGGCCGGCGATCGCCTGCGCCTGAAGTCTTTGAAATGCCGTGTACATCAGCGTGTACATCCAGGCCGTATGCACCAGGCCCAGCAACAGCACCGCAACCCAGACCTTGGGACTGAAGAGTGCCTGGGCGCGCAGCTCCCACACCCAGGGCAGCAAGCTCAGCGCCCCCACCAGCATCTGCAGCATGGCAATCTGCGCCGGCGCAAGCCGCCTGAGCCGCTGTGTGGCCAGGGTGGCCATGGCATAAAGACCGGCGGCCAGCAGTGCCAGCACAATGCCCAGGGATTGCCCTTGCGACGCCTGCTGGTCAGTCAGCCCGATCAGACCGCTGCTCAAACCTACGCCTACCAGTGCCAATACCAGCCATGGCAGCCGACTGAGAGGCAGAGGCTCGCCCTGCAACAGAGCCGCCAGCAGCAACAGCAAGAAGGGCTGTACGTGATAGACCACCGTGGCAATGGCAATGCCGCTGTATTCATAGGCACGAAACAGGCACAGCCAATTGACGATGAGCGCCGCCGCCCCTAGCAAGAGCCAGCCGCTCTCGCGCCAGGTCGGCCTGGACCACTGGCCAGACCAAAGCACCCAGGCTGCCAGCCCGAGGCCGCCGAGCAGACAACGCAACCACACCACCCACAGCACAGGCAGGCCGCTCTCCAACACCAGCAGGCCAATGGTTCCGGAAAGCGCCATGGCCAGCACCATGCGCCAGTTGCCGCCAGCTGCATTGGACGGAGAGGTGGCGGCCAAAGCTGGTTTGGAAGCCAGCACTTGCAAAGAGGAAGAGGTCTGGGAAGTCATGATGGCATGGTCCATCAATCACACTCAAGCATCAATACAGCCTTATTCCACTTACTATTACCTATAAATCAACAATCAATCCGAACCATGAGCACAGAGCCCGGCCTGCTGCCTGAAATGCTGGTTTTCGCCAAGGTAGTCGAGCTGCGCAGCTTTGCCGCCGCCGCACGGCAACTGGATCTGACCACCTCGGCCGTCAGCCGCAGCGTGGGACGACTGGAAGCCCACTGGGGCGTGCAGCTGCTGCATCGCACGACCCGCTCCCTGTCCCTGACCGAGCTGGGTGCCGAGATCTATGCCGCCTGCAGCCAGCTGGCTCAGACCGCCAGCGATATCCATGCCATTGCCGGCCATTACAGCGGCGTGCCGCGCGGCACGGTGCGGCTGACGGCACCGACCATCTTTGGGGAAATCTGGCTCAGCGCACAGCTGCCCGCCCTGCGCCGCCAATGGCCCGAGCTCGAGGTCGCCGTCAGCCTCAGCGACCAGATGCAGGACCTGGCTCAGCAAGGCCTGGATCTGGCCATTCGCCTGACCCGGCCCGAACAGCTGCCGCCGCATATGGTGGCGCGCGAGTTGCGCCAGGTGCGCTATATCGCCGTGGCCTCGCCAGCCTACCTCAGGGGCCTGATCAAGCCGCCCGAGCATCCGCAAGAGCTGGGACGCGAGCATGGCGTGGCATGCATCACGCTGGGCTATGGCGACTTTCAGAGCCGGCTGCAATGGATGCACGGCCATGCTCGCAGTCCAGAGGCTGTCGTGACCGAGGTCGCTGTTCACTCTCCTTTGTCCATGGACAGCAGCACCGGAATCATCAATCTGGCGCTGCAGCACCAGGGCATAGGCCTGGTGGCAGACTTTGCCGCCCAGGCCGTATTGCACAGTGGCGCGCTGGTACAGGTTCTGCCCGACTGGCAGCTGACGGGCAACTACGCGCCGCGCACCGCTTATGCACTGTATATGCCCTCGCGCCACCTGCCGCTCAAGGTGCGGGCGCTGATCGATCATCTGGTCGAGGCAGGCAAGCATTAAACCCATGACTCAAACTGGCCCAGTCGCAGCGGCCTGATGGCCAGCCGTATCGACAGTCGCTGCAGCGGCTTGCGGCCAGAAAAGAGCACGCACGTCAGCGCAGGCATAAGGCAGGATCAGAGCCATACCGCTCAGCAGAGTGCCGACACTGGCGACAGCGCTGCCCAGACCCGATTGCAAGACAGGCCCCGTAAAACAGGACACCAGCAAGCAGGCTAGCGTCGAGCTGACAGCCAGACTCGGCGCCCAGTTCCTGAAGCGCAGCTGCCCGTAAAAAGACACCAGCATGGTCACAGTCACCACCGCCATGGCAAGCCATACCCCTGGCGGATGACTCTTGATGCCACCGAACTGCGCCATGCTGTCATACACCGACTTCAGACTCGCCGGGATCAGTGGGTAAAAGGAATCCAGGCACAGGCCCGCCACAGGGATGAGCATGGAGGCAAGAACAATGGCCCGGTATGTCGATTTCGTCAATTCCCTCTCCCTCGATGCTTTACCGGGCATCGTATCGGGATATCCCCATTCGCCCGCTACAAGCTTGTGGACAATACCAACCACTCACCGGGATAAGCATATCAAGCCATTGTTCTGCAACGACTTTTCAATACGCGCTTAAATTTTAAGCAAACCACACCACAAGACACTCAAAGCCTGCCAACTCCGCATTTCATAGCAGCTCATGCTTGCCAAAATTGGACTGCAGCCCAGTTTTCCCCATCAAATCACTACAAGCTTGTGGACAAACCCCGGCAACACCTTGAATAAGCAAGCTAAGTCCTTGTCAGCGCAGGACAATCGGGAGGCTGATCATTTTTTAATCAACCCCCATCGGGCCACCAGGCTCTCAGCGCAGCGGCCCTTGCCAATCGGCCAGGCGATGGGCACTGTCCCAGAACTGCCATTCCAGCCGGGCCGCATCCTTGTAGGCTGCATGCATGGCCGCACGTGTGGCCTCGCTCGCATCGACTGCCAGACGATCCACCGTGGCGCAGACGCCGCGCACCGCCGCGTGGAACTCCTCGCTGGCATAGGTATCGACCCAGGCCTGATATGGATTGTCTTTGGCCGAGCGCGCATGAATGTCGCGCCCCACCTCGGCATAAATCCAGAAGCAGGGCAGCAGCGCGGCCACGGCCACCGGGTAAGTGGCGCTCCAGGCCGTGGCCAACAGATAGCTGGTGTAGTGATGGCAGGCCGGCGTCAGCGGCGTGGCCGCAAACTGCTCGGGCGTGATGCCGAAATCGCGCATGAAGCCGCCATGCAGGGCCCGCTCCACCACCACGGCCTCATTGGCGGCATTGGCAAACTGCACCACGCCTTCGGCGTTATCGGATTTGGCCGCCGTCACGGCCAGCGCGCGGCCATAGGCTACGAGGTAGTGCGCATCCTGAATCATATAGTGGCAAAAACGCTCCCGACTCAGCGTGCCGGCCGCCAGTTCCTGGTTGAAGGGCAGCTCCAGGGTGCTTTGAAACAGCGCCTGGTTGGCATTCCACAGGCTTTGGCTGAAGGACATGATTCGACTCTCCACTGCAAAAATTCATAGCAGCCAGCGCTTTGCTGACTGCTCTAGAAACTGTTTTTACCTGAAATAAGCCATTTGCTATTCATACCGCTGCGGCTTTGAGGTCAAAGCTGTATTGCAGCGGATGTGCTCCATTCCCCCTCGAACTTGTCCGTCGACTCACACGAGCGCCAAAGCGATGAACAAGGCAGGGGAAACCATAGGCTCCAAAAACCTCGTCAGCCCCATTGACCGACTGATCAGTCAGTTCATAGACTTGAATCAAGGAATCACCAAAACATCACATGTATTGCAAGGAGGCAGGGGAATGGACATCCATTTTGCAAACGAGCTTTACCGCCGCGCCACACATGCCATGCAAACCGGACTGGCCGACGCCGATACACAGGGCGGACAGGTCGCAGTCTCCCAATACACCAGCGACGAGCAGACCACCCAGGAATTGCGCTTGTTGCGCCAGTTTCCCCAGCCCGTGGCCGGTAGCTCATCCATTCCCACGCCCGGCGCCTGGCTGTCGCTGACTCCATTTGATGTTCCGCTGCTTTTGGTCAGGCAGTCCGACGGAGCCGTCCACGCGTTCTTGAATGTCTGCCGCCACCGCGGCGCACGCGTTGTGGCCGAGGGCAGCGGCACCGAAACACGAGCCTTCACCTGCCCCTACCACGCATGGACTTACCAGCCCGATGGTGGCTTGCGAGGTGTTCCCGACTCCTTCGGCTTCCCCCAACTGAAGAAAGAGAAATCCGGTCTCAAAGGGCTGACCGCCGTCGAGCGGGGCGGCATCATCTGGGTGGTGCTGGACCCCACATCACCCATCAGAGATATCGACACACACCTGGGTCCGCTCATGGAAAACCTGGAGTCGCTGGACGGGCTCCACTCCCCCGTGTCCTATGCGCAGCGCTCGCTCGAAGTCAACGCCAACTGGAAGCTGCTGACAGATGGCATCTTTGAAGCCTATCACTTCAAGGTTGCGCACCGCCAGACCATTGCCCACATGTTCATGAACAACCTGCAACTGGTGGACGAATTTGACCTGCACCGGCGCTTGTACCTCATCAAGTCCCGCTTTCCAAAAGAGCAACCCGAAGCAAACGGCTTCGACCCGCGCAAGTATGGCAACCTGACTTATTACTTCTTTCCCAACACGATGATCCTGGTCCAGCCCGACCACGGGCAGCTCAGCTACCTGGAGCCGCTCAGCGCCTCCCGCACACGGATTCATGAGATCACACTGATTCCGACCGAGCCCGCCACAGACAAGGCCGCAGCGTACTGGAACGCCAACGTGGACCTTTACCGCCGAACCCTGGCCGAAGACTACGCCCTCGCTGAGTCCATACAGGCCGGCCTGGCATCAGGCGCCAATGACAGCCTCACCTTTGGCTCCTTCGAGTACAGCGCGCCCCGCTTTCACACGCAACTCCAACAGCAGCTGGACTCGCTCCACCCCCGCCCTCTGAGCCATAAGCCTGTGAAGACAGCCTCTAGCTGACCCCTGACCTCTGCATTTGCCTCTGCGTTTACTGCTGCATTAGGTTGAGCCACGACCACCTGTTGTGCTTGAAGATTCGGACGCCCGCGTGCTGATCATCGACACGAAGTTTCTGGACCGTATCGGCACTCGCAGCACTTCGTCAGGCAAGTGGGGTACGTCAAACGCCCGAAAAGCATGGACTTTCTGACAAGCCTACCGCGCACGGAATCAGGCAAGCTGCTCAAGCGCCAACTGCGCGCACCGTACTGGGCGGGACAAGAGCGGGCCATCAACTGAACGAGCCACTGCACACGCGCCGCCCTCCGGCCTGTGCCCTCCCATTTCTATAATCACTGGATGCCCTGCAAACCGCTCTCTCGTAAAGAACTGATCCTGGATCGTGCCGAACAGCATTTTGCCGACCACGGATTTCAGGGGGCATCACTATCGGCCATCGCCCGGGACTGCCAGATCGGCAACCCCGGCCTGCTGCACCACTTTCCCAGCAAGGAAGTGCTGTACCGCACCGTGCTCGAGGCTCAGGCACACGAGCTGATGCAGCGCATGGAGCAAGGCGTCCAGTCCGAGGCGCTGCTGCAACAGCGCCTGCAGGCCTTCATCTTGCTGCAGATCGAATGGATGCAGGCCCGCCCTTCGGGCTTCAAACTCATTACTCGCGAGCTGTTGGACAATTCCGAGCGCATTGAACTGGCTCATACCCGGCCGCTAGAGACCTTTTTGCTTCTGAGTGTGGCCTTGATTGAGGAAGGTCAGGCAGCCGGATTGCTACGTCAAGACATCGCTGCCGTTGCTTTGCTGACCATTATTCTGGGCAGCCTCAATTACGCACAGATTGTGCGCCCCACCTTCAGCAGAGCCTTTACCGAGCCAGACCTCAAGATCAACAGCCACTGGATGCGGCGTATCGCTGCAGATGTACTACTACTCATCAGCACTTCAAGCTTCGTCTCAAAAAAGGCATAACGCAGCCAGTTCAATCACTCTGTTTTTCCACCACGAATTTCCTGTGCGCGGCCCTGCAGCCACTGGCTGAACACCCGCAGCGCCGGAGATGGCTGTGCCTCGGTCGCCAGCGCAGGCGTTACCAGGTAATAGGCGCGGTTGCCGCGCAGCGGCTGGGGGCAGGCGATGATGAGATCGCCACGCGCGATCTCCTGCTCGATCAGCATGGGCGGGATCAGCGCCACGCCCAGCCCCTGGCTGGCGGCCACGGCCAGCATGGAAAACAGTTCGAGCCGCATGCCGTCGAGCGCGCGCGGTGCATCGACATGCATCGCGTCGAACCACTGGCGCCAGCCCTGGGGGCGCGTACTTTGCTGCAGCAGCGGCAGGCGCGCAATCACCTCGGGGCCCACCGGCAGCCAGGCGCGGCCTGGATCACGCTGCTGGGCCGTGGCTAGCAGTTGCGGGCTGCACACGGGCACAACTTCCTCGTCCATCAGCCACTGCGCTTGCACGCCGGGCCAGCGGGCCACCTGCTCGGGCGTGCCCGCATAAAGGGCTGCGTCAAACACGGTGTCGGCAAACAGAAACGGCCGGGTCTGCACGTCGATGTGCACTGTGATGTCAGGGTGCTGCTGGGCCAGTTGCGGCAGGCGCGGCAGCAACCAGCGTGTGGCAAAGGTGGGCACTGCCGCCAGATTGATGGGGCCACCCTCGCCCTGATGACTCATCAGATCCAGCGTGTCGCGCTCCAGCCCCTGCAGCCAGCGACCAACCTGGGTGGAGTAATGCCGGCCCGCATCGGTGAGCAGCACGCCATGGCGCGTGCGCTTGAACAGGGCCACGCCCACAAACTCCTCCAGCGCAATGATCTGGCGCGAGACGGCACTTTGCGTCAGCGACAACTCCTGTGCGGCCTTGGTGTAGCTGACATGGCGGGCGGCCGATTCAAAGCAGGCCAGGGCCTGGGTGGAAGGGAGAACTCTGCGCATATCTCTTGTGCCTAGAACGCATCAATCAATTTCAAAACAACGGGAAAACCCTGAATAATTCGTTTATACATGCGTTTTACTCATCCATAGATGATTATTCATCGTTTGCCAGCCCCTGTTCTGCAAACCTAATATGTGTGCAAGCACTCAGGCGGAAATGCGCCTGCAACCCGACACCTTGCATTCAGGAGATGAACATGGCCAATGGCTACCAGTGGGACGACTGCTTCCAGCTCGACCAGCAACTGACCGAAGACGAGCGCATGATCCGCGACGCAGCGCGCGAGTACTGCCAGGACAAGCTCAAGCCTCGCGTGCAAGCCATGTTCCGCAACGAGTCCGTGGACATCAGCATCTTCCGCGAGATGGGTGAGCTGGGCCTGCTGGGCCCCACCATCCCCACGCAATACGGTGGCGCGGGCCTGAACTACGTGAGCTACGGCCTGGTGGCGCGCGAGATCGAGCGTGTGGACTCGGGATACCGCTCCATGGCCTCCGTGCAATCGTCTCTGGTGATGGTGCCCATCAACGAATTCGGCACCGAAGCGCAGAAGCAGAAATACCTGCCCAAGTTGGCCTCAGGCGAGTTCATCGGCTGCTTCGGCCTGACCGAGCCCGACCACGGCTCCGACCCTGGCTCCATGGCCGCACGCGCCTACAAGGTCGACGGCGGCTATCGCCTCAAGGGCAACAAGATGTGGATCACCAACAGCCCTGTGGCCGACGTGTTCGTGGTCTGGGCCAAGGAAGTGAGCGAAGACGGCACTGTGGGTCAGATCCGCGGCTTTGTGCTGGAAAAGGGCATGAAGGGTCTGTCCGCCCCGGCCATCCACGGCAAGGTGGGCCTGCGCGCCTCCATCACCGGTGAAATCGTGATGGACGATGTGTTCTGCCCTGAAGAGAACGCCTTCCCCGATGTTCGCGGCCTCAAGGGCCCTTTCACCTGCCTGAACAGCGCCCGCTTCGGCATTGCCTGGGGCGCGCTGGGTGCGGCAGAAGACTGCTGGCACACCGCCCGCCAGTACACGCTGGACCGCAAACAGTTCGGCCGCCCACTGGCCGCCAACCAGCTGATCCAGAAGAAGCTGGCCGATATGCAGACCGAGATCACGCTGGGCCTGCAAGCCGCGCTGCGCGTGGGCCGCATGAAGGACGAGCACCAGAACGTGATCGAGATCACCTCGCTGATCAAGCGCAACAACTGCGGCAAGTCGCTGGACATCGCCCGCATGGCGCGCGACATGCTGGGCGGCAACGGCATCAGCGACGAGTTCGGCGTGGCCCGCCACCTGGTGAACCTGGAAGTGGTGAACACCTATGAAGGCACGCACGATGTGCATGCGCTGATTCTGGGTCGCGCCCAGACCGGCATTGCGGCGTTTGCCAACTGATGGCTCCCCCTGAGCGGCTACGCCGCTTTCCCCCTCCCTGGCGCTTCGCGCCGGAGGGGGACGGCAACCTCGCTGCGGGGCGGCGGGGCCGCCCAGGCCCTTGCTTGTTGCCCTGGCCTCGGGATGATGGCAAAGATTGCTGTCACCGTCACCTTCTGCTCACTATCTATTAACGAGCTAGTACCGTTTGATTTGTCTGGGTTTTGAATAGTTTTCAGCTCAGAACCCAGACAAATAAAGCGCAAGCAGCTATTTATTTCATTGTTTCGCTTTACGGGATCATCCGACATGAACGCAAGCTCCACCACTCCCACCGGCGCACTGGCAGGCATCAAGGTGCTGGATCTGTCGCGCGTGCTGGCGGGTCCATGGGCCACGCAGATGCTGGCCGATCTGGGTGCCGATGTGGTCAAGGTGGAGCGCCCGGTTGCCGGCGACGATACGCGCCACTGGGGCCCTCCGTTCCTCAAGGACGATGCGGGCAACGACACCCGCGAAGCCAGCTACTTCACGGCCTGCAACCGCAACAAGCGCTCCATCACCGTGGACATGGCCCACCCCGAGGGCCGGGCTCTGCTGCAGCGCATGGCGCAAGAGGCCGATGTGGTGGTGGAGAACTTCAAGACCGGAGGACTCGCGCAATACGGCCTGGACTATGACAGTCTCAAGGCTCTGAACCCGCGCCTGGTGTACTGCTCCATCACAGGTTTCGGCCAGGACGGCCCCTACGCCGAGCGCGCCGGCTATGACCTCATGGTGCAGGCCATGTGCGGCCTGATGAGCATCACCGGCCATGCAGATGGCGAACCCGGCGGAGGCCCGCTCAAGGTCGGCGTGGCCGTGATCGACGTGTTCACGGGGCTCTATGCCAGCAACGCCATCCTGGCCGCGCTCAACGCCCGTGACAATGCGAGAAACGGCAGCGGTCAGGGCCAGTACATCGATATGGCGCTGCTGGATGTGGGCATGGCTGTGCTGGCCAACCAGGCTGCAGGTTTTCTGGCCACCGGCCAGGCGCCGGGCCGCGCCGGCAACACCCATCCCAGCTTGGCGCCCTATCAAGACTTTCCGACATTGGACGGCAATGTGCTGCTGGCCATCGGCAATGACGGTCAGTTCGCGCGCTTCTGCGCAGCCATCGGCCAGGACGGCTGGGCCCAGGATGCACGCTTTGCCACCAATACCGCCCGTGTACAGAACCGTGCGGCACTGCTGGCGTTGATGAAGCCACAGATGCTTCAGCGCAGCACGGCTGACTGGATTGCGCTGCTGGAAGACAAGGCCGTGCCCTGTGGCCCCATCAACACCGTTGCCCAGGCCTTTGAAGACCCCCAGGTCAGGGCGCGCGGCATTCAGAAAAGTCTGCCGCGAAACGCCAGTGACGGCATTGGCCATATTGCCACCGTCGCCAATCCCATACGTCTGTCGGCCACGCCGGTGACTTACCGCAACGCCCCGCCTGCCCTCGGCCAGCACACCGATGAGGTGCTGCGCGAATTCGGACTTGATGACAACGCCATTGTTGCGTTGCATGAGCAGGGAGTGGTTTGAGGCCTTCACGGCCAAAGCAACCTCCTGACAACAAAAGAGGGCCCAAGCCCCGAAAACCGCAGGCAATTTCAGCAGAAATGCACTGCCAATCACACTTTCCAAGGAGACATTGATGTTCAAGTTCACAGCCACCGTTCTGGCTGCCATGGCTTTTTGCGGCGCTGCACAGGCACAAGGCGCTTATCCCAACAAGCCCATCCGTCTGCTGGTTCCCTTTGCCGCTGGCGGCACGACCGACCTGATTGCCCGCGTCATTGCCGAGCCACTGAGCCGTGAGCTGGGCCAGTCCGTGGTGGTGGAAAACAAGGGCGGCGGCGGCGGCACCATTGGCGCAGCTGAAACGGCACGCGCCAAGCCCGATGGCTACAACCTGGGCATTGCCACCGTGTCCACAACGGCCACCAACCCGGCCATCAACCCCAAGATCACCTACAACGTCGCCACCGATTTCACGCCCATCGTGAACATCGCCGCCACGCCCAACATCATTGCCGCCAATCCCAAGTTTGCGGGCAAGGATTACAAGAGCTTCCTGGCTGAGGTCAAGAGCAACCCCGGCAAGTACTCTTACGCATCGCCCGGTCAAGGCTCCATCACCCATCTGATGATGGAAATGTTCAAGCTGGAAACCAAGACCGACATAGCCCACGTGCCTTACCGTGGCTCCGGCCCTGCGCTGAACGACGCGGTTGCCGGCCAGGTGCCGCTGATTTTTGACAACCTGCCCTCTACCCTGCCCTTCGTCAAGGAAAAGCGCCTGACGGCCCTCGTCGTCGCCGCTCCCCAGCGTCTGGCTGCACTGCCTGATGTGCCTACCTTCAAGGAAATGGGTCTGCCCCAGGTCAACCGCATGGCGTACTACGGCATCGTTGGCCCCAAGAACCTGCCAAAGGAAGTGGTGGACAAGATCAACGCCGCCGTGCGCAAGGCGGTGCAAGATCCTGCGGTGAAAAAGCGCATCGAGGAAAGCGGCTCCATCATCATGGCCGACACACCCGAAGCCTTTGCCAAGCAAATGGCCGAAGAGCTGGCCGTCTACAAGAACGTGGTGCAAAAGCAGAACCTGAAGATGGAAGACTAAGCGTCTTCATCCCCAAGAAGTCCTCGCAGGTGTGAATGCCTGCGAGGACTTTTTCTTTGTACCGCTCATGCACAAGCAAGGTGCTGGTGCATGAAACTGGTGCAGCTTAGAAACGATGGCGGATACCCACCACCGCGCTGGTGCCGGACTTGTTGGGAATGTCCATGCTCACGCGGTCGTACATGGCCACGGCATAGACATCGGTGCGCTTGGACAGGAAATGGTCGTAGCCCAGGCTGACTGTGGTGCGCGTGCCGCTGACGCTGCCCACTTCCGACTTGGTACGTGCAGCCGCTGCCTTGAAGGTACCGGGCGTGCCGCTGACGGGGATGTCCAGACCCAGTGAGTAGGTGGTGTTCTCGCGATCCTGGGCGTTGATCTTGGCCTGGCCATAAGTGGCATAGAGCTTGGCCACGCTGAAGTCATAGCTGCCGCCCACCATCCAGTTGCTCTTGGTCGGCATCACCGCCAGCGATACCGGGTTGTTGATCTGCGCACGCTCGTAGAACGCGGTCAGGCTCAGCGGGCCGCCGAAGTACATCAGGTTCAGGCCCACATTCTTCTTGCCCTTGTTGCCACTGCTGGTCTGCTCGCCGAACTGGTAGTGCACATTGGCCTTCAGGCCGCCGAAGCTGGGCGTGGAATACAGGATCTGGTTGCTCCAGCCGGTGTTGGAGGCTGTGGTCAGGCTGTCCGTTCCCCAGGCCGCAGTCGTCATATTCGCATGCAGCACCAGTGGCGAGACCGTGAAGGAGTCGCCGAACGGGTTGGTCAGCACCGTGGGCAGGAAGTTCGGTGCCAGGCCACGACCCAGGCTCACGCGGCCAAAGCCGCCGGCCAGGCCCACATTGGCATCACGCGAGAAAAAGGGATCGGCATCAAAGCGGCCGGGGGTACCGGTATCGGCACGAAAAAAGCTGGTGATATTGAAGTCGGCCTTGAGACCGCCGCCCAGATCTTCCACGCCCTTCACACCCCACCAGGAAGTGGTCAAACCGCCGGAGCCGACCGAGGCCACACGCTCCTGCCCTGCCAGCTTCATGGAGCCCGCATAGCTATCGATGGTGCCGGTGAGCTGCACGGAACTCTGGGCCTGGGCCGACAGGCTGGCCACAGCCAGGGCGATGGTGGTGAAGGTAGCGACAAACGCTTTCATGGGTGGTTTCCTCTCTAAAAAATTTGAGACAAACCACCCATGCAAGAGTCAGGCCAGTTTTGTATACAAAACTAGGACTTCAAACGGAAGCTGTCGGCCAGCTTCAGCATCATGAACAACCAGAGCGCACCGCCCATGGCAATCAGCAGGCCGCCCACCAGGCCGATATGCGTCATGCCCCATTGCTGGCTGACGATGCTGCCCAGCAGTGCGCCGCCGCCAATGCCGATATTGAAAATGCCAGAGAACATGGACATGGCCACATCGGTGGCATCCGGCGCCAGATTCAGCACCTTGGACTGCATGGACAGCGCAAAGCAGATCATGGCAATGCCCCAGACCGAGCTTTGCAGATACAGGCTCCAGACCTGCGTGCTGCTCATGACCAGCAGCAACAGGCTCAGCGCCAGCACACCGATGGAAGCCAGCAGAAAGCCGCGCGGAAAGCGCAGACCGAACCAGCCGAACAGCACGCTGCCCACAATGCCCATGCCGCCATACAGCAGCAGCACAGCCGTGGTCACATCGCCGGCGTGGCCGGCAACGTCCTGCACAAAGGGCTCGATATAGCTATACGCCGTGAACTGGCCGGTAATCACCAGCACCAGCAGCACATAGATGCCGACCAGGGCCGGGCGCCTGAACAGCATGGGCACACTGGACAGGGAGCCGGCGTTCTCGCTGGGCAGCAGAGGTAACAGCTTGCCCAGCACCAGCATCACCGCCGCCGCCACCGCGCCAATGGCCAGAAACGTCATGCGCCAGCCCAGCCATTCGCCCACGATGCGACCCAGCGGAATGCCCAGCACCATGGCCACGGAAGTGCCCGTGGCCAGCAGGCTCAATGCCATGGCCTTCTTGCCCGGAGGCGCCACCCGCACGGCCAGCGAGGCAGTGATGGACCAAAACACAGCATGCGACAGCGCAATGCCGATACGGCTGATGACCAAAGACGCATAGCTCCAGGCCACACCCGAGAGCAGATGGCTGAGTACGAACACCGCGAACACGCCCATCAGCAGCTTGCGCCGCTCCACCTTGCGCGTGAGCAGCATGAAGGGCAGCGAGGCCAGCGCGACCACCCAGGCATAGATGGTGAGCATAAGCCCCACCTGCTCGACCTGCATGTCAAAACTGGCGCCGATGCTGCTGAGCAGGCCGACCGGCACGAACTCGCTGGTATTGAAAACAAAAGCCCCCAGCGCCAGCGCAATCACGCTGAGCCAGGCCTGGGTGGGAGATCGGGTCGATTCGATAGGGGCAGTCAAGGTTTCTGTCATGCAATAAGGGCTTGCCGGCGTCTGGCGCCGCAAAACCCGAAATTGTGCGCTTGCAGCATGACAGCGGACAGACAGCCCGGCCTTGCCCCGCCAATCAATGGGGTCGGGCCTGGCGAAGGCAGGGCCTGATCAATGCGCGACGGTGAAGCGTGCCTTGACGTGTTTGCTCCTGTCCAGTGCATCGATCAGCGCCACGGCCAGGTCCTGCACCGAAATATCGCCGGGCTGACCGTCAGCCTGCATCAACGGTTCGTCCTTGCCCGTGCGGTACTCGGCAGTGCGGCCCCTGGATTGCGCATCGGAGCCGCCATGAAAGCCCACGGCCGGGCTCAGCATGGTCCAGTCCAGAGCGGACTCCTTTTGCAACTCGGCAAACATGTCGCGCGCCGCCGAGGCTCCGGGCTTGATAAACGCCGGGAAGTTGGGCGAATCCACCAACTGCTGGCCATTCACATACAGGCTGCCGGCGCCGCCCACGACCAGATAGCGCTTGATGCCCGCAGCCTTGACGCCTTGCACGATGGCACGCGAGCCCTGCATGAAATCGTCATAGATATTGGGATTTTTCCAGCCTGCGTTATAGGCGCTGACCACCGCGTCGCAACCGGTCACGGCACGCTGCACCTCGTCGGCCTTGAGCACATCGGCCTTGACGAACTGCACATGCTCGCGTGCGGCAGCGGCCTTGCGAACCAGGGCCACGACTTCATGACCGCGACGCAGCAGCTCATCCAGCAATCCGGCACCGACAAAACCCGTGGCGCCAATCAATGCAACCTTCATGGAAAAACCCCTTGTATCTTCAAAAGAGCTAAAGATTAATCGGCATCAATCGCGAGAAAAACCCCTTTCAGCCACCATGACCTTGAAGCAGCACTTCAAAATAGCCTCATGGAAGATTTCAGACGCATGGCCATTTTTGCCGCCGTGGTGGAGCGCGGCAGCATGAGCGCGGCCGCCCGCCAGCTCGACATGACGCCCTCGGCCGTCAGCCAGCATATCCGTCAGCTGGAGCACGATGCTGGCCTGACGCTGCTGCACCGCTCCACGCGCCAGCTGACGCTGACAGATGCCGGCCAGCGCTTTTACATACAATGCGCCGCCATGTGCGAAGCGGCCAACCGGGCTCGCGCCGAGTTGGCCGCCGAGCATCAGCGGCCCAGCGGCGAACTGCGTCTGGCTGCCCCGGCCGGCTTTACCCAGCATGCGGCCCCTGCGCTGCGCCGATGGCTGGCCATGCATCCTGAGCTACGGCTGCGCCTGCTGATGGATGACACTCCCATAGACCTGATCCAGGCGCGCGTGGATCTGGCGCTGCGCTTCGGCAATCTGCAGGATTCCAGTTGGGTGGCCCGCCACCTGGGACGCAGCGCCACCGTGCTCTGCGCCTCGCCGCATTGGATCAAGGCCCACGGCAGCACGCCTCGACACCCCAGCGAGCTGGCACAACTGCCCTGGCTGGAAATGAGCCGCAGCGACGATCCCCAGGCCGACTTTCTGTGGCGCCAGCAGGGCACGGCGCAGGAGTACCGGCTGCAGGTGCGGCCGCTCATGGTCAGCAACCACCGCAGCGCGGTGCAGCAGTTCTGCGAAGCGGGCCTGGGGCTTGCCCTGCTCTCGGCCCATGACGTGGCGGCAAGCCTGGAAACGGGCAGCCTGGTGCGCCTGCTGCCTGACTGGGATATGGGTATGCTGGATATCTGGGTCGTCACCGCCAGCCGCGACAGCCTGCCCGCCAAGGTGCGCGAGGCCATCGAGGTGCTGCGCGAGTATTTCGCGCAGCTAGAGGGCATGCAGAACTAGCGCAATCCTCGCACACGCAAGGACCCAACCAGCAGCCATCCAGGCCCGCCCCCCAAGGGTCGAAAGCAAAAAAGCCTGCAAATGCGAGGCATCCGCAGGCTTTGCAAAACAGGCCACACCACATGGCCCGGTGCACTCAAGGCAATCAGTTCAGGTCGATAGGCGTCTTGTTGCCGTTCACATAGCGGCTCAGCGTATAGCTGGGGTTCTTCATCTCGCCATTCTTCTCGAACTGGATCTTGGAGGTCACCCCCGAGAAGTCGGACTTCTGCAGGAAGGGGATATAGACCTTGGGGTCCCATGAATTGGCACGTTTCATGGCGTCGGCCAGCAGCATGGTGCCGTCATAGAAATAGGGGCTGTAGACCTGGAACTGGCCAGGATACTTGGCGTCATAGCGCTTCTTCCACTCCGTGCCGCCAGGCATCTTGGCAATGGAGGCACCGCCATCGGCGCAGACCACGTTCTCCAGCGGCTTGGCGCCGGCAGCCACCTTGGCCAGCTCGGTCACGCAAATACCGTCACCGCCAAACATCTTGACGTCATTCATGCCCAGCTGGGCCATCTGGCGCAGCATGGGGCCGGCCTGACCATACATGCCGCCGTAGAAGATGGCATCGGGTTTCTTGGCCTTGATGGAGGTCAGAATGGCCATGAAGTCCGTGGCCTTGTCGTTGGTGAACTCGTTGGCCACGATCTTGATGCCGTGCTTTGCGGCATCCTTCTTGAACACATTGGCCAGGCCCTGGCCATAGGCCGTGCGGTCGTCAATCACGGCCACATTCTTGAGCTTGAGATTCTTGGCCGCATAGCTAGCCAGTGCCGCACCCAGGGCGTTGTCGTTGGCAATCACGCGGTAGGTGGTGTTCCAGCCGGGTTTGGTCAGATCGGGATTGGTCGCCGCGCCCGTGATCATGGGAATGCCACAGTCCTGGAACACCTTGGAAGAAGGAATCGCCACACCGGAGTTCACAAAGGCCACTGCACCGGCCACCTTGTCATCGCACAGTTTTTGCGAAGCCGCCGTGCCCTGCTTGGGATCAGCCACATCGTCCTCGGCCACCAGCACGAACTTGACCTTCTTGCCGCCGATTTCCATGCCTTTGGCGTTCAGGTCCTCGATGGCCATGCGCACGCCGTTTTCATCGTCCTTGCCGAAGTGAGCCTGAGGGCCGGAGGTCGGGCCGATATGGCCGATCTTGATGATCTGCTCCTGGGCCATCACGCCCCCTGCCATACCTGCTACGACTGTCGCGATACACAACTTGCCAAAATTCTTCATTGCGCACTCCACTCGGTTGAGACAAGACGCAACCTTATGCCCCGCGGCAGGCAATTGGCAATGAGGCAATCACATAGGTGCGGCGAGTGCTACACCGGCACAACAATCAGTGTTTTCAGGGATCGGCAAGTGCGCCGGGCTGTGCTGGACAAACCCGCCGCCAGCCCTTGCTCGCAAAATGGCAGCAGGGCCCCAAAAAAACGCCCCAGACTGGGGCGTTCTTGCATCAACACGTGCCGCTCAGGCTGCCTTGGCCTGCAGGATCGCATCCACCCTGGCATGCTGGTCCAGCGTGCTCAGGCAGGCATGAGCCACCTCCACGCCCTTCTTCACGAAGTGCTGGCGGAAGAACTCCACATGATCGCCATGTTCATGGAAGTCACGCGGCGTCAGCACGGCGGAGAACACGGGCACTTCGGTATCCATCTGCACGCGCATCAGGCCGTCGATCACAGCCGTGGTCACGAATTCATGGCGATAGATGCCGCCGTTGACGATCAGTGCCGTGGCGATCACGGCGTCGAAACGACCGCTTTGCGCCAGCTTCTTGGCCAGCAGCGGGATTTCAAAGGCACCGGGCACGCTGAAATGCGTGATGTTGCCAGCCTGCACGCCCTGCGCCTGAAGCTCGGCCTGGGCAGCATCGCGGGCCTGGTAGACCACTTCGGTGTGCCAGCTGGCGCTGATGATGGCAATGCGGCTGCGGCCTGCTACGGTCTTCCAGGGCGTACCTTCGGAAGTCGCGTGAGTGGCAAAATTCATGGAGATAGGGGTCTGATTCATGGTGGTATTTCCAGAAAATTCCAATGAATCAGGGCGTGCGCTGGTACACCTGCCCATGCGGCAGCGATAGCTGCTGCACCACGGACCGATGCTGCGCGATCTCTTTCATCCGGACTATGACCGTCGGCTCTGGCATCTCACCAGATCTGCTGACCCTTCAGCCTCTGGCGAGACTTCAGGCGCTCGCGGGCTGCCGCAGTCAATGCAATGCATTGCCGCAGATACCGCCGGTGGGGAATTGCACCCCGCCCTGAGAACGCTGCTTTGCAGTGAACCTGAATTCACCGCAAGACGAAGTCATTCTAGCGACGCTTTGGCAGCGCTTTTGACAAAAGGGTCACTATGGCGTCCATCCAAAAATCAAGGTAAAACCGCCCATATCGCACACCCAAAAAGCGAATCAAGCTCTCATTTAATGAGCACTCTGCATCATGAAGTCAACCCGGAACAGCCGCCGGACGTTAAGAGCACAAGGGATTGCGCCCACCCACACCTCACCAGACAAGCCATGAGACCATCCTTGCAGGCATTGATGTCCACCCCCACACGCTGGGCCAGCATGGGGGCTTTGGCCGCCCTGTGCACGGCCTGCGCGGTTCCCGGCGAGTATGACTCCGGCTATGGCGGAGGCTACGGTGGCAGCTATGGCTCCACCACCATCTACAACAGCCAGCCCGTTTATCCGGCCTATCCCGCCTACCCGGTGTACCAGGGCCAGGACCGCAATGACTGGGCATGGCGCGAACGTGAGCGCCGTCAATGGGAGCGCCAGCGCGAGCTGGAACGCGATCGCGCCCAGAACATGCGCGATCGTGAGCAATGGCAGCGTCAGATGGAACGCGACCGCGACCAGCAGCGTATGCAGGATCAGCAGCGCCGCGAATGGGATCGTCAGCAATCCCAGAATCGTCGTGACCAAGACCAGATGCGCCGCCAGCAGGAGCGCGAGCAGCAGCAGCAGCAGTCGCAGCAACGCGAGCGTGACCGCATGCAGGCCGATCGTGATCGTGATCGTGATCGCGATCAGCGCCAGCAGCAACGCCAACGCGAAGGCCAGCAACAAGGCTTTCCTCCTCGCGGTGACTGGCGCTGACCGGACGCTGCGGCACGGCACCGCTTCTGCTTTTCTTGCCGCCACTTCATAATTTGCAGGCACTTAAACGCCTTTGAAGGAGCGTTCATGTCAGAGCCTCTATCTCCCGCCGCCATCATGCGCAAGCTGCCGCTGGGCTTGCTGCTGGGCTGGGCGCTGATCGCAGGCACGGCCCAGGCTCAGGTCATGCGCTGTGTCGATGCCAAGACCGGCGAGGTGACCTATACCAACGGCCGCTGCATCTCGGGCGAAATGAGCACGCAGATTCAGGCGGCGCAAAGCGCCGAGGAAATTGCGACCGAGCGTGCCAATGCCAGCCAGGCTCGGGAGCGCAGCAAGGCCCAGATGGCGCGCGACGATGCCCAGCGCCGCCAGCGTGAAGAGCAGGAGCGCAAGGAACGCGAGGCCGCCGAGAGAGCCCAGGCCCGGGCCGGAGTCAATCTGGAAAACACGCCCGCCTGCCGCCAGGCCCGCGAGCGCTACAACGCCATCCTGGCCGAAGCCAGCCCCGACCCAGCCACCTGGGGTGAGCGCAGCCAGGCAGCCCAGGCCCAGATGGAGATGAGCTGCCTGGGTGCTGCCGCCTACCAACAGTTGCAGCAAAGCCGGGCCCTGCATCCCAATGCCATCAACCGCCCGCAGTGGGGCTATGGCTATCCTCCCAACCGCTACCCGCCGGCACGTCCCACGCCATCGCAGCCGCCCGCCAAGATCGTCAACTGCAATGTCTTCCGCTGCTATGACAACCGCGGCGGCGTGCATCCGATACCGTAATCCCCTGAAGCGCTTTGCGCCTTCCCCCAGGGGACGACAGCTTCGCCGCGCGGCGGCGTTTGCTTGTCACCCCTTGCTTGGCCGAGCCCATGTTTGAGGGTTGTGCTCTTGGCTCTGCCTAGCTTTGCAGGCCCTCGGTCACCGTGGGATAGCGCAGCCTGAGTCGCAACTCACGCTTGAGCCGCTGATTCGACAGCCGCCGCGACTCGCTCATGAAGCTCAGCAGACTTGCCGGCAGTTCTGTCTGCGCCTGCTCGCGCGAAATGCGCGGCGGCCGGGCCAGGCCGTAGAGATCGGCCGCCAGATCGAAGTAATCCCCCATCTTCAGCTGCGTGTCGTCGCTGGCGTGATAGATGCGCTGCGGCTTGCCGCGCCACAGCGCAAGCAGGCAGGCACGTGCCAGATCGTCGGCATGAATATGGTTGGTATAGACGTCGTCGTCGGCCTGCAGCACGGCGGTGCCTCGCTGCAGCCGGGCGCGGGGCGTACCGCCCTCACGATCCGGTGCGTAGATGCCGGGAATGCGCAAGATGCTGGCCCGCAGACCCAAGCGACCGGCAAAGCGCACGGCGAGCTCGGCATTCACACGGCGCTGAGCTCTGGCGGTCGTCGGCGCAACGGACCGGCTCTCGCTCACCCACTGCCCCTCGCAGTCGCCATAGACCCCCGAGGTCGATGCATAGACCAGGCTGCGCGGCAGACTGCGCAGGCGCAGTGCCCGCATGAGAGCCGTGGTGCGGGTGTCCAGCCACCTGTTGGCATCCTCGGCAGCCAGTGTCGGAGGCGGTGCCAGATGCAGCACCCGCGTCGCGATACCTGCCAGCCTGCGCAGACTGGCCGGATCGTCCAGATCTCCCCACAAAGGCCTCACGGACTGTGCGTGCAGCACCCCGGCCCGCTCCGGGTTGCGGCTCAAGGCCAGCACCTGAATGCCGTGCCTGCCACGACCCGAAGCAACCAGCAATCGGGCCACGCGCCGACCCACATCGCCGTGGCCGACGATCAATAAGCGTTCACGACGAAAGCGCGCTGGCAGCGCGCCCAATGGGCTTTGGTTTGAAGGCAAAATCGGGACCTGCTGCGTACAAGTTCTAAGGAGCCACTGGCGTTGCTGCGACTGCAGCATTGCCGACAAAAAGGCTGCCGTATACGCCTTCAAGGATAACCAAAACGTCATGACCGAGATTGCCCACGCTTCGTTTGAAATTACCGTCCAGCCCAGCGGACGTGCTTTTGCCACTCAGGGCGCTGAAACCATTCTGGCCGCAGCCATTCGCACCGGCGTCGGCCTGCCCTATGGCTGCAAGGACGGTGCTTGCGGCTCCTGCAAGTGCAAGAAGCTCAGCGGCGAAGTCAGCCACGGTACGCACTCGGACAAGGCTCTGACAGCCGAAGAGGAAGCCAGCGGCTATGTGCTGACCTGCTGCGCCACGCCCCACAGCGATGTGGTGCTGGAGTCGCGCCAGGTCACGGACGCCAGCTCCTTCCCCATCAAGAAGATGCCCGTGCGCGTGGCCGCTCTCGAGAAGAAGTCGCATGACGTGATGCAGGTGCGCCTGCAGCTGCCGGCCAGCGAGAAGTTCCGCTACCACGCCGGCCAGTATGTGGAGTTCATACTGCGCGACGGTGCCCGCCGAGCCTATTCCATGGCCACCGCGCCCCATGTGCAGGAGACGGCGCCCGGCATCGAGCTGCATATCCGTCACATGGAAGGCGGCAAGTTCACCGATCATGTCTTCGGCGGCATGAAGGAAAAGGAAATCCTGCGGGTGGAGGGCCCGTTCGGCAGCTTCTTCCTGCGCGAGGACTCGGACAAGCCCATCATCCTGCTCGCCTCGGGCACGGGCTTTGCCCCTATCAAGGCACTGATCGAGCATATGCGCCACAAGGGCATCAACCGCCCCGTCACGCTGTACTGGGGTGGCCGCCGCCCCACCGACCTGTATGACGCCAGCTGGATTGCCGAGCACACGGCCGCCATGCCCCAATTCAGGTATGTACCCGTGATCTCCGATGCCCTGGCCGAAGACGCCTGGACGGGCCGCACAGGCTTTGTCCATCAGGCCGTGCTGGACGACTTTGCCGACCTGTCCGGCTACCAGGTCTATGCCTGCGGTGCTCCCATCGTCGTGGATTCGGCCCGCGCCGCTTATACCAGCGAACGCGCGCTGCCTGCCGAAGAGTTCTACGCCGACGCCTTTACCTCCGAAGCGGACAAGTAAGAACGCTGTTTTGCGCAAACCCCGATGCATTCCATGCCGCATCAGGGTTTACGCGCATTTTTCTTGCACAAGTAACCGCCAGTTCCGGAGCCGCTGCAATTTTTTGCACAATAGAACTCTATGAACCGTAGAAACAGCCTTCTCTCGGTCATGGCGGCCGCTGCTGCCTTGGCCTCTCCCCTCTCCCAGGCCCAAGAACCCATCCGTCTGATCGTGCCCTATGCGCCCGGTGGTCCGCTGGACATCACCTCCCGCGCACTGGCAGAGCGGGTGCGCGATTCCCTGGGCGTCGTCATCATCGACAACAAGGCCGGTGCAGGCGGCAACATCGGCGCAGACGCCATTGCCAAGGCCCAGCCCGACGGCATGACCATCGGCCTGGCCGCCACGGCCACCCATGCCGTCAACCCCTGGCTCTACACCAAGATGCCCTATGACGCGGGCAAGGACTTTGCCGGCATCACCCAGATGGTGCGCGTGCCCAATGTGCTGGTGATGAATGCAGCCAAGGCCGAGCAGCTCAAGATCCATGGCGTGGCCGATCTGATCGCCTACGCCAAGAGCCATCCCGGCAAGCTCAACTACGGCAGCGGCGGCAATGGCTCTGCAGGCCATCTGGCGGGCGAGATGCTCAAGCAAAAGGCCGGCATCTTTGCCCTGCACGTGCCCTACCGTGGCGCCAATCCTGCCCAGCTGGCCCTGCTGTCTGGCGAGGTGGACTTCAATATCGACAACCTGGCTGCGGCCGCGCCCAATATCAAGAGCGGCAAGCTGGTGGCTCTGGCTGTGACTTCGCTCAATGCCTCGCCGCTGCTGCCCGGCGTGCCCGCGCTGTCCAAGACCTACCCCGGTTTTGCCATCGACACATGGTGGGGACTGGTTGCCCCGGCCGGCACCCCCAAGCCCGTGCTGGACAAGCTGAGCAAGGCCTTCAATGATGCCCTGCAAGCACCGGAAACCAAGACCCGCTTCAACGCCCTGATGGCCGAACCCGTGGGCTCCACGCCCGCCGAATTCGACAAGTTCATGGCCTCCGAGCGCGCCAAATACCAGCCCATCGTCAAGGCCTCCGGCGCCAAGGTCGACTGACTGGCCCTGACGCTGATTGAAAAAGCCCCGGCAGCCTTACGGCCCCGGGGCTTTTTTATAGGTGATTTCAGTCTCTATCGATTGCCAGGCAATCCCAACAAGCTATTAAATCAGAACTGCGCTGACTGCTCTGTCCACCAACCCTGAGCCAGACTGCGTTCTATGCCCTGGTCTGCCACGGCCTGCAATTGCTCGGCGCTCACGCAGCCTGGCGCAATTTCGGCCAGCGGCAGCAGCACAAAGGCTCGCTGCCACATGCGCGGGTGGGGAAGGATCAGCTCGGGATCCTCCGACTGCCGGTCCCCCCATAGCTCGATATCCAGATCCAGAGTGCGCGGCGCATTGCGGTAGGGACGCTCACGTCCGGCCTGCAGCTCGATCGCCTGCAGCGCGTGCAGCAGATCCAGCGGCTCCTGCCCGGTGCGCAGCAGCGCCACCGCATTCAGATAGTCAGGCCCGGACGAATCAATGGGTTTGCTGCTGTAGAGCGAGGACACGGCCAGCAGCTCGGTCCGGGCCAGCCCGGCCATCGCCGCCACGGCCCAGGACAGGGTCCGGCGTGCATCGCCGAGGTTGGCCCCGAGACCGACCGCAACCATGTCGGCCGCCAAGGCGGCCGGTTTACTCATCACCACCGGCGGCAGGAGCAGCACCGGCAGATGGCTTGCGGCGACGGCGGCGGCGCTTTTTGGGAGCGGCTGCATCGCCTTCTGCGGCGACCTGATCCAGCGGGCTGTCCTGATCGCCTTCGGCTTTTTTCTTGGCCACGCGATGGACCTTGGGAGCCGTTTGCTGCTGGGCACGCTGGCGGGCGCGCTGCTCGTCGCGTGCCTGGGCAATCAGGTCATCGCGCTGGGCATCGTCGGCCTGCTGGAACTCCTGCCACCAGCTGGCCAGACTTTCCTCGACCTCGCCGATATCGGCACGCAGGCGCATGAAGTCAAAACCGGCACGGAAGCGCGGCTGCGCCACCATGGAGTGCGGGGTGGCTCCGGTGCGCTTGTCAAAGCGCGGCTGCATGACCCAGATTTCGCGCATATCGGCAGCCAGCTTGCCCCGGCCCGACACATCGCCGATGCGCTGATCGAACACTTCGTCGATCGACTCCTGCAGCGCCGGGAAAGGGTGATAGCTCTTGGCCAGACGCTTTTCCCAGCCTTGCTTGACATCCTGCCAAAGCACGCAGGCCAGCAAAAAGCTGGGCGCCACGGGCTTGCCTTCGGCCACACGGCGGTCGGTATCCATCAGTGCGGCCTGCACGAAGGGATGGTCGGCGCGCTCCATGACCACGTCCAGCAGCGGATAGATGCCGCGCGACAGGCCCAGCTCCTTGAGTTGAGCCACCGAGGCCAGCGCGTGACCAGTCTGCAGCAGCTTGAGCATTTCGTCGAACAAGCGGCTTTGCGGCACTTCCTGCAGCAGCGGCTCGCACTCGACCAGAGGCTTGGCGGTCTTGGCTTCGAGCTTGAAGCCCTTGCCGCTGAGCTTGGCGGCAAAACGCACGGCACGAATGATGCGCACCGGATCTTCGCGGTAGCGCGTGGCCGGATCGCCGATCATGCGCAGCACCTTCTTCTTGGCGTCCGCAATGCCGCCGTGATAGTCGACCACGATCTGTGTCTCGGGATCGTAGTACATGGCGTTGATGGTGAAGTCGCGGCGCGTGGCATCCTGATCCTGCGGGCCCCAGACGTTGTCGCGCAGCACGCGGCCGCTGGCATCCACGGCATGCTTCAGCCCCGCCAGCTGATTCTTGCTGGTACGTTCGTTGCCGCTGACCTGCTCGGCCGCGCTGTTGTCCAGAAAGGCGCGGAAGGTGGAAACCTCGATGACTTCGTTTTCACGGCCGCGGCCGTAGACCACGTGCACGATGCGAAAACGCTTGCCGATGATGAAGGCGCGGCGAAACAGGTTCTTGACCTGTTCAGGCGTGGCATCGGTGGCCACGTCGAAGTCCTTGGGACGCAGGCCCAGCAGCAGATCGCGCACGGCGCCGCCGACGATATAGGCCTCGTGGCCCGAGCGCTTGAGGGTCTGCACCACGTCGATGGCGCGACGGTCAACCAGATTCGGGTCTATGCCATGCACCTGAACCGGCACTTCCTCACGCTTGCCGAACTTGGGCTTGCGCGAGCGGGGGGCTGCGGGCGCCTTGCCCAGCAGCTTGTCAATAATGGTCTTGATCATGGTGCTTCGCTAAATAGGTCCACGATGCGCCAGCCGCGTTCCTCGGCCAGGGCACGCAAGCGCGCATCGGGGTTGGTGGCCACAGGGTGATCCACTTTTTCAAGCAGGGGCACATCGTTCATGGAGTCGCTGTAGAAGGTCGCCTCGACATCCTCCCAGCGCAGGCCGCGCTGGGTCAGCCATTCGGTCATGCGCACGACCTTGCCCTCGCGCATATTGGGAGTGCCGGCGATCTCGCCTGTGAACCAGCCGCTGCCATCACGCACCAGCTCGGTCGCCAGCAGATGCTGCACACCGAAAGCCTGGGCGATGGGACGCGTCACAAACTCGTTGGTGGCCGAGGTGATGACCACGGTATCGCCTGCATCCAGGTGCTGCTGCACCAAGGCCAGGGCGGCAGGCTTCATTGCAGGGCGAATCACCTCGTCCATGAAGCGCTGATGCGCGGCCGTGGCCTCGGCCTCGCCGCGCTGCACCACGGCAGCCGTGGCAAAGCGCACATAGTCGGGGATGTTGAGACGGCCGGCCAGATAGTCGTCAAAAAAGGCATCGTTCTGGCGCCCGAACTCCTCGCGGTCGCACCAACCGATGGCAATGGAGAACTCGCCCCAGCCATGGTCGGAGTCCAGCGGCAGCAGCGTATGGTCCAGGTCAAACAGGGCCAGCCTGGGCTTGATAGCCAATTCAGAAGTCGACATTCAAATCCAACAAAAAGTGCTGTGGCATGGCCAAAGCGGTGAGCGTGACCGGGGGCCTCACTCGGTTTCCAGCATGGTCTTGAGCAGCGGGATGGTGATGGCGCGCTTGTTACGCAAGGCAAAACCGTCCAGCATGTCCAGCAGCTGCATCAGCGAGCCCAGATCCCGCGAAAAGCGTCTGAGCATGTAATCCATCACTTCGTCGCTCAGGAACACGCCACGGGCATCTGCCTCCTGACGCAGCACGGCACGCCGTGCCGATTCATCGAGCAGATGCAGCTGATAGACATGCCCCCAGCCAAGACGGGTGCGCAAGTCCTCGCGCATCTTGAGATCGGCCACCGGCAACTGACCCGCAGCCAGCACCCAGCGCGGCAGGCCGGTGGCGGGGCTGGTGG
The DNA here is from genome assembly GCF_014076415.1 of Comamonas testosteroni. Lineage (NCBI taxonomy): Bacteria > Pseudomonadati > Pseudomonadota > Betaproteobacteria > Burkholderiales > Comamonadaceae > Comamonas > Comamonas testosteroni. The sequence goes on from NZ_CP043568.1 coordinate 4,557,896, forward strand.
CATTCACAAACCAGTTGAAGGCACGCGCCTGCTGGAACGGGGTGTAGATGTCCACATCGTCCATGAGCACGGCGGCCCAGCGTTCGTCGAACTCGGGCGGGAACGGCGTGGATGCATCCATCCAGCCCACCATGGCTCCTTGCTCGCGCAGGGCTTCACGCACCGCCTTGAGCAAATGACTCTTGCCGGACCCGGCCTCTCCCCAGAGATAGGTGGGCACCGGCGTGCGCGACTGCTGCAACTGGCCATCGCCCACCCAGTGACGCAGGTGATCGATCAATGCAGCATTGGGGCCGACAAAGAAACGCGCAAGCGTCGGGCCGGGCGCCATGCTGATATCCAGAGCCAGCTGCTTCATCTGCGACATACGCGCAGCGCCCCCTTTCCTGGGCACTCAACAGCCCATGCGGCGAAATCTGGCAGGAGATTCATCAGCATCAATGGTGGAAGATACAAAGGCCCGGACGCGCACCAGAACGTGTTGACAATCTCCTCGCACCGCGACAGCGGCTTTGCGGAGTGGAATGCTAGGCGCGATACCGCAGCAATAGCGCTGCTATTGCGAGGATTCGCAACGCCGCAGACCGTCCGCCAAGCCGCTGTCCCGAAGGGTTGGAGCGAAATCGGGCGATTTCTGCGCGCTGACTCTTGCTTGCACCCCGGTGCAAGCGGCGAGCCATCGCATCAAACTCATCCCGATTGCGCTCCAACGCGGCTGCGTAGAGATCGTCAACACGTTCTTAGATCAGGCCCTGCAATATGCCCTAGCATGATCACTCGGTAACAAAAGCACCAATTTTAGTCTGCACTCGCAGCCCCCGAGCGGCTTCGGGCTGATTTTGCCTACTGCCGTTGTTGTAGTCAGGCCATGAATGCTCCAGCAAAACCCTTTGACGCATGTCCGGGCGCCCCCGCTGCACGGGCAAGCGCCGTAGAATCCCGGGGTTTCCGCCCAGCAGGGCGCCCCCGCACCGGATCCATCGATGAGCTCTTCCGCATCCTCCTCTACCCCCATTTCCTACAAAGACGCCGGTGTTGACATCGACGCAGGCGACGCCCTGGTCGAACGCATCAAGCCCCTGGCCAAGAAAACCATGCGCGAAGGCGTGATGGCCGGCATCGGCGGCTTCGGCGCCCTGTTCGAAGTGCCCAAGCGCTACAAGGAACCCGTGCTGGTGTCCGGCACCGACGGCGTGGGCACCAAGCTCAAGCTGGCCTTCGAGTGGAATATGCACGACACCGTGGGCATCGACCTGGTGGCCATGAGCGTGAACGATGTGCTGGTGCAGGGCGCCGAGCCCCTGTTCTTCCTCGATTATTTCGCCTGCGGCAAGCTGCATGTGGACACCGCTGCTGCCGTGGTGGGCGGTATTGCCAAGGGTTGCGAGCTGTCCGGCTGTGCACTGATCGGCGGTGAAACCGCCGAGATGCCCGGCATGTACCCCGATGGCGAATATGATCTGGCCGGCTTTGCCGTCGGTGCAGTCGAAAAGTCCAAGATCCTCAGCGGTCAGAACGTCAAGCCTGGCGATGTGGTGCTGGGTCTGGCCTCGCACGGCGTGCACTCCAACGGTTTCTCGCTGGTGCGCAAATGCATCGAGCGCGCCGAGGCCCAGGGCAGCCTGCCCGAGACTCTGGACGGCAAGCCCTTCAAGGCCGCCATCATGGAACCCACCCGTCTGTATGTGAAGAACGTGCTGGCCGCACTGGACAAGCACCCCATCAAGGCCCTGGCCCACATCACCGGCGGCGGCCTGCTGGAAAACATTCCCCGCGTGCTGCCCGAAGGCACCGCAGCCCATCTCAAGGCTGGCAGCTGGCCTCAGACCGAGCTGTTCGCCTGGCTGCAAAAGACCGCCGGCATTGACGACATCGAGATGAACCGCACGTTCAACAACGGTATCGGCATGGTGGTTGTGGTGGCCGCTGAAGACGCGGAAGCCACGACGGCCACACTGGCCGAACTGGGCGAGAAGGTCTACAGCATTGGCGCCATCACGGAAATCGGCTCCGGCAAGCCCGTTGAAGTTCGCTAAGCAAATCTTCATCACAGCCCCTCTACCCCGAGCCTGAATGACGCAGCATTTGCCCGCCCCCATCACTACGCAACCGGGCCCTTCGCCCAAGGTCATACTGGCCAGTTACATATTGATGGGAGCAGCATTGCTGCTCGTCATGCATCAGGGAATACTCCCCGGCCTGCTGTGTGTGTGCGTAGGCTTCATGCTTACCCGCTCGCTGTCGCGTCTGCTGTCACGCGCCAACCCTCGCGCCTTTGCCAGCCACCAGCTGCCACGCTGGGCCCAGGTGGTTGCCACCACCATCGTGATTCTGGCGCCGCTGGCCCTGCTCAGCGGCGCACTCTCCCAGACCCGAACCTATATCACCGAAGCCCCCGCCCAGTACAAGGAACTGCTGGACTATCTGGCGGCCACGGTGCTGGAGCTGCGGGAAAAACTGCCTTCGGACATTGCCGACCAACTGCCTGACGGCGCTCAGGAAATTCAAAGCAAGCTGGCCGGCTATCTGGCCGCCAAGGCCGGTGTGCTGGCCACTGCAGGCAGGGCCTGGCTCACTGGCTTGCTCTATGCCTATGTGGGCCTGATCATCGGCGCGCTGGCAGCCGTTCGCCCCATCGCCACGCGCCACCCGCCGCTGGTGCAGGCCCTGCAGCAGCGCATCGGTCACTTTGCCCTGGCCTTCAAGCAGATCGTGGCCGCCCAGTTCTGGATTGCGGCCTTCAACACTCTGCTGACGTCCATATTCCTGTTGGCCATATTGCCGATCTGGAAGCTGCAACTGCCTTACACCCCCGCGCTGATCACGCTGACTTTTATCGCCGGGCTGATCCCCATCGTCGGCAACTTGCTGTGCAATGCCGTGCTGACGCTGGTTGGCCTGTCCGTATCGCCCATAGCTGCCGCCGCCTGCCTGGGCTTCCTGATCCTGATTCACAAGGCTGAATACGTGATCAACGCCAAGGTGGTGGGAACACGCACGCATATGGGCGTATGGGAGCTGCTGGCCGTGATGTTTGTGGCCGAGTCCGTCTTCGGCCCCGCTGGTCTGGTGGCAGCGCCGCTGTTCTATGCCTATCTCAAGAAAGAGCTGGAAGCCGCACAACTGGTGTAAGCAAGCTGCCTGCCACCAAGGCGCTCAACCCGCGCGGCGCAGCCGGGCAATGGTTTTGGCGATGTAATTGGCCTCCTGCCCCTGTGCGGCAGGCGCATAACGCTCCAGATCCGATAGCGCTCTTTCAATCACTCCCCATTGGGCATACGCCATGCCGCGGTCCCGGAACAGCTCCTCGCGGCCGGGCTGCAGCAGGATCAGGCGATTGAGCACGGCCACCAGCATGGGCCAGTCTTTCTGGACCTGATGAATCTCCTGCAGATTGCGCAGCATGCGCGCCACGACATCGCGCGGATGAGCGGCCTGCAGATACAGACCCAGCGGCGGCGCATCATCGGGCGTTATGCCTGCCTGATCAAGAAACGGCTGCAGGCGCTCTGCCAAGGCGCTTGCGGAATAGGAATCGCCTGTCAACGGATCCTGCACCACCTGCCCCTGCGGCAGCATGACCTTGACCAGAAAATGCCCTGGAAAGCCTATGCCCTCCACCGTCAGACCGATGCCGGCAGCCAGCTCCAGCCAGATCAGCGCCACGCTGATGGGAATGCCGCGCCTGGTCTGCAGCACATGGTGGATATAGCTGTTGGCAGGGTCGTAATAGTTGTTGAGGTTGCCGGCAAAGCCCAACTCACCGTAGAAGAACTTGTTGAGCGCACTGAGCTTGCGCAAACCATCCTCCTCGCCAGCCAGACGCTGCACCAAGCGCACTTGCAGCCTGTCCAGTTCCGCCAGCACGGCCTGCAGGTCAAGATCAGGTTCGGCATCCTGAGCAATGCTGATGGCGGCTTCCATCAAGGCAAAGTTATCGTCGCTCTGCACCAGGGACGCAAAATACTGCAGGGCCGTGGGGTACTCGTCTATCGTCCAGCTCATAGGCTGATTTGTAAGCCGCCTTGGCAGGTCATGCAAGCGAAATCCCCTTGATACGCCTGTAAAACCTGCGCTGACCGCTCACTTTTCCATGAGCAGCCCAAGCTTTAGCGGCGCAGCAATTGACGCAGATTCAGGCCCGACAGCATCAGCACGCCAAAGTAAAGCACGGCGGCACCGACCATCATCACAGCCAGCAGACCTGCGCGCAGCAAGCCATTGCTGCGCAAGCCCACCCAGTCGAAGTGCTGACTGCCCCAGAGCAGCAGCACCGCCAGCAAGGCACTGGCCGCAATCACCTGCACGATGAACTTCAACCAGCCCGGCCTGGGCTTGTAGGTACCGCGACGCAGCAAGCCCGTGAGCAACCAGCTCGCGTTGACCAGTGCAGCCAGACCGATGGACAGGGCCAGCCCTGTGTGCTTGAGCCAGGGCACCAGCACCAGATTGAGCAACTGCGTAATCACCAGCACCACGATCGCAATCTTCACGGGTGTGCGGATGTCCTGGCTGGCGTAGTAGCCGGGGGCCAGCACCTTGATGGCCACCAGGCCCAGCAGGCCGGCGCCGTAGCCCATCAGCGCCAGGGCAATCTGCCCCACATCGCTGTCATGCAAGGCACCGCGATGGAATAGCGTGGCCACCAGCGGCGTGGCAAAGGTCAGCAGGCCCACGGCGCAGGGCACGGCCAGCAGCACGACCAGGCGCAGACCCCAGTCCAGCATATTGGAATAGCGTTCGCCATCACCTGCCGCCTTGGCTGAAGCCAGCTGCGGCGTCAGCACCACCCCCAGAGCCACGCCCAGCAAGGCCGTGGGAAACTCCATCAGACGGTCGGCATAGAACAACCAGGTCACGCTGCCGGGCGCCATATAGGAAGCGATCTGGGTGTTGATCATCAACGAAACCTGGGCCACCCCTACCCCCAGCAGCGCCGGCCCCATCAGCGTCAGGATGCGACGCACGCCCGCCTCATCCCAGGCTGCGCGAACGGCTGCAGGCGAAAAGCCGATGCGCGGCATCAGCCCCATGGAGCGCAACGCAGGAATCTGCACCGCCAGTTGCAGCACGCCGCCCAGCATCACGCCGCCAGCCATGGCATAGATGGGTTCTATGCCCTGCTTTTCGAACCAGGGCGCTCCCAGCAGGGCCGCCACGATCATGCTGAGATTGAGCAGCACGGGCGTGGCTGCCGACACCGCGAACTTCTTCCAGGTATTGAGAATGCCTGCCGACAGAGCCACAAGCGACATAAAACCGATATAGGGGAACATCCAGCGCGTCATCACCACGGCTGCGTGATAGCCGTCGGGTGACTGGCGCATGCCGCTGGCCAGCAGCCAGACCAGCAGCGGCGCGCCGATCACGCCCAAGACGCAGACCACCAGCAGAGCCCAGAACAGCATGGTCGCGACATGGCTGATCAGGTGGCGCGTGGCCTCCTCGCCATCCCGAGTCTTGCTGGCGGCCAGCACCGGCACAAAGGCCTGGCTGAAAGCCCCTTCGGCGAAGAGGCGCCGGAACAGGTTGGGAATTCTGAAGGCGACATTGAACGCGTCTGTAAGGGCATTGGCTCCAAACATGGAGGCCATGAGCAGATCGCGAACCAGCCCCGAAACACGGGAGGCCAGCGTCATCAGGGATACGGTGGAGGCGGCTTTGAACAGTGACACGCAGCGAAGTGTATGCGTTCACGCCAGCCGCTGCTTGCCCAGATCGCGGTGCCTTGCACTCTGTAGCAAACCACACTCTTCGGCCAGGCACACCTCACACCAGGACAGCGAGCAAGAGCCGCCTCGCAGCGCAGCTGTCGTCCCCCTTTGGGGGAGGCGGCGCAGCCATTCAGGGGGTATGCTACAATCCACTGTTTTGCTGACATCATCCTCAGACACACAAGGAAATAAATCATGGCAACTAAAGCCAAAAAGAACCCCCGCCTGGCTTCTGGCCGCAAGCGCGCCCGCCAGAACGTCAAGCTGAACGCTGCGAACACTTCGCTGCGTTCCAAGTACCGCACTGCTGTCAAGAATGTCGAGAAGGCTGTTGTGGCCGGCGACAAGACCAAGGCAGCTGAACTGTTTGCCAAGGCTCAGTCCGTGATCGACACGATCGCTGACAAGGGCATCTTCCACAAGAACAAGGCAGCTCGCGACAAGAGCCGCCTGTCCGCCAAGGTCAAGACCCTGGCTCTGGCTGCTTAATACCAGCCTCCCTCAAGCACGGATGACTTCGGTCATCTGCCGTTTGTAACGGGTGCGCTGTCAGCAAAAACATCAAAACCGCCTCATGGCGGTTTTTTTGTTGCCTGTACCCGACGGTGACTGCCTCATCAAGGCATGCACAGATGCGCCACACGCCTAGCACAAAGCGCCCTAATACGAATTGATTAGCGTCATATTTTGACTTCCCTAGGACAATCCCTAGGTCGGGGAGTCTCATGTCTTTTATAGGACTTGCCCCGTATCTTCGCAAAAAGCCTGCCGCCTGCCCGCAGGCTTTTTTGATAGTCAAGTCTAGAAAAAGTCATGAAAAAGTCGATCAAAGCAGGACTGGGAGCCGTCGCGGCCCTGGTCCTGGCCGCGCTGTTATTTTTGTTTTGGCCAATATTTCCTCGCTCCGTGCCCAAGGCCGAGAACGAGCAGCCCGTCGATGTGGTGATGGTAGGCGCCGGCGTGATGAGCACGACGCTGGCCACCTACCTGCAGGAGCTGCAGCCCGACTGGAAGATCGAGGTCTTCGAGCGCCTGGACGGCGTGGCCCTGGAAAGCTCCAACGGCTGGAACAACGCCGGCACCGGCCACTCCGGCTTTGCCGAGCTCAACTACACGCCCCAGCTGCCCGACGGCAGCGTGGAAACCAAGCGTGCCGTGAGCATTGCCGAGCAGTTCGAGGTGACGCGCCAGTTCTGGGCCCACCAGGTCGGCCGCGGCCACCTGCAGTCGCCTGAAACTTTCGTGAATGCCACGCCCCACATGAGCTTCGTCTGGGGTGACGACAACATCGCCTTCCTCAAGAAGCGCCAGCAGGCCCTGGTCCAGAACCCCCTGTTCTACGGCATGGAGTACTCCGAAGACCAGGCACAGATCAAGAAGTGGGCCCCGCTGATGATCGAAGGCCGTGACCCGGCCCAGAAGATCGCCGCCACCTACATGCCCCTGGGCACCGACGTGAACCATGGCGTCTGGACCGAGCAGCTGATGGCCTCGCTCCAGAAGAGTCCCAACTTCCAGCTGCACCTGCAAAGCGAAGTCACGGCACTGCGCCAGAACGCCGACAAGACCTGGAACGTGACCGTGGCCGATCTGGCCAAGGGCGGCCAGGAAAAGACCGTCAAGGCCAAGTTCGTCTTCGTCGGTGCCGGCGGTGCCGCACTCAAGCTGCTGCAGGCCTCGGGCATCCCAGAATCCAAGAACTACGCCGGCTTCCCCGTGGGCGGCCAGTTCCTGGCCATCGAGAACCCCGAGCTGGCCAAGCGCCACGACGTCAAGGCCTACGGCATTGCCTCCACCGGCTCGCCTCCCATGTCCGTACCCCATCTGGACGCCCGCCAGCTCGACGGCAAGCCCGTGGTGCTGTTCGGCCCCTTTGCACTGGCCACCACCAAGTTCCTCAAGAACGGCTCCTGGTGGGACCTGTTCTCCTCGGTCACCCATGACAATCTGATGGGCATGCTGCGCGTGGGCATCCACAACCTGGATCTGGTCCAGTACCTGATGCAGCAGGCCGAGCTGACCGACGCAGACCGTCAGGCCGTGCTGGCCCAGTACTTCCCCGAAGCCAAGCGCGAGGACTGGAAGCTGGTCACCGCCGGCCAGCGTGTGCAGATCATCAAGCGCGACCCTGAAAAAGGCGCCGTGCTGCAGTTCGGCACCGAAATCGTGGGCTCGGAAGACGGCAGCATCGCCGCCCTGCTGGGTGCATCGCCCGGCGCCTCGACCGCTCCGCACATCATGCTGAACCTGCTCAAGAAGTCCTTCCCCGAGCAGATGGCCAGCGCCGAGTGGAAGACCCACATCCAGCAGATCGTGCCCTCCTACGGCCGCAAGATCAACGAGGATGCTGCCTATACCAACGAGATCCGCCGCATGACCAGCTCGGCCCTGAAGCTGCCCTATGTGGATGTCCCTGCCGATCTGGGCAAAAAGGCCGAAGCGGCTCCCGCGCCTGCCGCCGCCCCCCAGAACCCGACCCAGCTCAACAAGGAAATGCAGGCGCTCTAAGCCCGGCTCTCCCCGCACCGGCCCGCCGGTGCCCACCCCGCCGGCCTGTGCCGCGCGGGGTTTTTTCTTGCCAAGCCCCAGCGCTTGAGCTTGCGCCGCCTCCTTTTGTCCATGCACCAGCCACTGACCCACGCACCGATAGGCCGCGCCCTGCTGCGTTTTTCCCTGCCTCTGTGGGGCGGTTATGTGCTGCAGTCGCTCAATACCTCGGTCAATGCCTTCTGGATCGGACGCCATCTGGGCGAAACCGCGCTGTCCGCGGCCGTGCATGCCAACAACCTGCTGTTTGCGCTGATCGCCCTGGTCTTCGGCATCAGCCAGGCCGCCAATCTGCTCGTGGCTCAGGCCGTGGGCGCGGACCGCTGGGCCCTGGCACGCCGCATCACGGGCACCAGTGCCAGCCTGTTTCTGGGCATGTCCCTGCTGATGGCCACCCTGGGCTGGCCGCTTGCCGCCCCCATGCTGGGCGCCATGGGGGCTGAGCCTGCCACCGCCACACTGGCCGTGGACTATCTGAGGGTGCTCTTTCTCGCACTCCCACCCATGCTGCTGCTGATCTTCGTGACCGCCGTGCTGCGCGGCACGGGCGACAGCCGCACACCTTTCGTAGCCCTGCTGGGCGTGGCGCTGGGCGATGCCCTGCTCAACCCCTTGTTCATCTTCGGCGCCGGCCCCCTGCCCGGTCTGGGTATGGCGGGCTCGGCACTGGCCACCCTGGCGGCCAACAGCCTCGGCCTTGCGGGCCTGCTGGTCTGGCTGCGTCGACGGCGCCTGCCGCTATGGATAGGCTGGCGCCAGCGCCGCCATCTACGGCCCGAACCGGCACTGGTGCGCTGCCTGGTCACCAAGGGCCTGCCCATGGGCCTGCAGATGCTGGTGGTCTCGCTCTCCCTGGTGTTGATGCTGGCCCTGATCAACACCCATGGCGCCCAGGTTTCGGCCGCCTACGGCGCGGCCCTGCAGCTGTGGGCCTATGTCCAGATGCCGGCCATTGCCGTGGCCTCGGCCTGCACCACCATCGCTGCCCAGAACGTGGGCGCCGGCCACTGGCCGCGTGTGGCGCGCACCGCACGCGCCGGCGTGACGTGCCACCTGTTGCTGACCGGCGCCTGCGTGGCCCTGATCCTGGCCTGCGACCGCTCCGTGCTGGCCCTGTTCCTGCCCGAGGACAGCAAGGCTCTGGAGCCCGCACGCCACCTCAACCACATCGTGCTGGGCTCGTTCATGCTGCTGGGCGTGAGCAGCGTGCTGGCCGGCGTGGTGCGCTCCACGGGCGCGGTGCTGGCGCCCCTGAGCATCCTGGCCCTGGCGCTGTGGGGACTGCGCCTGCCCCTGGCCTGGGGGCTGCAGCCGCTGTGGGGGCAGGATGCGCTGTGGTGGAGCTTTCCGCTCAGCGCGCTGGCATCCATGCTGCTGTCCATCGCCTACTACCGCTGGGGCCCGTGGCGCCGTTCACGGCTGCTGGACAGCACGACAGCGCAGAGCTAGACCCGCAGCGCACAGATACAAAAAAAGCTTCCCGTGGAAGCCTTTGTCGTTTGCGCGGCGCCTCTGGGCACCTGAAAAATCACTTCTTGCCGGCTGGCAGCTTGTCTGGCAGCAGGCAGGCCTCGGCCACTTGCAGATCGTTGTCCTTGGCGAAATTCAGGCAGAAGTCCCATGCCATCGGTTCGTAGTCGCGCAGATCCCGGTTGATGACCACGCATTTGGTGCCGTTCATCACCGTGGGCACACACCAGGGAGAGTAGCTCAGATGGCTTCCGGCGCAGGCACCACCAGGGCGGAACTGACTCATGACACCGGCCAAGCGCTCGGCCCAGTCGCTGGGTCGAAAGGTTTTTCCGGCATGGGTCATACCCATGATGAACAGTTCTTTGCTGGAAGGGGTAACCATCAAATATTCGCCAAAAAGATCCGGCAACCAGGCGGGATCCCCGCCAACATGCCTAAACGAGCATTCTAACTCTTGTATAAGAGCCATGCTGTCAACCCCACAATGGCGTAGGTTGATTGCATGGCAGCGATGCGCAATCCGCAATGTTGGGGTTATCCGGGCACTCTAGAATCAAAGCTCTCATTTTTCAGGCGCCGCCGTGCGCCATTGACCTTCCTTCTCAGGAGATTCTTGCAATGACCGCTTTCATCGAGGCAGCTTCGCCCCACGTTATGCCCACTTACGGCCGCGTACCCATCGCGCTGGAGCGCGGCCAGGGCTGCCGCGTTTGGGACGTGAACGGCAAGGAATACCTGGACGCGCTGGGCGGCATTGCCGTCAACACCCTGGGGCACAACCACCCCAAGCTGGTGCCCGCGCTGCAAGAGCAGGTGGCCAAGCTGATCCACACCAGCAACTACTACCATGTGCCCGGCCAGGAGACTCTGGCCAAGCTGCTGACCGAGCGCTCGGGCATGACCAATGTGTTCTTCTGCAACACCGGCCTGGAAGCCAACGAGGCGGCGATCAAGATCGCCCGCAAGTACGGCGTGGACAAGGGCATTGCCAAGCCCGAGATCGTGGTCTATGACCATGCTTTCCACGGCCGCTCCATCGCCACCATGAGCGCCACGGCCAACCCCAAGGTACGCAACGGCTTTGGCGATCTGCTCGCCGGCTTCACCCGCATCGCCCCCAATGACTACGAAGCCCTGATCGACGCGACCGAAGGCAATCCCAACATCGTCGCCATCATGATGGAGCCCATCCAGGGCGAAGGCGGTCTGCATCCCATGCGCGCCGACTATCTGAAGAAGGTGCGCGAGCTGTGCGATGCCAAGGGCTGGCTGCTGATCATGGACGAGGTGCAGGCCGGCATGGGCCGCACCGGCAAGTGGTTTGCCCACCAGTGGGCCGGCATCACCCCCGATGTGATGACCCTGGCCAAGGGCCTGGGCTCTGGCGTGCCCGTGGGTGCCGTGGTGGCGCACAAGGCGGCTGCCGAAGTGCTCAAGGCCGGCAACCATGGCTCCACTTTTGGTGGCAACCCGCTGTCCATGCGCGCCGGCGTGGAAACCATCCGCATCATGGAAGAAGATGGTCTGCTGGCTCACACCACTGAAGTGGGCGAATATCTGAAGGCTAAACTGCAGGCTGAACTGGGCAGCCTCGAAGGCTTTGTCGAAGTGCGCGGACAGGGTCTGATGATTGGCGTGGAGCTGACCAAGCCCTGTGGCGAGCTGATTGGCCAGGCCGCAGAAGCCGGCCTGCTGCTGAGCGTGACCGCTGACACCGTGATTCGCCTGGTGCCGCCGCTGATCCTGAGCAAGCCCGAAGCCGATGAAATCGTCGCCAGGCTCAAGCCCCTGGTTCAAGCCATTCTGGCTGCCTGATCCTCCAAGGAATTCCGCATGAAGCATTACCTGCAATTTAGCGACTTCACCGCCGACGAATACGACTACCTGCTGGAACGTGCAGCCCTGATCAAGAAGAAATTCAAGGGCTACGAAAAGCACCACACGCTGACCGACCGCACCATGGCCATGATCTTCGAGAAGGCCAGCACGCGCACGCGTGTGAGCTTCGAGGCCGGCATGTACCAGCTAGGCGGCTCCGTGGTGCATCTGACCACGGGCGACAGCCAGTTGGGCCGTTCCGAGCCCATCGAGGACAGCGCACGCGTCATCAGCCGCATGACCGACCTGGTCATGATCCGCACCTTCGGCCAGGACAAGATTGAGCGCTTTGCCCAGTACTCGCGCGTGCCCGTCATCAACGGTCTGACCAACGAGTTCCACCCCTGCCAGATCCTGGCCGACATCTTCACCTTCATCGAGCACCGCGGCTCGATCAAGGGCAAGGTGGTGGCCTGGGTGGGCGACGGCAACAACATGGCCAACACCTGGCTGCAGGCCGCCGATCTGCTGGGCTTCACGGTCCATGTCAGCACGCCCGGCGGCTACGAGGTGGACGAACAGCTGGCATTCAACGGCAAGCCCGTCAACCCCGGCTGCTACAAGGTATTCAAGGACCCTCTCGAAGCCTGCAAGGGTGCCGACCTGGTCACCACCGATGTGTGGACCAGCATGGGCTACGAGGCCGAGAACGAAGCGCGCAAAAAGGCTTTTGCCGACTGGTGCGTGGATGCCGAGATGATGGCCTCTGCCAAGGCCGACGCCCTGTTCATGCACTGCCTGCCTGCCCACCGCGGCGAGGAAGTGGAGGCCGAAGTCATCGACGGCCCCCAATCCGTGGTCTGGGACGAGGCCGAGAATCGCATGCATGTGCAAAAGGCTCTCATGGAGTACCTTTTGCTGGGCCGCGTGGACTGATGGCGCAGACATCGGTCCACGCGGCGGCTCGCCAGAGCCCGCATGCGATTCAGGCGCAGGCTCATACCCGCTTCGCGGGTGTGAAGCGGCAGCATGCCGCGTGCCATAGCCAAAATCGCATGCATGTGCAAAAGGCTCTCATGGAGTACCTGCTGCTGGGCCGCCAGCCAGGCTGATTCGCCGCGTCCGGGCTCATCTGCATACCACCACACCCATGCACCTGAGCCACATCACATCCCCACACCGCCAGCGGGCCCTGCGCCAGCTGGCGGTGTTTCTGTTTCCGCTGCGCCCCGCCCAGGGCGATGCCCGCTACGGCCAGCGCGGCGGCCTGCTGGCACTGCGCCAGCCGCATATGGCACGCCACACGCGCGTGCCATCCGTCTTCGGCCCGCGCAAATCCTTTGCTGCGCGCGTGCGTGCGCTTTATGTACGCATCCACACCTTCTATCTGAAGTTTCTTCAAGGCCACACCTAGTGACCCAGGCACCGGAAGCCGCAGGCAAGCCTGCGCACCGGTCTCCCTCGCTCCCTCACAAGCCGTCCTCGCCCGAGGAGGACGGCGCGACCCCGATGCCTGAACCCTTGAAGAAACACCATGTCCGAATCCGTCCACCCCTGCCTGCGCTGCGGCGTCTGCTGCCAGAACTACCGCGTGGAGTTTTCCATCTACGAGCTGCAATCCATGGGCGGCACCGTCCCCGATGAGCTGGCCCATGAGGTGCCCGGCAAGGGCAACCGCGCGCGCATGAACGGCACGGAGCGCCACCCGGTGCGCTGCGTGGCGCTGCGCGAGCTGCCCGAGGTGGGCGCGGGCTGCATAGGCTGCGGCATCTACGAACAGCGCTCGCGCCCCTGCCGCGACTTCCCGTTTGCCTCCTACGGCTGCCACGACACGCGCGAGAAGTTCGGCCTGTCGGCACTCAGCGTCGAGGAAGTCCAGCCCTGGCTGGAAGCCGCCTGAGCTTTCGACAAACCAACAGGTGCTATCAAATAAAAAGCTGCCTGCGCTTGCCACTTAAGCATTTCAGATACAAAAGCATCTGAAATGCAGATATGACAAGCGCAGGCAGCTATGTTTTTATGCAAGGTCGGTACCACCTCAAGCCTTGCGCGTATCCGAGCAGCTATCGCCGCCACAGGCGCTGCAACCTCCACAGCTGCCGCTCTTGGCCGCCGGCGCCAGCGAAGGATGAACCCGCGTCAGCCTGCGGCGCAGACCGGCGGGCATGAAACGCCAGGTCAGCGACACGGCGGCCACCAGGACGATGGCGCCCACTATCAGTTCCTGCCACATAGACAATCCTTTCTCAGCCCCAGCCCAGGGCCACGGCGACGCGATAGGTCACGAAGCTGGCCAGATAGGCCAGACCAAACAGATAGCCGGCCATCAGCAGGGGATAACGCCAGCCATTGGTTTCGCGCTTGACCATGGCCAGCGTGGAGATGCACTGGGGCGCAAACACAAACCAGACCAGCAGCGACAGCGCGGTCGCCATCGACCAGCTGCTGGCGATCAGCGGGCTCAGCTGCTGGGCCATGGCATCGTCGCCCACGGCCGACAGCGCATACACCGTACCGAGCGCCCCCACAGCCACCTCGCGCGCGGCCATGCCGGGCACCAGCGCAATCGCGATCTGCCAGTTGAAGCCGATGGGCGCCAGCACCACTTCCAGCGCACGGCCGATCTGGCCCGCGAAGCTGTAGCGAATCGCACCTTCGGTCACGCCCTCGGGAGCGCCGGGGTAGCTGGAGAGGAACCACAGCACGATGCTGACGGTCAGGATGATGCCGCCGACGCGGCGCAGGAAGATCATGGCCCGCTCGTACAGGCCCAGCACCAGGCTGCGCAGGCTGGGGATGCGGTAGGAAGGCAGCTCCATCAGCAGCGGCGTGCGGGTCTTGACCTTGGTGGCCAGCTTGCCCACCCAGGCCACGGCCATGGCGCTGGCAATGCCGCCCACATAGAGGGCAAACAGCACCAGACCCTGCAGATTGAAGAAGCCGGCCACGGTCTGCTCGGGGATGAAGGCACCGATCAACAGCGTGTACACGGGCAGGCGTGCCGAGCAGGTCATCAGCGGCGCGATCATGATGGTCAGCAGACGGTCGCGCCAGCTGGAGATCGAACGCGTGGCCATGATGCCGGGCACGGCGCAGGCAAAGCTGGACAGCAGCGGAATGAAGGAGCGTCCGGACAGGCCCACGCTGCCCATGATGCGGTCCAGCAAAAACGCGGCGCGCGGCAGATAACCCGAGTCTTCCAGCACCAGGATGAAGAAGAACAGAATCAGGATCTGCGGCAGAAAGACCACCACCGAGCCGGTGCCGGCGATCACGCCGTCGACCAGCAGGCTGCGCAGCACGCCATCGGGCATCACGCCATGCACCCACTGGCCGAAGTCGCTGACCAGGCCTTCGATGCCGTCCATCAGGGGCTCGGCCCAGCTGAACACGGCCTGGAACATCAGGAACAGCGTCACCACCAACAGCAGAGTACCCCACAGCGGGTGCAGCACCACGGAATCGATGCGATCGTCACGCTGCGTGGGAGCTGCGGGCTCCTGCACGGTCAGGCGCATGATCTCGGCCACCTGCTGATGCAGGGCCAGCAGCTGGGCGCGCGAGTTGCTGCCCGTCACGGGCTTGAACTGGCCTTCGAGCGTCGGAGCCTTGAGCTGCCTGGCCTGCTCGCTGTCCAGCCAGGCCAGCAGATCCCTGGCACCGGACAGATGCACGCCCACGCTCTCCACCACGGGCACGCCCAGCAGCTCGCTGAGCCGGGCCTTGTCGATGACCAATCCCTGGCGACGCGCCATATCGCTCATATTGAGCACCACCACCATGGGCAGACCCAGGGCGCGTGCCTCCAGCACCAGGCGCAGGTTCAGGCGCAGATGGGTGGCATCGGTCACGCAGACCAGCAGCTCGGGCGGAGCTTCGCGCGGATGCTGGCCCTTGACGATGTCGCGCGTGATGCGCTCGTCCTCGCTGTGCGCATCCAGGCTGTAGGTGCCAGGCAGGTCCAGCACGCGCACGCGGCGCTTGCCGGGCGTGCTCAGCCAGCCTTCCTTGCGCTCCACGGTCACGCCCGCGTAGTTGGCCACCTTCTGGCGGGCGCCGGTCAGCAGATTGAACAGCGCCGTCTTGCCGCAGTTCGGGTTGCCCAGCAACGCGGCGCGCAAGGGCGCCTGCTCCGCGGCCTGAGGGCTCATCATGGTGATCTGGGATTCGCGCGCGTTCATGCTGCGGCCTCCAGTTGCACCAGCACCTGGGCCGCCTCATGGCGACGCAGCGCAAATGTCGCCTGACCTATGCGCACGGCCAACGGATCGGGGCCGGGAAAGCCGGTGGCCACGATGCGCACGGACTCACCGGGCAGAAAGCCGATTTCCATGAGTCTGAGCAGCAGGCTTTCATCCTCGCCTTCGCAGGAAGCCAGATCCACCACCCGGGCCGGCTGATTCACCACCAGCTGATCCAGGCCCATCACCGGTGCGCTGGCTGCGGCCGTGGCCGCTGCGCCGCAAGATTGCACGCCGGATTCAGACGCTTGAACAGAAAGAGCATTCATGGACGAAGTAACTGACACTGCCTCAGACCTCGCCGAGGGGGACTGCAAAGAACTCATAGCGCATTATTAATTGATTTTGATTCTCATTTTCCATTTACTGTAGGCGATTGGGGGACAGCGGTGGCGAATTGACACCAGCAGCATGGATTTTTGGGCGGGTATTGCGCAAGGCGGTTGACAAATCTGCAGCCCAGCGCGCGCAAAGGGCTTGCACAGCTGCGAAAATCTCACCCCTCACCGGAAGTATTGCGCCCCTGCCATGACCCATCCCTGCCTCAGCTGCGGCGCCTGCTGCGCGTCCTTTCGTGTCGATTTTTCCGTACACGAGTCCCAGGAGCATGGGGGCAGCGTCCCTGCAGGACTGATTGAGGAAGTCACCGACTACACCTGTCGCATGCGCGGCACGGACTGGGCCAGGCCGCGTTGCGCCGCCCTGGTGGGCAAGGTCGGAGAGAAGGCATACTGCGGCATCTATGAATGGCGCCCTTCCCCTTGCCGGGAATTTGCTGCGGGTTCGGACGCCTGCAACCGCGTGCGCCAGCGCCACAATCTGCCTCAGCTGGAAAGCGGTCTGATCTAAGAGTTCCCGCCAGATCCGGGGATCAGGCGTCCTGCTCGATCAGCACCACACCGATATTGTCCTTGCCGCCCGCGGCGTTGGCCGCTTCGATCAAGGCCTCCTTCAATCGCGCCAGCGGCAGGTTTTCCTCGAACAGGGATTCAAGACTGGCGTCGCTCAGCATATCGGTCAGGCCGTCCGAACACAGCAAAATGCGATCTCCCTGCTGCAGCAGCCAGTGACTGAGCTCGGGCTCCACCTGGGGCATCACACCCAGCGCTCTTGTCACCAGATGACCGTAGCGAGAGGTCTTGGCATCTGCCTCGGTGATCAGGCCTGCATCGATATCCTGCTGTACCAGGGAGTGATCCCGCGTCAGGCGCTGCAGCCGACCGGCACGCCAGGCGTAGGCCCTGGAGTCGCCCAGATGCGCGATCAGCACCTCACGTGCCAGCACGAGGGCGACCACCACCGTGGTGCCCATGCCACTGTAGCCGGGCGTGGATTGCGCGGCAGCATAGATGGCCGTATTGGCCATGTGCAGGGCGTCGGCCAACTCCTTGGCAACCAGATCCGGCGAATCCTCACTATCGGAGCAGTGCTGTACTGCCGCCGCAATCAGGTCCACCGCCATGGTACTGGCCACCTCGCCCGCGTTATAGCCGCCCATGCCATCGGCCAACACGGCAGCAGGCCATGGCTGAAGCTGGGGATGGATGCCAACGGCGTCCTCGTTATTGAGGCGCTGCTGGCCAATATCGGCACGGGCCACCATGCGCACGGCGGGCCACACGCTGGAAGAACCGGGGGGGGCAGCTAGGGACATCTGAGAATCAGGGGACGACGAAAAATAGTGTCAGCCCTCAAGCGTAGCGCAGCCAATGGCAGACCAGACATCAGAATATTCCCATATTTTAGGCTGCGCGAAGCCTTACGTGCTCCTAGGCCCGAAACGTCTCTCACAGCGGCACCGGCAGGCCTCCTATGCGCCCCTTGAACTCCTGCAGCGAGAAATGCGTGTGCACCTGGCGCACGCCCGGCAGGCGGTGCAGCTTGCGTTGCAGCAGGTCCGAATAAGCATCGAGATCGCGGGCCACGATGACCAGCAAAAAGTCCTCGGGACCCGAGATGCCGTGGAACATCACCACCTCGGGAATAGCGCACACGGCCTTCTCGAAGTTCAGCGACGACTCTTCGTTCTGGTGATCGATCGCCACCATCACAAAGGCCAGCACGCCAAAGCCCACGGCCCGCCGGTCCAGCGCAGCGTGATAGCCGGTGATCACGCCCTCGTCCTCGAGATGCTTGATGCGCCGCCATGAAGGCGACTGCGACAGATTGACTCGCTGCGCCAGCTCGCCGGAAGTCAGCCGTGCGTTGTCCTGCAGCGCGTGGACCAGCAAACGGTCGGTCTTGTCAAGCTCACCTTGCATAAAAACACTCATTCATCTTTAACAATTAAATTAATTATCCAATTTAATAGAAGTTTATGGATAACCATTAAATCATCCCACAAGCCGGCAAATAGCATGGCTCTCCAAAGCCAAAACCACCACGGAGACACCCATGCCGGCCTTTGAGGAAATCGTCCAGCGAGAGTCTGGACTCAAGCAACAACTGTCCGCAGGACAGATGACCATGATCGCCATCGGCGGTGCCGTCGGCACCGGCCTGTTCCTGGGCAGCGGCTTCGCCATAGGCTTTGCCGGGCCTAGCGTGCTCATCAGCTATGCCGTCGGCGCCGTGATCTCGCTGTTGCTCATGGGCTGCCTGGCCGAGATGACCGTGGCCCACCCGACCTCTGGCTCGTTCGGCGCCTATGCAGAGCACTACATCGCGCCCATCGCCGGCTTTCTCGTGCGCTATGCCTACTGGGCAGCCGTGGTGCTGGCCGTGGGCACCGAGGTGACGGCCATAGGCCTGTACATGGGCTACTGGTTCCCCGAAGTGCCGCGCTGGACCTGGGTGGTACTGTTCTCGGCCCTGCTGATAGGCGTGAACATGATGAGTGTCAAGGCCTTCGGTGCCGTGGAGTACAGTTTCTCCCTGGTAAAGATCGTGGCCATCGTGGCCTTCATACTGATCGGCGCCTGGGTCGTCTTCGGCACTCGGCCCGCCGGCGTGGGTTTTGGCAACTACGTCAACAACGGTGGCTTCTTCCCCAACGGTGCCTGGGGAACCTGGGTGGGCGTGATCATCGCCATCTTTAGCTACCTGAGCATCGAAATGATCGCCGTCGCTGCAGGCGAAGCCAAGGACCCGCAACGCGCCGTCACCAGTGCCTTTCGCTCCACCATGGTGCGCCTGGTGGTTTTCTACCTGACCACCATCGCGCTGATGCTGGCCATCGTGCCCTGGGCCACGGCTGGCAAGGAAGGCAGCCCCTTTGTAAAGGTGATGGAGATCATCGGTATCCCGGGCGCGGCCAGCGTGATCAACTTCGTGGTGCTCGTCGCCGCACTGTCGGCCATGAACAGCCAGCTCTACATCACCACACGCATGATGTTCAGCCTCGCGCGCGCCGGCCATGCGCCCGCCGTGCTGGGACGCGTCAACTCGCGCGGCGTGCCCCTGCCAGCGCTGCTGCTGTCCTGCCTGGGAATTGCCGTGGCCACGCTGTTCAATATCGTGAACCCCGAGCAGTCCTTCATGCTGATGATGGCCGTGTCCATGTTCGGAGCCATGTTCACCTGGTTCATGATCTTCGTGACCCACCTGTTCTTCCGCACCCGCCGCGCACGCCAAGGCGCTGCGCCGCTGGCCTTCCGCATGTGGGGCTTCCCGGCGCTGACACTGCTCGGTGCCGCACTCATGCTGGCCGCGCTGGTGTCCACGCTGTTCACAGACATATTCCGCCTCACGCTGCTGACCGGCGTGCCTTTCTTGCTGCTGCTGGCTGCCGTCTATGGACTGTGGTATCGCAAGCCCACCGCAGCGGCCACTGCGGCCCAGACCATTGTCTAGGCCGCAGCCGCCCGTTCTATCCGATTTCATCTGCAAGCAAACAACACCATGACGACTGCCTCAGCCTCCGTTTTCGCCCATGTCCCCTCCTACCCCGGCGACCCCATACTCTCGCTGATGGAAGCCTTCCAGCAGGATGCACGCGCCGACAAGGTCAGCCTGAGCATCGGCCTGTACTTCGACGAGCAGGGCCGCCTGCCCGTGCTCAACTGCGTGCGCCAGGCCGCCCAGGCCCTGGCAGGGCACATCATCCCCTGCGGCTATCTGCCCATCGAAGGCATTTGCGAGTATCGCCAACTGGTGCAGAACCTGGTGTTCGGTGCCGACCACGAGGCCGTGCACGCAAAGCGCATCGCCACACTGCAGACCTTGGGTGGCTCTGGCGCGCTCAAGGTCGGCGCCGATTTCATCAAGCACTATTTCCCCGATGCCGAGATCTGGATCAGCGACCCGACCTGGGAGAACCACCTGGCCATCTTCGAAGGTGCAGGTCTGCACACGCACAGCTACCCCTACTACGACCCGGCCACGGGCGGCCTGCGTTTCGATGCCATGCTGGATACGCTGCGCGGCATCCCCTCGGGCAGCGTGGTGCTGCTGCATGCGAGCTGTCACAACCCCACGGGCGTGGACCTGTCACGCGAGCAGTGGCAGCAGCTGATTCCCGTGATCGTCGGGCGCGGCCTGATCCCCTTTGTCGACATGGCCTACCAGGGCTTCGGCGACGGGATCGATGACGACGCCTGGTCCGTGCGCGCTCTGGCTGCTGCCGGTGCCCAGGCCTTTGTGGCCAATTCGTTCTCAAAGAACTTCTCGTTGTACGGCGAACGCGTGGGCGGCCTGAGCGTGGTCTGCAACGACGCGGCCACGGCCTCCAATGTGTTGGGCCAGCTCAAGGCCACGGTACGCCGCAACTATTCCTCGCCGCCCACCCAGGGCGCGCGCCTGGTGCAGCAGGTGTTGCAGTCTGCCGAGCTCAGCCAGTTGTGGGTCGAGGAGCTGGCAGAGATGCGCGGCCGCATCAAGGACATGCGCGCCCAGCTGCAGCAAGCGCTGCACGAGCGCTTCGGCGAGCGCCGTGACTTCGGCTTTCTACTGAGCCAGCGCGGCATGTTCAGCTACACCGGCATCCCCGAACCCCAGGTCAACCGCCTGCGTGAGGAGCACGGTGTCTACCTGATCCGCTCGGGCCGGATGTGCATGTCGGGCCTGTCTCGGGCCAATGTGCAGCATGTGGCCGACTCCATCGCACACGTGCTGGCCTGAGGTCCGCCATGAAGCAAGTGATTGATATAGGCCTGCCGCCACTCAAGCAGCCCTTCTCCTGGGCCGTCAAGGCCGGCGGCAGCATGCTGTTCACGGCCCATGGTCCCGTGCGCGAGGACGGAAGCATAGACACCGGCACCATAGCGGAGCAGGCGCGCCTGACATTTGCCAACCTGCGCCGAGCCGTGCACGCGGCCAATGGCACGCTCGCCGACGTGACACAGGTGCTCATCTACATGACCGAGGTAGGCGACATGCCTGTGATCGACGCCGTGTATCGCGAGTTCTTCGATGCCCCCTACCCCAACCGCTCCAGCATGGGCGTGGCCGCGCTCGTCGTGCCGGGCATGAAGATCGAAATCGTGGCCTACGCCATGCTACCCTGACGAGCACTGGCATGCCAGCCCGCCGAGCGCAATTGCGTTCAATACAGGGCTGGTGCGCCGCGCGACACTGCAGCCCTTGTGCAGTTCCGCGTCCGCGCGCATCCTCATGTCCTCCTCACTGCTCGCCATGGGCATCTTCACCCTCGTCGGAGCCATCACCCCCGGCCCGGTCAACGTGCTGGCCCTTCGCCACGGCGCAGCAAGGTCCCGCCTGGCCTGTGCCTGCTATGTGCTGGGCGCCAGCGGAAGCTATGCCGCTGTGGTCTGGGCCATGGGCCAGGGTGCCCATTGGCTGATGCAAGCCCTGCCGCACCTGTCCACTGCGGCCGAGTGGCTGTGCGCCGCCTATCTGCTATGGCTGGCCTGGCGGCTGGCCAATGCGCCCGTGGAGACTCCTGTCACTGAAGCGCAGAGGCACAACGATTCGGCCCGCATGCTCCAGCTTCTGCTGCAGGGGGTGGCCGTCCAGGCCCTCAACCCCAAGGCCTGGCTGGTGGCGCTGGCCGGTATCGGCCTGTTCGTGCTGCCTCAGGCCAATAGGGCCATGGCGCAGTGGCAGTTCTGTACCATGTCACTGCTGGCCTGCCTGATCGGTGTGGGCTGCTGGGCGCTGCTGGGCCAGTGGCTGTCGGGCTGGCTGCAGACACCGCTCCGCCAGCGGCGGTTTTACCGGCTGCTGGCCCTGCTGCTGGTGGCCAGCGTGGCGGCCATGCTGGCATGATGGCCGACAGCGCTCACCGACACAGCCATGACTACCTCGCCACACCGCTTTCACCGCCACCCAGCCGCCCCCTGGGCCGAGCTGCGAGAGAGCACACCTTCGCCACATTGTTTCCGGCTGCACATGCATGCCGAGTATTCGATAGGCATCGTCGATGCGGGCTGCACCGTCTTCCACCATGCGCATGGACCGCAGCCCATCGAAGCCGGAGGCGTAGTACTGCTAGAGCCCGGTGCCTGGCATGCCTGCAATCCCGAGCCCGGCGCCCCCTGGGCCTACCGCATGCTGTTCGTCGATGCTGACTGGCTGCACGCGCGGCTGGGCGTCACCGCGATGCGCTTTGCGCAGCGGGCGCTTGCCGACGCGAACATTGCCTGCCTGGTGGACAGCCTGTGCCGTCCCGTCAACGGACCGACCGCGGCGCGGCGACTGGCCCTGGGATTGGAGCGGTTGATGGCCCGCTGTGCTGAACCTGCTGCAGCGCCTTTGCACGCCAATAGTGCCGAACTCCAAGCCGCTTTGAGGCGCCTGCATGCAGAGCCCGATGCCGGGATCACCGTGCAGTCCCTGGCCCAGGAATGCGGCATGAGCGCCACGCGCTTCATCCGCCGCTTCAAGGCCGCCACGGGCATGACTCCCGGCAGCTACCGGCTCAATCTGCGCCTCAACGGAGCTCGCCGCCTGCTGGCCCAGGGCGAGCCCCTGGCCTCGGTCGCGCAACAGATGGGCTTTGCCGACCAGGCCCATATGCAGCGCGCCTTCAAGGCCCACCATGCGCTGACCCCCGGCAACTACGCCGCGATGCCGCGCTGAGCCGGCAGCTCCTTCGCCAGGGACATTCGCCGCCACGCCGCTTTGGCCGACCATTCGCGGGATACTTGCCGCTTCGATTTTTTCGCACGCCCAAGTCAGCAATGGCCAACTTTGACAGTATTCAGCAACGCGAGACAGGCTTGCAGCAGCACCTGAACTCCGCCCAGATGACCATGATCGCCATCGGCGGCGCCATCGGCACAGGCCTCTTCATGGGCAGCGCCTTTGCCATCGGCTTTGCCGGCCCCAGCGTGCTCATCAGCTACGCCATCGGCGCCTTCATCGGCCTGCTGCTCATGGGATGCCTGGCCGAGATGACCGTGGCCCACCCCACCTCGGGCTCCTTCGGTGCCTACGCCGAGCACTACATCAGTCCGCTGGCCGGCTTTGTGGTGCGCTATGCCTACTGGGGTGCCGTGGTGCTGGCCGTGGGCATGGAGGTCACGGCCGTGGGCAAGTACATGGCTTACTGGTTCCCGGCCGTGGACCCCTGGATCTGGGTGGCGCTGTTCTCGGTCCTGCTGGCCGCCGTCAATGCCACCAGCGTCAAGGCTTTCGGCCAGGTCGAGTACTGGTTTTCCATGGTCAAGGTGATTGCCATCGTGGCTTTTATCCTGGTTGCGGCCTATGTGGTCTTCGGCACGCGCCCCGAGGGCGTGGGCTTCGACAACTACTTTGTCGACGGCGGCTTCTTCCCCAACGGCTGGTGGGGCACCTGGGTGGGCGTGATCGTGGCCATCTTCAGCTATCTGAGCCTGGAATCCATTGCCATTGCTGCCGGCGAGGCCCAGAACCCCAAGCAGGCCGTGACCCGCGCCTTCCGCACCACGGTACTGCGCCTGGTGCTGTTCTATCTGCTGTCGCTGGCCCTGATGCTGGCCGTCGTGCCCTGGAGCCATGCAGGCACCGACAAGAGCCCCTTCGTCAAGGTGATGGAGATTTTGCAGATCCCCGGCGCGGCTGCGGCGCTCAACTTCGTGGTGCTGCTGGCCTCGCTGTCGGCCATGAACAGCCAGCTCTACGTCACCTCGCGCATGATGTTCAGCCTCTCGCGCGGCGGCTATGCCCCCAAGGGGCTGAGCAAGCTCAGCAAAAGCGGCGTGCCGCTGGGCGCGATTGCCGTCTCCTGCCTGGGCATGGCCGTGGCCATGGTGCTCAATGTGCTCAAGCCCGAGCAGTCGCTGGAGCTGATGATGTCTATCGCCATGTTCGGCGCCATGTTTGCCTGGTTCATGGTGTTCGTGACCCATCTGTTCTTCCGCCCGCGCTGGCAGCGCGAGCATCCGGGCCAGAAGCTGGAGTTCCGCATGTGGGGCTTTCCCGTGCTGACCCTGGTCGGGGCGCTGCTGATGGCGGGCGTGATCATCACCACGCTGT
Source organism: Comamonas testosteroni (assembly GCF_014076415.1). Classification (NCBI taxonomy): domain Bacteria; kingdom Pseudomonadati; phylum Pseudomonadota; class Betaproteobacteria; order Burkholderiales; family Comamonadaceae; genus Comamonas; species Comamonas testosteroni. The sequence continues at coordinate 4,582,044 of NZ_CP043568.1, forward strand.
TTACCAAGGAGTTCCACACCACCGTGCTGGTGGGCGTGCCGTTTCTGATCGTGCTGGTACTGGTCTATGCTCTTTGGTATAGGAAGAAGAAGGTGGCCCCCTGAGCCGCTTCGCGGCCTCCCCCTCTCTAACTTGCTTCGCAAGGGAGGGGGACGACACCATCGCTGCGGGGCGGCCCTTGCTCGGTGTCTCTGACATAGGCTGCGCTGCTTGTCACGCTCCCGCTGAAATACACATATTGCTAGTTGCACCATGACACGCCAGATCTGGGATATTTCTCCTGCCATCCATCCTGCCGCACCGGTGTTTCCGGGCGACACGCCCTATAGCCAGGAATGGGTGGCCAGCATTGGCCCGGGCTGCCCGGTCAATGTCAGCGCCATTCATCTCTCGCCCCATGTGGGCGCGCATGCCGATGCGCCCCTGCACTACGATGCGCAGGGCGCGGCCATTGGCGCCGTCGATCTGGATGCCTTTCTTGGCCCCTGCCGCGTGATCCACGCCATAGGCTGCGGGCCGTTGATCGAATGGCGTCACATAGCGCATGCCATCGATGCCGGCCTGCCCGGGCGTGTGCTAGTGCGCACCTACGAGAAAGCGCCCACCGGCTGGGATGCCGACCTCGCCGCCTATGCCCCCGAGACCGTGCAAAAGCTGGCCGACCTGGGCGTCAGGCTGATCGGCATAGACACAGCCAGCATCGACCCCGCCACCAGCAAGAGCCTGGACAGCCATATGGTGATCCGCCAGCGCGGCCTGCGCGTGCTCGAGAACCTGGTGCTCGACGAGGTCGGCGAAGGCGACTATGAGCTGATCGCTCTGCCGCTCAAGCTCACCGAAGCCGATGCCTCGCCGGTGCGTGCCGTGTTGCGCAGCCTGCTCTGAGGCGCTTGGCGCGAGGCAGCGGGGCCGCTCCAGTCTCGGACACCATGGACGAATACAAGTCCAGCCATATTTGAATCAGAACCGGCTCTGACGTAGACACAATCATCGTCAGTAGCTATCAAAATGAGAGAAGGAAGACAATGACCACTTTGCAAGACTGCCAGGCTCTGGACACCCAGGACCCGCTGCGCGCGCTGCGCGAGCGCTTTGCCCTGCCCCAGGGCGTGATCTACCTGGACGGCAACTCCCTGGGCGCCCAGCCCAAGGCCGCCGCCGCGCGTGTGGCCGAAGTGGTGACGCAGGAATGGGGCCAGGACCTCATCACCTCCTGGAACAAGGCCGGCTGGATCACGCTGCCCGAGCGCCTGGGCAACCAGTTCGCACCCTGGCTGGGCGTGGGCCAGGGCGAGCTGGTGTTCACCGACACCACCTCCATCAATCTCTACAAGGTGCTGAGCGCTGCCGCACGCATCGCCCGCGAAGATGCGCCCGGCCGCAAGAAGCTGATCAGCGAGCGCAGCAACTTCCCCACCGATCTCTATATCGCCCAGTCCGTCTGCCAGGAATACGGCCTGGAGCTGGTGCTGCTCGAGCCCGAGGAAATCGCCGGCGCGCTGCAGACCGATGTGGCGATCTCCATGCTCACCCATGTCAACTACCGCACGGGTGCCATGCACGATATGGCAGCCGTGACGGCCGCCGCCCATGCCAAAGGCATTCTCTGCGTCTGGGATCTGTGCCACAGTGCAGGTGCCGTGCCCGTGGACCTCAAGGGCGCCGATGCCGACTTCGCCGTGGGCTGCAGCTACAAATACCTCAACGGCGGCCCCGGTGCGCCGGCCTTTGTCTGGGCGCATCCTCGCCTGATCAACCGCTTCTGGCAACCGCTGTCGGGCTGGTTCGGCCACGCCGAGCCCTTCAAGTTCGTGCCCGACTACCACCCCGCCCAGGGTATCCAGCGCTATCTCTGCGGCACCCAGCCCATGATCAGCATGAGCGTGCTGCAGTGCGGTGTCGACATCTATACCGAGGCCGAGGCTTTCGGCGGCATGACCGCGCTGCGCAAGAAATCGCTGGCGCTGACCGATCTGTTCATCCAGCTCGTGCAAGAGCGCTGCCAGGGCCATGGCCTGGGTCTGGCGACACCGCGCGAGCATGCGGCACGCGGCTCCCAGGTCTGCCTGACCCGGGAGGAAGGCCTGGGCCTGGACGGCCAGGGCAGCGGCGCCTACGCGATTGTCCAGGCGCTGATTGCACGCGGCGTGATCGGCGACTTCCGCAAGGGCGACGGCGGCACGGGCAGGCACAAGGACATTCTGCGCTTCGGCTTCACGCCGCTGTATGTGGGCTTTGCCGATGTCTGGAATGCCGTCGAGCATCTGCGCCAGGTACTGGAATCGGGCGAATGGCAACGGCCCGAGTTCAATACCGTGCACGCCGTGACCTGAGGGCTTAGGCCCGGGCACAGGCCGGCCGGCATCCGCTCAGGCCCGCGCCCAGCTCCAATTGAGTACGCCCATCAGCGCCACGGCGGCCAGGTCCAGCATCAGCACGCTTTGCTGCACCCAGCGCCGCTGGGCAGCGCCTTGCGCCAGCAGTTGCACCGCCATCTCCACCTTGCCGGGCGAAGCCATGAGCAGCAGCGAGGCACTGACGTTGTGCACCGCCATGAATGGCAGCAGCGGCGCGCCCAGTGCAAGGGCGATCTCGGCCTGCGTGGCCGCAAACATGGCATTGGCCCCGGTATTGGAGCCGGTCACAAAGCCGCCCAGCGCTCCCACAAACGGTGCAGCCAGCAGATACAGCGGCCCGCTGCCGGCCAGCGCCTGCGCCAGCTGCGCGGCCATGCCCGAAACCGCCATCAGCACGCCCAGCACAATGAACAGCGCCGTGACCGGTGCCACCTGCAGCCAGGAGCGCCAGACCTTTGCCAGCGATGGGCGCGCCGGCCGACATCGCGTGAAAAAAGCTGCCGCCACCAACAGCCACAGTCCCGGCGAAGCCAGCCCATGCCAGGCAGCAGGCAGATCCAGGACGCGCAGCAGCGCTGCGGCCGCCAGCACGCCGCCCAGCAGCAGCGCATAGGCGGCCAGCGCACGCCGCCCCGGTGCGCTCAGGGGCGGCTTGCCCGCGTCCGCCCGCGACACGCGCAGGCGCAGCAGATGCCAGCCCACAACCAGCAAAGCACCGAGCGCCCCCGCGGGCGCCGTGCCGGCAAGGGTATTCATCAAGGCCACGGCCGCCGTCAGAGACAGACCCGACAGCAGGCCCTGCAGCAGAGCCGGCCAGCGACGCCCCGGCGCACTCGCCAGAGCCGCCGCCGCCATGCCGGTGATGACAAACGGAATCACGCTGACCAGGGCCGAAGCCTGACCCAGTTCCTTGAACGGCAGACCTGCCATGGTGGCCGCCACCAGAGTCCCCGGCCCCATGGAGCCCCAGGGAACGGCGCAAAGGCCCAGCAGGCCGATCAGCACCACCTTGCGCGGCGACAGCCCGAAGTGGGCGAGCAGCGGTATGCCTATGGTCACGCCCACGCCAAAGCCGGTGACCGACTCGGCAAACGGCGTGATGCCATGCACCACCAGCAGCACGGCGCCCGTGCCGCTGCCGGCCCTGGCCAGCAGCCAGTCGGCCAGGGCCTTCTGCGCTCCCGACGCGCGCAGCACCTCGGACAGCAGCAGCCCGCCGGCCACGATCAGCAGCACTTCCAGCAGCACCGGCGCCCAGTGCATGCCCGCGGCCAGCCATGCTGAAGCGGGCTGCGCAAAGGCTGCGGCAATCACCAGCAGCGCCACCGCCACGCCCAGCGCTGCGGCATGCAGCGAGCGCCAGCCCGCCAGCAGGACGGCGATGACGGTGGCCACGGGCAAGGCACTGATAAACATGTACATTGCATTCATCCTCGAAAAATAATTTCCTATACGCAAAATTATTTTCTCATAGGAAAATTTTCAACACAAGAACAGACGCCATGACAAGGAGCCAGACTTGAACTCCACCACCGCATCGCAGGCATCGGAGCAGGATGCGCTTTTCGGCGCCGCCGTCCGCGCGCGCCGCGCCCAGTTGGGCATCACACTGGATCAGCTGGCCCAGGCCAGCGGTGTTTCGCCGGGCGCGCTATCGCGCGTGGAGCGCGGTCTGCTGGCCACCAGCCTGCGCAATGCCATGGCGATTGCACAAGGTCTGGGCTGCGAGCTGGGCGAGCTGGTGCAAAGCGCGCCCAGTGCGCAGATCACGCGAGCCGGCGAGAATCTGCGCTTTGTCGACGAGACCAGCGGCGTGGAGCGCCTGGCCCTGGCCAGCCCCAGCGCGGGTGTGAACCTCGTGCATTACCGCTTTCCACCGCATGCCGTCTCCAGCCATTTCGCGGCCCATCGCGCAGGCACACGCGAGGTCTTTCACGTTCTCGAAGGCAGCATCGAAGTCTTCACCGCCCAGGAGCAGGTACTGCTGCATGCGGGCGACACGGCCACGCTGGTGGTGGACAGCGAGCACCAGCTGGCCAACGCCTCGGGCCAGCCCGCACGCCTGCTGCTGCTGGTGCTGTCGCCAACGCTCTGAAGCGCTGCCGCCTGTCGCCTCTCAATAGGCGCTGTCGGCCAGCGAGGCCCAGAGGTGCGCGGCCACCAGCGCGCGCCAGGGCCTGAACTGCTCCAGCCAGTCGCTGGCGGCGCGCGCATCGGGTTTGGCGCCACCCGTGAGCAGGCCTATGGCCCGGCGTACCGCCACATCGCCGTGCAAGCTGCCGTCAGGCCAGCCATAGCCGCGCAGCAAGGTGTAATTCACCGTCCACGGCCCTATGCCCTTGACCGCCAGCAATTGCGCCGAGGCAGCGGCCACATCCTCCTCGCTCCAGCGCCCGGCGGCGCTGCGGGCGGCCCAGTCGTCCAGCGGCAGGCTATCGTCGGCGACGGCCTGGGCCACGGCCAGCAGGGTCTGGGCCTTGGCCTGGGAAAAGCCCGCACCGCGCAGCGCGTCCAGCCCCAAGGCCGCCACGCGCTGTGCATCGGGATAAGCGTGCAGGGCCGGCATGCCCCCGCATTGCGCCAGCGGCTCGCCCGCCAGCGCTATCAGCTTGCGCCGCAGCGAAACGGCCACGGCCACCGTGATCTGCTGGCCGGTGATGGCCCAGGTCAGCGCCTCGAAGGGCGTGGGCGAGCCGGGCACATGCAGGCCGACCTGGCGCGACAGCAGCACTCCCAGCTCGCGGTGATCACCATGCGCCTGCTCCAGCTGGTCGGGCCCGTAGATCAGCCCCAGCATGCGTTTCACCATGGCTTGCAGCACAGCCCGGTCTGCCTCGGCCGGCTCTGCCTGCGCTGCATGCAAGCTGGCCTGCACCTGTCCGGTCTGCCATTGCAGCTGCAGCAGGGCGGGGCTGCGTTTCCACATGATGGCCTTGTGCAGGCTGTGCGCTCCGGCATCGACCCGTTCGGCCAGTTGCTGCTCGTCGCGATCATGGAAATGCACGAATTCGTCAAAGCGGTAACGCGCGGGCAGGGCAATGGAGACTTCAAGCAGCATGCGGTTTTCTATCACACGGGCAGCGCCGTAGCGCGCCTGTGCCTCATTCGTGAACTTAATAGCTGCTGTCGCTCATCAATCAATGGTTTCAGATAGATATCCATTCAGAAACATTGAAGAGCATGCGATAGCAGCTCTCTTTAAGAGAGCTTGATTTGGGCCTGCTGGGCCTCGCGCAGCAGCAGCGCACGCTTGCGCTCCACACCCCAGCGATAGCCCGAGATGCTGCCGTCGTTGCGCAGCACGCGATGGCAGGGTACGGCCACGGCAATCGGGTTGGCAGCCACCGCGCTGGCGACGGCCCGCGTGGCGCTCGGCTGCCCCAGCTGCCGGGCCAGTTCGCTGTAGCTGACGGTCTGGCCGGCCGGAATGCTCTGCAGCGCCTGCCACACGCGCTGCTGAAACGCCGTGCCCTGAATATCCAGCGGCAGGGCCAGCCCCAGCCTGGGCTGCTCCATCAGCGCCACCACCTGGGCCACGGTCTGCTCATACTGGGCATCGGCTCCGATCAGTTGCGCCGCCGCAAAACGCTGCTGCAGATCGTCCACCAGCGCATGCGGGTCATCGCCAAGCAGCACGCAGCACACGCCCTTGTCGGTGCTGGCCACCAGCAGGCTGCCCAGCGAGCATTCGGCAAGCGCAAAGCGGATACGCTGGTTCTGCCCGCGCTTGCGATAGGACTGCGGCGCCATGCCCAGCATGGCCGGTGCGTCCTTGTAGAAGCTGCTGCTGGCTTCATAACCGCTCAGATAGGCCGCATCGGTGACCGACTCGCTGGCCTCCTGCGCCAGCGCGGCACGCACATGCCTGCCGCGATAGGCCTTGGCATAGGCCTTGGGCGTGAGCCCCGTGGCGCGCTTGAAGTTGCGGTGCAACTGCCAGGGACTGAGCCCCAGGCGCTGCGCCAGTTCTTCCAGAGCGGGCATGGGCTCCTCGCTCTCCAGCCAGCGGCAGCACTGGATCATGCGCTCATCGGTTTGCGAATTTGCAGCGGCGGTGGAAGGCAGAGGACTGGGCATGGCGTGAATCTCGGCGGAGTGCGTTTTCTGTCATCGGTCTGTGTCTGGCCTGACTTTACGCAAAGCTATGGCAGCTTGCATCCACGTTCTTGCAGGCTTTGTGTGCCCGGATTCGGTTACGCTGCGCGCACCTGTCCATCAACAATGACTTCACCATGACGAATGAATCCTCCGGCTGCCCTATGCATGGCGGCGCCGCCATCGTCCGCGACGAGAAAGCCCAGCTCGACTTCAGCCGTGACATGAGCTATGGCGACTATCTGCATCTGGACCAGATTCTCACGGCCCAGCACCCGCTGTCGCCTGCCCATGACGAGATGCTGTTCATCGTGCAGCACCAGACCAGCGAGCTGTGGATGAAGCTGATGCTGCACGAGGTGCGCGCGGCTACGGCAGCCATTGCCAATGCCTCGGGCGAGACCAAGCCCGATGCCTTCAAGATGCTGGCTCGCGTCTCGCGCATCATGGAACAGCTGGTCAGCGCCTGGACCGTGCTGTCCACCATGACGCCGCCCGAGTACTCGGCCATGCGTCCCTATCTGGCCAACTCCAGCGGCTTTCAGAGCTACCAGTACCGCTGTATCGAGTTTGCGCTGGGCAACAAGAATGCGGCCATGCTCCAGCCCCACGCACATCGCTCGGACCTGCTGGCCCAGGTACAGGCTGCCTACGAATCGCCGTCGCTGTACGACGTGGCCCTGCAGTTGCTGGCGCGCGAAGGCATCGCCGTGCCTGCCGACCGCCTGCAGCGCGACTGGACCCAGCCCTATGAAGCCAGCGAGGGCGTGAAACAGGCCTGGATCACCGTCTACCGCGACCCGCACAAGTATTGGGATCTGTACCAGTTGGGCGAAAAGCTGGCCGATATCGAAGATGCCTTCCGTCTCTGGCGCTTCCGCCACCTGACCACGGTGGAGCGCGTCATCGGCTTCAAGCGCGGCACGGGCGGCACCGGTGGAGTGAGCTACCTCAAGAAGATGCTGGACGTGGTGCTGTTCCCCGAGATCTGGAGCCTGCGCACCGAGCTCTAAGCCGGCCATCAAGGCCATCGCCATTCAGGCTGCCCCTGCTGCTCTTTCGTGACAGCGCGGGCAGCCTGAATTCTTTAGGCTCCGTGCAAAACCTAACATCGCAACCAACTGCCCATGCCCTCCGATCACAGCGCCGTCCCGCCAGGGCCGAACACCAGTCCAAAACCCGACTCTTCCGCCTGGGCCATGCTGGTCTGCCTGCTCACGGGCTTTGCGCTGAGCCAGGCCTTCAGAACGGTCACCTCCGTCATCGCCGATGGTCTGCGCACGGACTTTGGCCTCTCCGCGCAGTCGCTGGGCTCGTTTGCCGGGCTGTTTGCGCTGTCCTTCGGCGTGGCCCAGCTGCTCATGGGCATAGGCATGGATATCTACGGCTTGCGCCGTACCGTGCTGCTGGCCTTTCCGCTGTCGATTGCGGGCGCCGCACTGTCCGCACTCGCACCCAGCTACTCCTGGCTGATGCTGGGCCAGCTGCTGATCGGCGTGGGCTGCTCGCCCGCCTTTCTGGCCAGCACCATGTTTATCGCGCGCCACTTTCCGGCCGACAAATTTGCCTACCTCTCGGGCATAGGCCTTGGCCTGGGTGGACTGGGCCTGCTGTTTACCGGCACGCCCATGGCCTGGCTGGTTCAGCATATGGGCTGGCGCGCCGGCTTTGCGCTGCTGGCGGTGCTGAGTGCGCTGTCCTGGCTGCTGATTTTCTTCAAGGTGCACGAGCCCGCGCTTCCCGGGGACTCCCAGCCCAAGCCCGGCTTCATGCAGGCACTGCAAGGTTTTGGCAGCCTGCTGCTGCTGCCCCATACCTGGGGCATTGTGCTGCTGGGCATGGTCAGCTATGCCTCGTTTCTCACCGTACGCGGCCTCTGGCTCAGTCCCATGCTGATGGACCGCTACCAGTTTTCATTGGTCACGACCGGCAATGTGGCACTGGCCTGCTCCGTCATTTCGCTGTTCGTGCCTTCCATGTTCGGCCGGCTGGACCCCGGTCCGGCCAGGCGCCGCCAGCGCATTGCACGCTTTGCGCTGCTCATGGCCGCCGTTTTTGTAGCACTGGCCCTGGTCCATCAATCCGTAGGCAGCGTGCTGCTGCTGCTGGTCATGAGTGTGCTTTCAGGCTATGGCACGCTGATCTATGCCGATGTGCGCTCCTCCTACCCACCGGCCACGACGGGACGCGCGCTGTCCATCTTCACCATGGCCATGTTTCTCGGAGCCGCGCTCATGCAGTGGCTGTCCGGCCTGGTTGCAGGCGTTGCGGAACGCCAGAATGCCGACATCTATCAGGCCGTGATGCTGATGATTGCCGCCATGCTGGGCAGCGGTGTGCTGGCTTACCAGCTCATCAAGCCTTCGCCGCTGCTGCTCAAGGCCAGCCACTGAAGCAATCTATCTGACAGGCAGGCACCGGCGCGAAGACCATCCCGGTTATGGTGACCTGTCGCTAGAGCGCGCCCTCATACAGCCAGGGCACATCCATGATGCGCCCGCCCAGGGCGCGCAGCGACAGATCGCGACCCCAGCGAATAGGCCCTGTCGCATGGAAGATCCGGCCATTGCGCAGCGAGCGTTCCTGCACCCTGGCATTGCGCTGCCAGCGATTCAACGCATAGCGGCGCAGCCGCAGACTGACATCCAGATCATGCATGGACAGAGCGCCCTGCAACTCGGCTGCATCCTCGATGGCCATGCCCGCACCCTGCGCCAGATAGGGACGCATGGGATGGGCCGCATCGCCCAGCAGGGCTACAAGGCCCTGCGCCATCTGGGTCTCTGACGACACCGGCTGCCGGTCGGCCACCGGCCACAAACGCCATTCACCACCCACATCGGGAACATGTTGAACCAGATCCTGCAGGTAACCACATGCGCCCTGAAGATGCTGCAGCAGATCGGGCAGATTGGCCGAGTGATCCCAGTTGTCCAGATCCTCGGGGGCCGGCCCCTGCACAATGACCACCAGATTCTGCAGCTCGCCCCGGCGCACGGGGTACTGAATGGCATGCAATTGCGGCCCCATCCAGGCCGTGACCTCGCTGGTGCGCAAGCGCTTGGGCAGATTGGCCTGATGCACCAGGGCACGGTAGGCCAGATGTCCGGTCACACGCGGCGGGCCATCGCCCAGCATCTGTGCACGCACGGCGCTGCGCACGCCATCGGCGCCGATCAGGGCATCGCCCTCGATGAGCTTGCCGGCACTGGTACGAATAGTGACCACACCGTCCTGCTGGCTATAGCTGCTGACGCACTGGTCGAGGTTGAGGTGAGCCTCTGGCAGAGCCTGCAAGGCCTCCAGCAGAATCTGGTGCAGGTCGGCGCGATGAATGGTGAGGTAGCTGGCCCCATAGCGCTGCACCATGTCTGCGCCCAAGGGCAATCGCCCCAGCTCTTGCCCCGTCACGGCATTGCAGGCTCGCAAGGACAAAGGGCAGGCCACGACCTGCTGCAACGATCGCTGCAGCCCCCATGCCTGAAGACAGCGCACCACATTGGGTCCCAGCTGAATACCGGCTCCAACTTCGGAAAACTGCGCCGCACGCTCGAACAGGCGCACATCCCAGTCAGCCCGCACCGCCGCAATGGCTGCTGCCAGACCGCCAATACCGCCACCCGCAATCAACACCTGCTTGTTCATGGACTCTTATTGTGCCGCTTAGTCGCCAGCATCGAGGAGAACTTTGGTTTGCGCTGCCGCAAACCTTGCAGCCATGAAAAAAGCCCGCCAAGGCGGGCTCTTTCAACGTGCGCAAACAGCAGATCAAATAGCGAACTTTTCGCGATCCTGGTCTGCAATCCACTTTGGCGGCTTGCCACGACCGGTCCAAGTCTGACCCGTTGCAGGATCACGATACTTGGGGGCCACCTTGGCGCCCGCATTGGCGGAAGAGCGCGCACGAGCAGGAGGAAAGACATCTTCAGCAGTCAAGCCGTACTCGGCAATCAGGCTGCGAACCTTGCTCACAGCTTCAGCCAGTTCACGCGAACGAGCTTCGTTGATTTGCTGTTCCAGCTCTTCTCTCTGCTTCAGGAGTTCCTTGTAAGTGCTCATGATTTGCGCTTCTTGGTTGATTAAAGTGACTTCATTATAAATGCCGGAATTTCAAATTCATGATTTTCCGAGTAAGCAAAAACCACAATTCAGAATATTTATAAAATGCAACTACGTGTTAATAAATAGCTATACCGCCTCCGGAACCGCCAATATCTTGGCGATCCGCTTTCATCCAGATCAACCGCCTCGAATATCCAGCCGCCACACAAGACCTTCTCGCCCAGAACGGACCAATGACTGCCTGGGCGGAGAATAAACCGGCCAACGTGTTATGGATCTCCCCAGCCTTCGTCTCGCAATACTCCAATAGTCAGCCTGGCCTTCAATTCAGGAATAGCCAGCAGACCCTCAAGCAGCCAGAATCCGTCTTCTCTGCGAGTTGCACAGGCCTCAGCCTCCTCCAAGGAGCAAAGCTCTCCGGCACCGATTTAGAGCCAGTCACGCGGTGTGGTGATGCTCTGCAGCACCTCATATTTCTCGATGACAAACACCACGCCCAACTTTGGCGCTCAGCTGATCAAGCCATGCCATCCCGCACAGAGTTTCAGGCAAAAATTTCGAAGCCAGCACCTGCTACCACTGCAGGTCCTGCAATTTCTTACCGGCTACCTGCTTCCTGGGCAAGCCGATGATGCCTGTATCTCGTCCGGCGAGCCGCGGGTTACATGAACCAGGAAGGTCTTCTCATCTCTCCATCCGGGCACCGTCAGGCACGGGCCTGCAGAACCCGAAATATCGCCATTTCGCCACCAATGCCATACATATCGACAAAACAGACATCAAATATGCCATATAAATAACGTCCAAATGAAATATGCTTGTGCTACCTGATGTCCATGCGCTTCCTTCAAACCCACTTCCCCCTTGCTCCAAACCAGCTGCGATTTCTTGCTCGGTCATTGCTGGGCAGGCGAACTCATTAATCCGTAGAAAAGTCAATATGACATGCGTTGAAAATGACAACAAACGCACAAAGGGCTTTGCGATAGATGCAACCCAGACCACGGAGCGTCTTGCTATGCCGAAACCAGCTCCCGACAGGGCAGCCCGAAACGCTTTTGAGCCCGTACCCGGAAGATAATCGTTATAAATGTAATAGCATTTACGACGACAGTCGTTGCCGAAATGTCTGCTGTCTTTTCCTATATTCCCGGAGATATCAGCCAAACGGCCAATCCATCGCTGATCGCAACACCACCCAAATACCGTTGGGCGCCCGATGGAGGTAATTCCCAACTGTACGAAAGACAGAAACTGTGTGGACTCTCAAGCAACTCCACCACAGCTTGGGCCCCCTTGCTCACGAGCTTTGCCAAAGCCGGCAATCTTGCCCTGCAACCGCAAGGCCAGTGCCAATTTCGACGCCACATACACCCCGCCTAGCGGTGTCAGCAATGCAAACAGCAGAAAATCCCTGACTCGTCCACCAGAAAGAAGACCATGGCACTTTACTGTATCGGAGACATCCAGGGCTGCGATGACGCCTTCGAGCGCTTATTGCAAACCGTGGATTTTTCCGCAAGTCGGGACACACTTTACGTGCTCGGCGACCTTGTCAATCGCGGCCCCAAATCCGCCGAAGTATTGCGCCGCTGCATGCAGGCCGGCGATGCCATTCGCCCTCTGCTCGGCAATCACGACCTGCACCTGCTGGCTGCAGCCCGAGGCCTTCGCCGTCAAAGCAAGCGCGACACTCTGGCCCAGGTTCTGAGCGCACCCGATTGCGATACCCTGCTGCACTGGCTGCGCCTGCAGCCTCTGGCCCGCTTGCACACCAATGCGCTGGGTGAGAACCTTCTCATGGTGCATGCCGGCGTACTTCCTCAATGGGGTGTGCAGGATGCAATGGCCTTGAGCACCGAAGTTCAGACCGTGCTCCAGCATGCCGACCATGTGCACTTTTTGCAGAATATGTATGGCAACCAGCCCGATCGCTGGTCCGCCGACCTGCAAGGCGATGACAGACTGCGATGCATCGTCAACGCCTTCACCCGTCTGCGTTTTTGCAGTGCTGACGGCGTCATGGACTTCGAGAGCGCTGAATCCGCCGATCACGCGCCCGAAGGACTGATGCCCTGGTTCGATGCGCCGGGCCGGCTCACTGCCGATACGCCCATGGCTTTTGGCCACTGGTCCACGCTGGGCCATATCAACCGGCCCGATCTGATGGCCATGGACACCGGTTGCGTCTGGGGCGGCTGCCTCAGCATGATGAGAATCGGCGAGCGCATGGACGAACGAGAACTGATACAGCTGCAGTGCCCGCAGGCTCAGGTACCTGGCGCCAAAGGCTGAAGCTTCAAAAAAGAAACGCCTGCATCCGCAGGCGTTTTCTGTGGCGCGACGACCCGGTGTTCAGGAAGCCACTACAGGTGCTCTGAACAAGGCAGCGACCTTGCGCTTGGGCTTGATGCTCGCGCTCTTGACCGGGGCGGCATGCTTACTGTCCCAGGATGCGGTCTCGGCCACGCTGCTGGCCTCGTAGGGCTTGTCAAAGAAGGGATCCACGTTGCCAGGACGCTGAGCCATGCGCGAAGGACGATGCGCATAGCCGCCACGGGGCGCTGCATCGAACTCGCGTTCGCGACGAGGACGATATTCCTCATCGCTGCGGCTGCGGCGTGCCGGACGGAAGTCCTGCATGGGCGCGGGTTCTACTTCAATCTTCTTCTTGATGAGCTTTTCGATGTCGGCCACATTGCGGCTGTCATGGTCGGTCACCAGAGTCACGGCCAGACCCGATGCACCGGCGCGACCGGTACGGCCGATGCGGTGCACATAGTCTTCGGCGTTGAAAGGCACGTCGTAGTTGAACACGGCGGGCACGTCCTTGATGTCCAGTCCGCGCGCGGCCACATCGGTACAGACCAGCAGATCCACCTCACCGGCCTTGAAGGCCTCCAGTGCCTTCAGACGCTCGTCCTGGCTCTTGTCTCCATGCAGTGCGGCGGCACGCAGTCCGTCACGCTCCAGGGCACGCGTCAGACGCGCACAACCCAGCTTGCTGTTGGAGAAGATGAAGGCCTGGCGAATGTCGCGCTCCTTGAGCACGGAGCGAATCGCGTACCGCTTGTCGTCATCCGTGACCTTGTAGAAGCGCTGCTCCACCGTGGACGCCGTCTCGTTGGGACGAGCCACCTCGATGGTCACGGGGTCCTGCAGATAGCTGCCGGCCAGACGCTTGATCTCGGGCGAGAACGTGGCCGAGAACAGCAGCGTGGTGCGGCTCTTGGGCAGATAGGAGAGGATACGCTGCAGATCGGGCAGAAAGCCGATATCCAGCATGCGGTCGGCCTCGTCCAGCACCACATATTCCACCTGATTGAGCACCACATTCTTGGCCTCGATGTGGTCCAGCAGACGACCGGGCGTGGCCACCAGCACCTCGACGCCTTTTTTCAGCTCGATGGTCTGAGGCTTCATATCCATGCCGCCAAACACCACGGTGCTGCGCAGCTTGGTGTGCTTGGCATACAAGGCAATCTGTTGCGCCACCTGGTCGGCCAGCTCACGCGTGGGCAGCAGCACCAGGGCACGCACCGGATGGCGGGCAGGCGATGCCGAGGCGTTTTCATGGCGCATCAGGCGCTGCAGCAGGGGCAGGGAGAACGCCGCCGTCTTGCCTGTGCCGGTCTGGGCTGCGCCCATGACGTCCTTGCCGGTCAATACCACCGGAATGGCCTGCGCCTGAATCGGAGTCATGGACTCATAGCCCATGTCGGCCACTGCGCGTGCCAGGGGCTCAGCCAAGTGAAGATTGGAGAAAGAGCTTGTCATTGAGGGCGTTATTGTCGCACCGAGTGGGTTTTTCGCGTTGGCTTTGTGATTTTCTGCAGACGAAAAGCCTTCGTCCCCTCTGTTTTCGCGCGTAAGAAGCCTTGCCAATATCCCGTGCAATCTATCGGGATAACCCGGATTTCCACATTCTGCAGCTCCAAAAACAAAGGCGTGTGACAGTGCGCACGCCTGACTCAAACCCGCTTGTGGCTCAAAGCGACTGAGCTGCGAAGGTGTCGCAGGCCTTGACGCTGCCGGTCTTGTAGCCCTGGGTGAACCAGCGCACACGCTGGGCGCTGGAGCCGTGGGTAAAGCTGTCGGGGCGCACCGTACCCGTGGCTTCACGCTGCAGCTTGTCGTCGCCGATCTGCTGTGCGGCATTCATCGCCGACTCGATATCGCCCTGCTCCAGCCAGCTCTTGGCCTGCTGCGACTTGTTGGCCCAGATGCCGGCCAGACAGTCGGCCTGCAGCTCCAGGCGCACGGACATGGCATTTTGCTCGCGCTCGCTGACACGGCCCCGCATGCTGTCCACCTTGCCCGAGATGCCGAGCAGGTTCTGCACATGGTGGCCGACCTCGTGGGCCACCACATAGGCGCGCGCGAACTCACCGGGAGCGCCAAGCTGGCGGCTCATGGTGTTGAAGAAATCCATGTCCAGATAGACCTTGTAGTCACCCGGGCAGTAAAACGGCCCCATGGCCGACTGCCCCGTGCCGCAGGCCGTGCGCGTCACGCCGGTGAACAGCACCAGCTTGGGGTTCTGATACTGAGCACCGCCTTCACGGAAGATCTGAGTCCAGACATCCTCGGTTGAAGCCAGCACCGTGGAGACAAACCTGGCCCCCTGGTCATCGCCAGCCGGGCGATGCGCCGGAGCCTGCTGCACCTGGGGCGAGCCACCACCGGAGAGAACGCCAATCGTGGTCAGCGGGTTGATGCCGAATACGCCCCAACCAATCAGCGCCAGCACCACGGTGCCGATGCCGATGCTGCGACCACCAATGGGGAAACCACCGCCGCCACCACCCTCTCCACGGCGATCCTCGACGTTGTCCGACTCGCGGTTACCTTCCCATCTCATGGTGCTTACTCCTTTGCTGTGTTGCACACGGCCTGCGCCGGGTGGCGATATTAAGGGTTGCGGCCTCGACTGGAGGTATCAAGCTGTGCTTTTGCCGCCCCAGTCAAGCTGCAGCGCAGCATTGTTGACGTTTGGACTGGTGTTCAGCGGCCGGCAGGCGTGGACTGAGGCTGGTTGCGGGCCACCTGCTCCTCCACCACATCGACCATGCTCAGAAACAGAAAGGCCACGGCCAGCAGACCCACCACCGCCAGGACGGCCGATGCCCAGAATTTGACCGAAGAGGATTTGCGCGGTGCAGCTGCCTGCTGCTGGCTGGGCTCATAGCTCGCAGCCGAGCCGCCATCCCGCCAGACAGGCTCGACATGACCACGGCTGGAAGGCGCTTGTGTCCAGGTAGGGTCCTTACGTTGCCCGGAGCGGGGAAAAAAGCCAAACATGTGTACGACAGAATCGATGGATAAGACAGTGGCTATTGTGCGCGCAGGCAGCCTTCGCCAGAAGCGTTCGTGCAGCGACATTCTGTCGGTCAACATCGGGCCGGGCTTGCAATTCTGTAAGCTCAGAGGCTTGTCCGCTGCCTCTATACGACTGCCCATGAATGCCCAGACCCAGCCCTCGACAGCGTCTCTGGACGCCCGCGCCACTGCCGCACTGCTGCCATGGTCCGCCCTGGCCGATGAGATCGAAGCACTTTTGCGCCAGCTGCAAAACAGTTGCAATGTCTCGGTCCCACCACGCATCGTCATGCCGACAGCTGCGGGCAATTGCCTGTTCTGCATGCCGGCCACCGATGGCCAGGTAGTCATGACCAAGCTCATCAGTTTCACGCCAGGCAATGCCCAGGCGGGCAGACCTACCATTCAGGGCGACATCGTGGTTTTTGATGCATCAACAGGAGTGCGTCAGCTGATTCTGGACGGCCCCACCGTCACGGCCAGACGCACTGCAGCCGTATCGCTGCTGGCAGCGCGCCGCCTGGCCCCCAGGCCTCAAGGCGCGCTGCTCATCGTCGGCGCCGGCGTGCAGGGCAGCGCCCATATGCAGGCTTTTGCCCAGGGCCTCGGCACGCAGGAGGTCTGGATTCACTCGCGCAGTGCCAGCAGCGCGCAGCGGCTTGCAGACGAGGCCCGCGACCTGGGTCTGCATGCGCGCATCACCGACGACCTGGAGGAGGCCGCCCGGCACTGCCCGCTGATTGTGACCTGCACGCCCGCGCAGGCCGTGGTGCTGCATGAGGCGGCAAGACCCGATGCCTTTGTCTGCGCCGTCGGAGCCTTCACGCCGCAAATGGCGGAGCTGGATCCCGAGTTGTGCCGGCGCTTTCTGCACCAGGGCCAGATCGTCGTCGACACCGTCGATGCCGCGCACGAGGCCGGCGACCTGCTGCAGGCCGGCATTGAGGTGAGCACCCTGCCCACGCTGGCCACCGTGGTGCATCAGGACTGGTCGCGCTCCACGAAGCCTGTGCTCTTCAAATCCTGTGGCTGGGGCGGCTGGGATCTGGCCGCTACCCGCCTGGCCCTGCGCCAACACCTGCTCAGGCAGCCCACCTGAACATCCTCCATTTGCTCATTTTTCAGAAGCATCAAGCCATTGATGAATAAGCAATCCATCCATTCCCAGGATTGCTTTCCCGAGCACTGACTGCGCTGAAAGCGACACCTTCCTGCCGAATTTGTCTCCCTGGTGACAAATCCCAAAAAAGCGGTTTTAATAATACTCATATTGAGTATAAATATTTAACAGCACAACTCAGGATGGAGACGATGACGATCAAAACCGTGGAATTCGACCAGCCCGCCCCAGGCAGCAGCGCCCAGTGCAGCCCAGGCCAGGCCTGGGCCAGGGTGCTGCCGCAGCAGGACAGACAGCAGCAGCGCGAGACGGCGCAGCGCATCAAGGCTCTTCTCAAGGAACGCAATGCCGTCATGGTTGCCCACTACTATGTGGACGGTGCGCTGCAGGATCTGGCACGCGATACCGGCGGCTGCGTGGGCGACTCGCTGGAGATGGCGCGCTTTGGTGCCAACCATCCCGCCAAGACCTTGATCGTGGCCGGCGTGCGCTTCATGGGCGAGACTGCAAAAATCCTCAGCCCCGAAAAGACCGTGCTCATGCCCGACGGCGATGCCACCTGCTCGCTGGACCTGGGCTGCCCGGTCGACGAGTTCAGCCGCTTCTGCGACGCTCATCCGGACCGCACCGTGGTCGTCTATGCCAACACCAGCGCTGCCGTGAAAGCCCGGGCCGACTGGGTGGTCACCTCGTCGGTAGGGCAGGACATCGTGGCCGCCCTGCACGCACGCGGCGAAAAAATCCTCTGGGCACCCGACCGCCACCTGGGCAGCCACATCCAGCAGCAGACCGGCGCCGACATGCTGCTGTGGCAGGGCAGCTGCGTGGTCCATGACGAATTCAAGGCAGACGAGCTGCAAGCCCTGGCCAACGCCCACCCCGAGGCCGCGATTCTGGTTCACCCAGAATCGCCGGCGGCCGTCACTGCGCTGGCCGATGTGGTGGGCTCCACCACCCAGCTGATTGCCGCCGTGGGCAAGCTGCCCACCGACACCTTCATCGTGGCCACCGATCAAGGCATTCTTCACGACATGCGCCAGCGCTATCCGGGCAAGCGCTTTCTGGCTGCCCCGACAGCGGGCACGGGCGGCAGCTGCAAAAGTTGTGCCTTCTGCCCCTGGATGGCCATGAACAGCCTGCCGGGCGTGGAGCGGACCCTGCTGCAAGGCAGCGGTGCCATCGAGCTTGATGCGATGCTGGGCCTGGCCGCCCGCAGGCCCATACAGCGCATGCTGGATTTTGCCGCTGCCCAGCGCCAGCCGATACGCGCCAGCGGCGAGCTGGAACGCGACGCGGCCCTGTTCCAGAACTTCGGTCCAGCCTGAGAAAGGACAAGCACCATGCCTCAATCTCAGACTTGCAGCGATGTTCTCATCATCGGCTCTGGACTGGCCGGCCTGACGCTGGCGCTCAGCCTGCCCAGCAAACTGCGCATCACCGTGCTCAGCAAAAGCAGCGCCGACGAATGCGCCAGCGCCTGGGCCCAAGGCGGCGTTGCTGCCGTGCTGGATCCCGCCGACAGCCTGGAAGCCCATGTTCAGGACACGCTGATCGCCGGCGCCGGCCTCTGCGACGAAGGCGCCGTGCGCCGCATTCTGGAGCAGGGCCCTCAGGCGATCGCCTGGCTGCAGGCCCTGGGTGTACCCTTCAGCACCGATGCAGACGGCCGCCTGCACCTGACGCGCGAAGGCGGCCACAGCGCTCGGCGCATTGTGCATGCGGCCGACCGCACCGGGCAGGCCGTACACCAGACCTTGCTGCAGGCCTGCCGAGGTCTGAAGCACATCACCTTGCTGCAGCATTGCACTGCCATGGAACTGCTGCAGGACGTGCAGCAGCGCTGCGTGGGTGCCAGCGTGCGCAATGCCGATGGCCAGCTGCAGCCTATGCTGGCCAGCCATACCGTGCTGGCCACGGGCGGCATGGGCCAGATCTACCCCAGCACCACCAATCCGGCCACGGCGACCGGCGACGGCATTGCCATGGCCTGGCATGCGGGCTGTGTCGTGCGCGACCTGGAGTTCATGCAGTTCCACCCCACGGCCTTGCAGGTGGGCGGCCGGTCCGTGGGCCTGGTCTCGGAAGCGCTGCGCGGTGAAGGAGCCCTGCTGTGCCTGCCAGACCGGCAAGGCGGGCCCGGCGAGCGCTTCATGCTGCGCCACGACTCGCGTGCCGAATTGGCGCCGCGCGACATCGTGGCCCGCGCCATCGATGGCGAGATGCGGGCACACCAGTTGCCCCATGTGCTGCTGGACATCACACACCGCAGCCGCGACTGGCTGGCCCGGCATTTCCCCGGCGTCATGGCACTGTGCGCGGCGCACGGCATAGACATTGCCACCCAGCCCATCCCCGTAGCTCCCTGTGCCCACTATGCCTGCGGCGGCGTGCAGGCTCACGTGGACGGTCGCACCGCCGTGGCCGGGCTATGGGCAATTGGCGAGGTGGCCCGCACCGGCCTGCATGGCGCCAACCGTCTGGCCAGCAACTCGTTGATGGAGTGCGTGGTCATGGGCAGGTCTGCCGCGCTGCGCATGGCCGAACAGCCCCTGCACAAACCTGCTGCCATTCATGACAGGCCGCACAAGCCCGGCAAGAACCTGAGCGCTGAAAGCCAGCAGGAGATGCGGCAGTCGCTGCAGCAGCTGATGCTGCACAACGTGGGCATTGTGCGCAGCAACCACAGCCTGATTGCGGCGGCCAAGCAACTGGTGCTGTGGCGTTCCCAGTGGCGCGGCGCCGACCCAGCACTGCGCAACCAGCTGGCCCTGTGCAGCCTGATGGTGGACGCTGCGCTGCAGCGCCATGCCAGCGTGGGCGCGCACTGCAATCTGGACTGGCCGGCGCTCGAAGCGGCAGCCGCCTGATCTCGCCCAGCCGCCTCCCGGGAAAGCAAAAAGCCCGCTGTATCCGCAGCGGGCTTTCTGGCGCAGCAGCAGGCTTCAGGCCTTGGGCAGGGTCACGCCATGCTGGCCCTGGTACTTGCCGTTGCGGTCCTTGTAGCTGACTTCGCATTGCTCGTCGCCCTGGAAGAACAGCACCTGGGCACAGCCTTCACCCGCATAGATCTTGGCCGGCAGCGGCGTGGTGTTGGAGAACTCCAGCGTCACATAGCCCTCCCACTCGGGCTCGAAGGGCGTCACGTTGACGATGATGCCGCAGCGCGCATAAGTGCTCTTGCCCAGGCAGACGGTCAGCACGTCGCGGGGAATGCGGAAGTACTCCACCGTGCGGGCCAGTGCAAAGCTGTTGGGCGGGATGATGCAATAGTCGCCCTCGAAGTCGACAAAGCTCTTCTCGTCAAAATTCTTGGGGTCCACCACCGTGCTGTGGATATTCGTGAAGACCTTGAATTCGCGGGCGCAGCGGATGTCGTAGCCATAGCTCGAGGTGCCGTAGCTGATGATCTTCTTGCCGTCGACCTGGCGCACCTGGCCAGGCTCGAAAGGCTCGATCATGCCGTGCTGCTCCGCCATCTGACGGATCCATTTGTCGCTCTTGATGCTCATTAGAAGTCCTGTATCGCTTGATTTTTCATAGCGTTGTGCGCTCACAAATCAAGCGCAAGACCGCTATTTTGCTTGAGAAACAATGGTTTGCTCAATCAGGCGGTCATCTCCGAGGATGATCATGGCAAACAGCAGCTCGTCCAGATTGCGTGCCTGGGCCGTCTTGCGCGCCAGCAGCGGCGTGCAGCCGGGGTTGATGACGACCAGGTCGGCCTCGCAGCCGGGTTGCAGATTGCCGATGACGCCCTGCAGGCCCAGTGCACGCGCAGCGCCTGCCGTGTGCTGCCACCACAGGTGTTGCGGCGACAGGCTCTGGCCCTGCTTGGCATGGCCCTCGCGCCCCACCACATAGGCGGCCTGCATGGTGCGAAACGGCGAGAAGCTCATGCCGCCGCCCACATCGCTGGCCAGGCCATAGAGCATGCCGGCCTGGTCGGCCTTGAGGTAGTCGAAATAGCCGCTGGCCAGAAACTGGTTGCTGGTCGGGCTGATGGCCGCCGCAGAGCGTGTGTCATGCATGAGCTGGCGGTCGGTTTCATCGAGCCAGATGCTGTGCGCATAGACGGCGCGCTCGCGCATCAGGCCGAAGTCGTCGTAGACCGCCAGATAGCTGCGCGCGGCGGGGAACAGCTCCTTGACCCAGGCAATCTCGTCGAGGTTCTCGGCCACATGGGACTGGATCCAGACATCGCCATACCTGGCTGCCAGTTCGCCCGCACCGCGCAGCTGCTCGGGCGTGCTGGTGGGCGCGAAGCGCGGCGTGATCGCATAACCCAGGCGGTCCACGCCATGCCAGCGCTGGATCAGGGTTTCGGTGTCGATCAGGCCTTGCTCGGTGTCGTCACGCACGCCTTCGGGGCTGTTGCGGTCCTGCAGCACCTTGCCGGCAATCATGCGCATGCTGCGCTTTTGCGCTGCCGTCATGATGGCATCCACCGATGCCGGATGCGAGGTTGCAAACGCCAGCGCCGTGGTCACACCGTTGCGCAGCAACTCGTTGATGAAGAAATCGGCCACGCCATCGGCATATTCGCGATCGTGGAAGCGCGACTCGTGCGGGAAGGTGTAGTTCTCCAGCCAGGGCAGCAGACCCGGGGCCGGTGCGCCGATCACATCGGTCTGCGGGTAGTGGATATGCAGGTCGACAAAGCCCGGTGCCAGCAGCTTGCCGGGCAGGTGAATGACTTGCACGCCTTCGCGCTCAAGATACTGGTCGGCCAGCGCCTGCCAGCTGCCCGCAGCCACCACACGCTGCACGCCCGCGGCATCGGGAGCAATCGCCAGCAAGGCGTCGGAGTCATAAACCGCTTGGCCGTCATCGGCGAAGCGCAGCAGGGCACTACGATAGATTTTCATGGACCAGAGCTTACGCGCCCAATCTCGCCTGCGGAACACGGCAGCGCTTATAGAGGCTATACGGCTGCGCACAGGCCAGGGCTAGCGCTATCAATAACAAAGCTGGTTTCGCCTGCAGTGCATTGAATTCCTTGCAATTCAAATCCAAAAACCAATATCAGTAATCGATAGCAGCTATTGTTTTAGGCAGTTCAACATCCTGAACCCTGCGCTGCAACACCGCCCTGCCCGCAGCCGTGTAACTAGGCGGCGCAGCTTCTGGCCACGGCCAGAAAGGCGCGCACCGCAGGCGAGTTCTCGCGCTCGCGGTAGGCCAGCGCCATGTGCACGTTTTCCTTGAAGTCGCGCAGCGCCCTGAAGGCCACGCCCGGCTGATTAAGCAGGCGGTTCGACTCGGGCAGCACCACAATGCCGTAGCCAGCAGCAGCCAGGCTAGTCGCCGTGACGAAGTCGTTGACGCGATAGGCCTCGCGTGCCGAAAACCCGGCCGTCTCGGCCAGCCGCGCCAGCACCTCGGCAAAGCCTTCGCTTTCGTTGATGAACTGCGGCGCAATAAAGGTCTGGCCGCGCAGATCGGCCACGCTGATGGATTCATGGCGTGCCAGCGGGTGGTTCTCGGCCAGCGCCACCATGAAGGGCTCGCTGTGCACGATGACCGCCTTGACTCCCTCGGGGTAGCGACGGCGTGGCCGCAGCAGACCGGCATCGATCTCGCCCTGCTGCAGCGCCTGCAGCTGGCGCGGCGTCTCCATGGCCAACACCTGCATATGCACCTGCTCATGGCCGGGGCGGAACTGCGTGAGCATGCGCGCCAGCACCCCCGAGGTCACGGACGAGGAGATATAGCCCAGCTTGACATGGCCGCTCATGCCCTGGGCCGCCAGTTGCCCGATCTGCTGGGCCCGCTCCATATGGCGCAGCACGGCCACGGCCTCTTCGTAGAGCAGCTCGCCCGCATCGGTCAGCGTGATGGGTTTGCGCTTGTTGCGCTGCAGCAGGCGCACGCCCAGTTGCTGTTCCAGCTGCTGCACCTGCACGCTGACGGCGGACTGGGCCACGCCCAGCTTGTCGGCGGCACGTGAGAAATGCAGCTCCTGGGCCACGGTGACGAAGTGCTCGAGTTGGCGGTAGCTGAGCATGGATTTAATCTGAAATTCTTATTAAAAAATGCATTTAACCCTGTAGATCGTATCAAACAAGAAGTGTTCAATCACACCATTCCTGATTGAAGTACCCACCCACCATGAACGCTACGACCCCCCAGCAACTGATCCAGCCTGCCGCCTACGAGATCAGCACTCATCCCGAGCATCCTCGTTTGCTGAAACTGACGCTGAACGCTGAAGCCCTGAACGCCTTCCTGGCCGATGTGCGCGATATCGACGTGCAGAACCTCGAATACGTGCCCTTCATGCGCTTTCACCTGGCGCGCCGCCTGAAGGCCCACATGGGCGCCGACTTTGGCAAGACGCTGGTGAACATCATCAAGGACCGCAGGCATGGCGGCTTTGTGCTGGGTCTGGAAGGCGTGAGCCAGGATAGCGACGACTACGTGAAGTTCGGCACCGCCATCGGCCATATCCTTGGCCCGGCCAACCACGACTCCATGTCCAACAAGTACTACGCGCGCTTTCTGGTCAAGCACACCGACGCCAGCGACTCCTATCTGCGCCAGGCCTATCGATTGTTCACCATGCACACCGACGGCACCTTCGTGACCGAAGCCACCGACTGGCTGCTGATGATGAAATTCGACGAGCAGAACGCCGTGGGCGGTGAGTCGCGCTTTCTGCACCTGGACGACTGGAGCGAGCTGGACCGCTTCGTGCAAGACCCGCTGGGCGCCAGGCCCCTGCTGTACAAGGCTCCGGGCTCCAAGAACGTGAACGAACGCGTGGAACGCCCCGTGTTCTTCCACGGCGAGTTCGGCCTGTCGATCTCCTTCATCGACCAGTTCGTGCAGCCCGCCAACGACGCCGAAGCCGAATACCTGCAGAATCTGTCGGAATCGATGGAAAATTCGCCCGGCACCCGCACCGTCAGCCTGCCCGCTGGCGACCTGGTGGTTCTGAACAACTACTTCTATGTGCACGGCCGCGCACCGTTCGAGCGCAACGAGCAACTGCACCGCGAGCTGATGCGTCAGCGCGGTACATTCGCTCAGTAAACCTTGAACACCTGATGTTTCTGTCACGCCCCCGTGCACCGCAAGTGTGCGGGGGCGTAGCCAGTCAAACCCCTGAATTTCGCTCCCGAGGCGCCCTACCATGGCATCGTCACAAGCCCCTGCTGCAAACGCAGCCTCCGCCCCCAAGGCGCAAGCCGCCTACGGCCAACGCGCGGGGCTTCCCCGTCATCTGCAGAACATCTTGTCGCTGCATGACTTCGAGGCCGCCGCACGCAGGCACCTGCCCCGCCCTCTGTTTGGCTATGTCTGCGGCGCGGCCGAAGACTGCGTCTCGCTGCAGGCCAACCGTGACAGCTTCCAGCAATACGGCTTCAGCTCCAAGGTCATGGTGGACGTGTCCAAGCGCAACCAGAAGGTCGAGCTGTTCGGCCAGACCTGGGACTCGCCGTTTGGCGTGGCCCCGGTGGGCATCAGCGCCATCTCGGCCTACCGTGGCGATCTGGTGCTGGCTCGGACTGCTGCAGCGAATCGCATTCCGGCCATCATGAGCGGCACCTCGCTGATCCCCATGGAAGATGTAGCCAAGGCTGCACCGTCGACCTGGTTCCAGGCCTATCTGCCCGGCGACACCACGCGCATCGACGGCCTGATCGAGCGCATCGAAGCCGCAGGCTTCGGCACCCTGGTCATCACCGTGGACATTCCCGTCTGGGCCAACCGCGAAAACAATGTGCGCACCGGTTTCTCGATGCCGCTGCGCCCCTCGCTGCGCCTGGCCTATGACGGCATCACCCGCCCGCGCTGGATGGTGGGCACCATGCTGCGCACGCTGATCAACCACGGCATGCCGCACTTCGAGAACTCGTTTGCCACGCGCGGCGCGCCTTTGCTGTCGGGCACCGCCATCCGCGACACCTCGGGCCGCGACCACCTGAACTGGAAGAACATCGAACGCATTCGCCAGCGCTGGAAGGGCAACCTCATCATCAAGGGCATCCTCAACGAAGACGATGCCGTGATGGCCACCGATATCGGCGCGCAAGGCATCGTGGTCTCCAACCACGGCGGCCGTCAGCTCGATGGCGTGGTCGCTCCGCTGCAGATGCTTCCCTATGTGGTGGACCGCGTGGGCCACCGCACGGCCGTGATGATGGACAGCGGCATACGCCGCGGCAGCGATGTGCTCAAGGCCGTGGCCCTGGGCGCGCGCATGGTGTTTCTGGGCCGCCCCTTCATGTACGCCGCCGCAGTTGGCGGTGCACAGGGCGTTCATCACGCCATCACCTT
Organism: Comamonas testosteroni; assembly: GCF_014076415.1. NCBI lineage: Bacteria > Pseudomonadati > Pseudomonadota > Betaproteobacteria > Burkholderiales > Comamonadaceae > Comamonas > Comamonas testosteroni. The sequence goes on from NZ_CP043568.1 coordinate 4,607,277, forward strand.
GCTGCGTGACGAAGTGGACCGCAATATGGCCATGCTGGGCGCGACATCCATGGCAGAAATCACCAAGGACTGCCTGCGCGCGACGCCGCGCTGATTTGCGGCTGGGCCTAAGATAGAACGCTTGAACCATAAAAAAGGAGAGCGTCATGCCCATGTTTGTAGACCACTCGCCCCCCGGCGAGTGCATTTTCTGCAAGCTCGTCAAAGGGGAGATTCCATCGGCCAAGGTCTATGAGGACGATTTGACCATTGCCTTCATGGACATCGGCCAGGCCACGCGAGGCCATGTGCTGGTTGCCAGCAAGCGCCATGCCGTCAATCTGCTGGAGCTGACGCCCGAGGAAGCCGGCGCCGTGATGCAGACGGCCCAGCGCGTGGCGGCCGCGGTGAACAAGGCTTTCGATCCCGACGGAATCAACATCTTCCAGGCCAATGGCGCGCCAGCGGGGCAGACGGTGTTTCACTTTCACCTGCATGTGCTGCCGCGCTTCGAGGGCGATGGCCTGTCCGTGGTCTGGCAGCGCGAGGAACCGGGCTTTGCCGTGCTGGGCGAGCTGGCCGAGAAAATCAAAGCCGAATTCGCCTGAATCGAATCACTATTAAAAAAAGAGCTGCCAGCGCTTGATGGATAAGCACTGACAGCTCTTTTTACTTGAAACCGCTATCAATGTGATTCGGCGGTCCTGATGACATCGGCTACTTGCGCCGGCGTCACATCGCCCTTCTGACGACCCCAGCGCAGGCGCATGTAGTTCACCAGATCGGCCATGTCTTCGTGGCTGAGCTGATCGGCAAAGCCGGGCATGGCCTGCATGCGCTCGCCATGGGCCAGATCGCGCTCGGGCAGGCCTTCGCGGATCACGCGCACCAGATTCAGCGGCGTGGGGAACATGGCCGTGGTGTTGGTGTCGAGGCGCAGCGAGGAATGCGGCTGACCCTGACCATCGACGCCGTGGCAGCCTGCGCACAGACCGACGTAGATGCGTTCGCCATTGGCCGAGGTCGGGGTCTGAGGCGCTCCGGCCGCTAGCTTTACTGCGGGCTTCTCCCCCTGCATCAGATAGGCGGCCATGGCCTTGAGGTCGGCTTCCTCCATATGCGCACCCGAATGCTGGAGCACGGGGAACATGCCCATGGTCATCACACCCTGGGGCGAGAGACCGGTGCGCAGAAACTGCAGCAGATCCTGCTCGCTCCAGCCGCGCTCGGCCATGGCCTTGGGGCGCAGGTCGGGGGCGTAGGCGCCTTCGATCACATTGCCGGCGAGCGACTGCCTGAGGTCCATGGCAAAGCTGCTGGTGCGCGGTGTATGGCATTCGCCGCAGTGGCCCAGGGTGTTGACCAGATAGGCGCCACGTTCCAGGGAGTTGCTGGCCTCGGGGGCCGGCGCCCCCGCAGGACGCTCCAGCGCATTCCACAGTGCGAGGCCGGGGCGGATGCTGAACGGGAAGTGCATCTCCGGCTGGCGGTTGGCCACTTCCACCGCAGGTTGGGCCTGCAGCCAGACCCAGAGCGCATCGACATCGGCGCGCGTGATGTCGTGGTAGCTGGCATAAGGCATGGCGGGGTACAGGTTCTTGCGCCCCGGTGCCATGCCGCGCGCCACGGCGCGGTACAGGTCGTCGGCCGACCACTGGCCTATGCCATGCTCCTTGGAAGGCGAAATATTCGTGCCGTACAGCGTGCCCATGGGCGTGACCATGGCCATGCCTCCGGCCAGCTCGGCGCCCGTGGTGGGCGAGCTGTGGCAGGCCGCGCAGTCGGCAGCGCGAAACACCTGCAGGCCGCGGTCGAACAATTTCTGCTTTTGCTCGGCACTGATGTTGGCAAAGTCCACCGTGGCAGGCGGCACGCTGCCGCTTGCACTGCCCGCGATATACATGCCGCCCAGCACCACCACGGCTGCGGCGGCAAGGCCTGCGGCGATCTTGGTGAACTTGCTGCGTTGAGCTTTATCCATGACGGCTGACCTCCCGCGTGCGCTGGCCCGTGGTCAGGCCTGGCGTGACCAGAATCAGGTCGCGCACGGCGTGGTAGTAGCGCACATAGCCGGTACAGCGACAGATATGCTTGTCCAGCGCGGCTTCCACGGCTTCTTCCACGGCGTTGGCATCCACGGGCCTGGCCTGCAGCTGCTCCATCAGCACGGTGGCCGAGTTCACAAAACCCGGTGTGCAGTAGCCGCACTGGAACGAGAAATGCTCCAGAAACGCTTTTTGCACGGCAGAGGCCGTGATCTGGCCCTGCTCATCGCTGCGGGCCGCGCCTTCGATGGTGCGCAGGCTTTTGCCATTGAGCCAGGCCACGCCGGTCACGCAGGCGGGCACGGTGTGCGGGCCCTTGCCGGGCTCGTCCACGATGATGGTGCAGGCGCGGCACACACCCTGGCCGCAGCCAAGGCGCGTACCGTTCATGCCCGCATATTCCTGCAGGAACTCGATCATCATCAGGTCCTTGGGCAGCTCATGCGGGCCGGTCTTTTGACCGTTGATGGTGGCGGAAAACTGGATACGTTGCTGCATCACAATGCCTTCTTGATTCGCTCCGCGCTCAGCGGCAGTTGATAGAAGCGCTTGCCGGTGGCGTGGGCCACGGCGTTGGCGCAGGCAGCGACGACGGGGATCATCACCACCTCGGCCATGCCCTTGGGCGGGTCGGTGCGCGAGACCGGAGGCAGCACATGGCCCTCGGCCGTCCACACGGCCAGCTCGCTGGCGCGCGGCAGGTGGTAGCGGTTGAAGTTCCAGCTGCCGTTGCCGGGGCCGCTCGGCCCCAGGGGCAGCTCTTCGTACAGAGCGTGGCCGATACCCATGGCCACGCCGCCCTGCAACTGGCCCGAGACCAGCTCGGGTACGATCTGCGAGCCGCATTCCAGCCAGGTCTTGTGCCCCAGCAGCGTGACCTTGCCGGTGCCCGTGGATACGGCCAGTTCCACCAGCGTGGCGCAAGGCGCGTAGTACACCGCGCCCGCCGCCAGACGGTGCACCGGCGGATAGCTGATCTTGACGCGAGGCTGGAAGGCGTAGCCGGCACTGTCCATCGCGGCCTTTTTGGCGGCATCGGCACCATTGCCAAAGCGCAGGGACAGGGCATCGATCTCGGCAGCAAAGCGCTTGCCGCCCAGCTCGAACTCGGCACTGGCCCAGGAGCGGCGATTGAAGGTGTGGACGCAGACACCGGTGACCAGACCCAGCTCATGGGCGCGTGCGGCCAGACGCTCCAGCGTCAAGGGCTCCATGGCGCCGGCCACCAGCTTGCCGTCCTTCCACTCGGCCTCGTCGAGCGAGACCGGCATGCCTTGCAATGGACCGCCAAACGGATTGCCCCAGATGGACAGGGCTGCCGGCCACAGACCATGGGCCAGCAGCAGCTTGGCGGCCTGGCGCGTGGTGTGGGTGAAGTAGTAGGCAGAATTGGAGGCCGATTGCGGCGAAGTGAAGCTGGGCACCCAGTACGGGTCCTGGGACAGGCGATCCTCTTCGGCCTGGGGCGTGGAGTTGGGCTGCTCCTGCGTGTGCAAGGGCATCTCGGGCCATTTCTGGGCCGAAAACTCCACCTCGTCCACAGGGCGACCGAGAAAAGGCTCTGCCGCCAGCATCTGGGCCGTGGTGGTGCCGGTGCCGATTTCCGCCGTGATGTGCTTCATCTTGAGCTTGCCCTCGGGCGATAGCTCGATCAATGCCAGCGCGGCTTCGCCGGCGGTACCAAAGCTTTTTTGCACCGAGGCAAAACCCACGCCGTAGCGCATGCCGGGATTGGCGGCTTCGTACTCGGCCTTGCGTTGGACACGGTTCACCCACACCGGGTCCTTGGCGGCCAGGGCCAGAATCTCGCCGATGCGCAACTGGCCCGCAGGCACGGCGCCCTGGGTGTTGCGCAAGCCTGTGCGCAGCATATTCTTCTGGCGCAGGGCGATGGCGTCCATGCCGATCTGCTCGGCAATCTCATCGACCAGCATCTCGGTGGGGGCCATGGACTGCAGCGTGCCGTAGCCGCGCACCGATCCCGCAGTGACTTCGCTGCTGGGGAAGACGGCCACCGACAGATCGCTCTTGGGAAAGTAGTACACCGACTGCGAGGAAGCGACACCGAGCGTGCCCACCGAAGGGCTGAAGTTCATGGTGCCGCCGCCGTCGCCGCGCATGTCCACCGAGAAGGCCTGGAACTGTCCTTCGGCATCCACGGCAATCGTGGTCTTGAGGTCAAAGGGATGGCGCTTGAGCGCGAACTGGAAATGCTGCCAGCGGTCCAGCGCCAGCCGCACCGGGCGACCTTGCGCATACAGCGCCGCCAGACCCACGTAGAACGGGAAGGAGTGGTGCTCCTTCTGCCCGTAGCCCACGGTGTAGGCGCTCAGATAATCCATTTCCTTGAGCGCAAAGCGGCTGGCCTTGACCATGCCGACCACATGGCCTGCCGTGGCGTAGGGCGCCTGGGTGGCGCCCACCATATGCATCACGCCCCTGCTCTCTTCATACCAGGCCAGGCCGTTTTCAGGCTCCAGCGCGGCAGGCTCCATGGACTGGCTGTGGTAGTCGCGCGAGAAGACCTGGGTACCCTCGGGCGGCTGCTTGAGCAGTTGCTGGATCTGGGCCGAGTACTGCATGGCCTTGCCATGCTTGGCATCGTCCACGCCGGGCCATTGCAGCTCGGGGCCGGTCAGCTGCGGGCGCACGATGCCGTGGTACAGCGGCGCATGCAGATCGGGCTCGTCATGCCTGTCAGCTCCCATGCGCACATAGCGCGCGGCCACATAGGGCTTGCGTTTGGGCGGCGTGGCGGCTGCGCCCCACCGGAAGATGCCCTCGTTGAAGCGCAGCAGGCGCACGGCTTCGCGGTAGCGCTCGTAGTCGTGCCAGATGCCCAAGGCCACGGGCTGGCCCAGCATGGGTGAGACCTGGCCCTTGGGCAAGAAGTAGCTGCCGTAAAAACCGGGCTCGGGCATGTGCACGCCGTCGGCAGCGGCACGCTCGGCGTCCACCAGCACGTCAGGGGCAAAGTCCTTGCCCAGCACGGACAGGTCCAGACCTTCGTAGATACGGTCGGCACGCGGAACCATGATCAAAAGCGCATGGGACTGCTTGTCGGGCCAGCCCGCCATGTCGCGCGCGCGCAGATCGATGGCAAACAGCTTCTGGCCCATGACCTTGGCCATGCCGTCGCGGCGGTAGCGCAGCCGGCCGCCGTCCATCCAGCCAGCGTCCTGACCGTTTGCCGGCTCGACCATCTGCGCCAGCGCCTGCTCCAGCGGGCGCACTCCGGCAACCACCCCCAGGGCGGCCGCAGCCTTCAAAAAGCTGCGCCGGCTCAAATCCGATTTGGGCACATTCATTCTCCAGTGAGCAAACCGAAGCGGCGGCAGGCCAGCACTCCGGTCGCAATTGACTCGCAGCGCTACCCCGCAACCGGGGCAGCGCTCGGATATCTGCACGTCGGCCGGCACTGCGACCGGCCGTCAAGGCGATATCGTTTCCAAAAAGAAAATCGATTTGGCACTTGAATTTCATCAATCTCATTTATGAATAATTGATGCAATTCCAAATTAACCAAATCGATTTGGGCAAAGTAAAGTATACAAAAACTTCTGCAATGCCTGCCGTGCGTTTCGCAATGACCGCCCGCACTCTTGAGGAATTCCATGGCCGACACGCCCAGCCAACGCATCACCATCTCCGACGTGGCTCGCGAGGCCGGTGTTTCACGCACCACGGTCTCCCACGCGCTCAATGGCCGCGGTCAGGTCGACCCGGCCACACGCCTGAAGGTGGAGGAAGCTGCTCGCAGCCTTGGCTACCGGCCCAATCGCCATGCGCAGCGCCTGCGCACAGGCGGCGCCAGCATGATTGCGCTGATGTCGTCCATGCCGTTCACGGTCTCGGGCGGGCCGTCGCGTTTGGGGTTCTTCATGGAAGTGGCTGCTGTCGCTGCCTCGTCGGCGCTTGAGCGCGGCCTGGTCATGGCGCTGGTTCCGCCCCACAAGCCCGGCCAGACCTCGCTGAACCTGCTCGATATCGACGGCGCCCTGGTCATAGAGCCGCAGGCCGGCGACCCCCAGCTGGCAGAGCTGCTGCAGCAGGGCCTGCCCGTGGTATCCATCGGCCGCCCGGGCGGCGACCATGTCAACGTGCCCTATGTCGATCTGCTGTCGGGTCCGGCTACGCAGATGCTGCTCACGCATATGCTGGCGGCCGGAGCCAGGCAGATAGGGCTGGTGGTCGGCGCCTCGGAGCGCACCTCCTACAGCCAGGCCGAGCAGGCCTATGCAGCCATGGCAGCCGGTCATGGCATGCAGCCTGTGGTGTTGCGCATGGACGAGGCCGAGGGCGAGGACGGCGGCCATGCCGCAGCCCAGCAACTGCTGGGCGAACACCCAGAGCTCGATGCCCTGCTGGTCATGGTCGATGCCTTTGCCGTGGGCGCGGCCCGCTACGCCCAGCAGGCAGGCCTGCGCATTCCCGAAGATCTGATGCTGGCCACGCGCTACGATGGTCTGCGTGCGCGCAGCTGCGAGCCGCCGCTGACGGCACTGGACCTGCATCTGGAAGACATCGCACAGCTGGCGGTCGATCTGCTGTTCGAGCATCTGCGCGGCGACACCACTAGACGCATGGCCACCGGACCTTTGCCGACCCTGGCACTGCGCCGCTCCACGCAAAGAAAGCCCGGCTGAACCGCTTCAACCGGGCTTTCAATCACCGGACCCCAGGCTATCGGCGCTTGTGAAGACGGCCGCTGCGCCGCTCAGCAGTCACTTCGTCAAGCCGCGGCATATTCCTGAAACACTTCGTCCAGGCGTGCAATCCAGTCCTGCTTCTGCGCCTGGCTGGCAAAGCTCGCTTCCAGGCTGTTGCGCGCCAGCTGATAGGCCTCGGGCGCGCCCATGCCCGTGGCGGCAAAGAGCTGGGTGTAGTTCTCGTTGACATAGCCGCCGAAATAGGCCGGGTCGTCCGAGTTGATCATGACCTTGAGCCCAGCCGCCAGAAGGCGCGGCAGATTGTGATCGGCCAGGTCCTTGATCACGCAGAGCTTGAGATTCGATAACGGGCAGACCGTCAGCGGTATCTGCTCCCTGACCAGCCTCTGCATCAGCAGCGCATCCTGCTCGGACTGCACGCCATGGTCGATGCGCTCCACGTTCAGCACATCCAGTGCCCCCCAGATATAGGCGGGCGGCCCCTCCTCCCCGGCATGGGCCACCAAGCGCAGGCCCAGCTGCTTGCAACGTGCAAACACGCGGGCGAACTTCTCGGGCGGATTGCCCAGCTCGCTGCTGTCCAGCCCCACGCCGATAAAGCGATCACGCAGCGGCAGCGCGGCCTCCAGCGTCTGCAGGGCGCTTTCCTCGCTCAGGTGGCGCAGAAAGCTCAGGATCAGCGAAGAGGAAATGCCCTGCTCGATCTGCGCGTCGCGGCAGGCGCGATACAGACCGTTGATGACGGTCTCCATGGCCACTCCGCGTTCAGTGTGGGTCTGCGGATCGAAGAAGATTTCCGTGTGCACCACATTGTCGGCCACGGCGCGGTCCAGATAGGCGCGCGCCATGTCGTAGAAGTCCTGCTCGTGCAGCAGCACGCTGGCACCCGCGTAATAGATGTCCAGAAAGCTCTGCAGATCCGTAAAGGCATAGGCCGCGCGCAGTGCCTCCACACTGTCATAGGCCAGAGGTATCTGGTTGCGCTGCGCCAGCGCAAAAATCAGTTCGGGCTCCAGCGACCCCTCGATATGCATATGCAGCTCGGCCTTGGGCATGGCTCGCAGCAGCTGTGGCAGACGGGAAGCATCTACGGCAGGCACGGTGTTCATCTTTATTCTCCTTGGCGCTACGCGCCGTTCAATCTCTAGCCTATCAAACCGGCACAGCTCCAGCCATATGGCCAGCCCCGACAGGTCTGCGACTTCGGGCTTGCGACCGCAAGCCCGTGGCGCAGCCTCCCGGCGAGCCGCATGGACGCCCGTCCGGGGAAGGCGGCAAAGCCTCTCAGGCCTGTCTCAGCAGGTTCCGAAGGCGATCTCCTGAGCCTTCAGGAAACGGCGATAGGCCGACGACATGCGGTCGGCCGCCGAGTGCATTTCTGCGCGCGGATCCAGCGGCAGGGCCTTGGGCAGCTGCGACTCCAGCACCGGCTGGTCCTGCACAAAGATGGTGTGCTGGAAGGTCTGCAACTGCTCATCGGTCGATTCGAAGTCCGCGACCGCCAGACGGAACCAGACGCGACTGGTTTCGGGCGTGACAGGGCAGATGAACAGGCCGATCTGCTCGCGCCAGCCCTGTTTGGAAGTGCCCTCTTCGGGAATCTTGGTCAGCACGGCGGTGTAGGCAGCAGTCACCTCGTAGGTGTATTCCACCTCGGCCGCCTGGGTGGAGTGCAGATTAGACTGGGGCTGCACGGCCTTGCAGCCTGTCGCCAGCACGCCGGTGGAGGTGCTCTCCACCTTGTAGGCGGCAATGGCCGTGGCTTCACGGCTGCCCAGCCAGCCTTCGTGCACAAAGCCGAAGTGGGACATGTCGAGGAAGTTCTCGATGATGCGCGGCGCACTGGCCGCCACATCGTAAGGCCCGCAGTTCACCTTGCGAAGATGCTCGTCCGTCTCTGCCGCGAACACCGGCAGCTGGCTGTCGGAAGACTCCAGGCGCACCCAGATCAGTCCGTAGGCTTCCTGCACCTCGAAAGCCTGCACGCGCTGCGATGCAGGGGGTGTGAAATCTGGCACGGCGGGCACCTTCACGCACTGGCCCCCGGAAGAGAATTGCCAGCCGTGATAGGGGCATTCCAGATGCCCGTTCTCCACACGGCCCATGGACAGGCGTGCACCGCGATGCGGGCAGCGGTCCACAAAGGACTGCACCAGCCCCTCGGCATTGCGCCACAGCACCAGCGGCTGTTCCAGCAGCCGCACGGAAAACGGCGCGCTCACCACATCGGAGGATTGGGCAACAGGATGCCAGAGGGTACGTTCAGTCATGGGGATACTCGTCATTATCGAAATACAAAGGGCCGCTCTGCGGCGGCCCTGTCGCTGCAAGTCGTGTCTGCACAACTGCTAACAGCCAACACTACCCGGCAAACCCCGGGGTCTGCCTGAAGACATGCGCCACAGGCCGCAATCGGTGCGACGAGGCGGCGCCATGCCTGACCAGCAGTGCTTACTTGGCGTCGCCACCTGGCACTTTGCCTTCAACGCCCTTGACGTAGAAATTGATGCCTTTGAGGAAGCCGTCATCGGCAACCTTGTCGGCAGCGATCAGTTCCTTGCCGTCCTGGCCGGTGATAGGGCCCTTCCAGATGGTGAATGTACCTTCCTTCAATCCCTTTTTCACATCCTCAACCTTTGCCTTGAGTTCGGCAGGAATGTCGTCAGCCAGTGAAACGATGTCGATCACGCCCTCCTTGACGCCCCACCAGGTCTGACGGCTGGTCCACTTTCCTTCCAGCGCGTTGCGGGTGGAATCGATGTAGTAAGGCGCCCAGTTGATGATGGACGAGCCCAGGTGAGCCTTGGGACCGTAGGCTGTCATGTCCGAATCCCAGCCGAAGGCACGCTTGCCCTTTTCCTCGGCCGTCTTCAGCACTGCAGGCGAATCGGTGTTCTGGAACAGGATGTCGGCGCCGCCGTTGATCAGGCTGGTCGCAGCTTCGGTCTCCTTGGGAGGGCTGAACCATTCGTTGACCCAGACCACCTTGGTCTTGATCTTGGGATTCACGGACTGGGCGCCCAGGGTGAAGCTGTTGATATTGCGGATCACTTCGGGAATAGGCACAGAGCCCACCACGCCCAGGGTGTTGGACTTGGTCATGCCACCGGCAATGATGCCGGCCAGATAGGCACCTTCGTAAGTGCGGCTGTCATAGGTGCTGACATTGGCGGCGGTCTTGTAGCCGGTGGCGTGTTCCCACTTCACATCGGCGAACTCGGGGGCCAGCTTCTGGATCACGTCCATATAGCCGAAGGTGGTACCGAACACCAGCTTGTTGCCCTGCGAAGCCATGTCGCGCAGCACGCGCTCGGCATCGGCACCTTCGGGCACGCTCTCCACATAGCTGGTCTTGATCTTGTCACCGAACTCTTTTTCCAGGGCTTTGCGGGCCTGGTCATGGGCAAAGGACCAACCACCGTCGCCCACCGGGCCGACATACGCAAAAGCAATCTTCAGAGGCTCCGGAGCAGCGGCCGCAGGAGCGGCAGCGGGGGCTGCTGCCGGCGCAGGTGCTTCTTCCTTCTTGCCGCAGCCTACGAGAGCGGCCGAGGCCACAGCCGTCAGTGCGGCGACCTTGATCAATGAACGCTTGTGCAAATCAGTCATTAAAGTTTCCTTGGAACAAAGAGTGAGGTTTGAAACCGATAGGAGCGCAAGCCCATGGATACCGGTTACACCTTGGGCAATATATGCATAAACTGCGCCAAATTGCAGATAGGTATCCTGAAAACGACAGCGCAAAAAGAAAGGCCCCTCGGGGCCTTTGATCGGACGCTGGTCAGACGTCCCGCAAACAGTGCTTATTCGGCACCAGGCACCTTGCCTTCGATGCCGTTCACATAGAAGTTGATGCTGCGCAGCCAGGCATCATCGGCAACCTTGCCAGCTTCCAGCAGTTCCTTGCCGGTATTGTCCTTGATGGGACCTGTCCAGACGGCGAAGGAGCCGTCCTTCAGGCCGGCGCGGGCCTTATCCACCTTGTCCTTGATTTCCTGGGGCACGTCGTCAGCGATCTTCTTCAGGTCGATGGCGCCTTCCTTCACACCCCACCAGAAGTTGCCGGTCTGCCACTTGCCTGCCAGCGTGTCTTCCACCACCTTGCTGTAGTAGGGAGTCCAGTCGATCACGGCAGAGCCCAGATGAGCCTTGGGCGCGAAGCCGCTCATGTCGCCGTCCTTGCCGAAGGCACGGGCACCGCGCTCCTCGGCCGTCTTCAGCACGGCGGGAGAATTGGTGTTCTGGTACATCACGTCCACGCCGCCGTTGATCAGGCTGTTGGCGGCTTCGGATTCCTTGGGAGGAGCAAACCACTCGTTCACCCAGACCACCTTGGCCTTGATCGATGGGTCTATGCTCTGAGCGCCCAGCACAAAGCTGTTGATGTTGCGCACCACTTCGGGGATTGGCACCGAAGCCACCACGCCCACGGTCTTGGTCTTGGTCATGGCACCCGCCACGATGCCGGCCAGATAAGCGCCTTCAAAGGTCTTGGTGTCGTACACGGCTGCGTTGTCGGCCGTCTTGTAGCCGGTGGCGTGCTCGAACTTCACATCCTTGGCATCGGCGGCGACCTTTTGCACAAAGTCCTGATAGCCGAAGCTGGTGGCAAAGACCAGCTTGTTGCCCTGGCCGATCATGTCGCGCATCACGCGCTCGGCGTCGGCAGACTCGGGCACGCTCTCGACCATGGAAGTCTCGATCTTGTCGCCGAACTTCTCCTGGATGGCCTTGCGGCCCAGCTCGTGCTGGTAGGTCCAGCCGCCGTCGCCGATGGGGCTCACATACATGAAGCCGATCTTGAGCTTGTCGGCAGCAGGAGCAGCCGCAGGTGCGACGGCAGGAGCCGCTGGTGCCTCCTCCTTCTTGCCGCAAGCGGTCAGCACAGCCATGGAAACAGCCGACAGGCCGATCATCTTGATCAGAGCGCGTTTGCCCAGAGTTGTCATTGGAGTTGTCCTCTCGTTATTTTTGAAAAGCGGATTGCACCACATTTGGGCATCACGCTCCAGGGTAGAAGGGTTTTCCCAGGGAGGCCGGCATATTGGCCCGAATCCAGGTCGGATTGCGCGAGATCAGCACCAGCACCACGATGGTGGCCAGATACGGCAGCATGGACAGAATCTGGCTGGGCACCTGAACTCCGGTGGCCTGCAGATGGAACTGCAACATGGTCACGCCGCCAAACAGATAGGCGCCCAGCAGGACGCGGGCTGGTCGCCAGGTCGCAAAAGTCGTCAGCGCCAACGCGATCCAGCCTCGACCCGAAACCATGTTTTCCACCCACAGCGGCGTGTAGACCACCGAGATGAAGGCACCCGCCAGACCGCACATGGCACCGCCAAACATCACGGCCATCAGACGGATGCGGCGCACAGGATAGCCCAGGGCATGGGCTGACGAGGGCGACTCGCCGACCGAACGCAACACCAGGCCCGCACGCGTGCGGTAGAGAAACCAGACCATCAAGGCGGCCAGCACGATGGCGCCATATACCAGCGGGTGCAGCGTGAACAAGGCCGGGCCCACGAGCGGCAGATCTGCCAGGCCCGGGATGGAGTACTTGGGTAGCTCAGGCAGCTTGGCCTGTACATAGCCCAGGCCCACGAAAGCCGAGAAGCCAGCGCCGAACAGCGAAAGCGCAAGACCGGTTGCATACTGATTGGTGTTGAACCAGATCACCAGTCCCCCGAAGATGGCGGCCAGCAAGGCCCCTGCCAGCATGCCCGCACCAAAGCCCATCCAGGTGTTGCCGGTGTGTACGGTAGCGGCAAAACCCGCAATGGCAGCGCAGAGCATCATGCCCTCGGCACCGAGATTGACGATGCCCGATTTTTCATTGATCAACAGGCCCAGGGCCGCCAGCGCCAGAACAGTGCCGGCGCTGAGGGTGGAGCCCAGCAGCAGTGCATAGGATTCCATGGATCAGGCTCCCTTCACTGCAGAAATGACGCTACTGGCTTTTTTCGCCGCCCAGCGGATGCGGTAGGCCACCAGCGTGTCGCAGGCCAGCAGCGCGAACAGCAGCAGACCCTGGAAGACGCCTGTCAGCGCCTTGGGCAGGCCCAGGCGCGACTGCGCCAGCTCGCCACCGATATAAAACATGCTCATGAGAATGGCCGAAAAAATCATGCCCACAGGATGCAGGCGCCCCACAAAGGCCACGATGATGGCCGCAAAGCCGTAGCCGGCGGGCACATAGGGCGTGAGCTGACCCAGAGGGCCAGCGACTTCCAGCGCTCCCGCCAGACCGGCTGTGGCGCCGGAAATCAGCAGCGCCGTCCACAGTGCCTTGCGCGAGGAAAAACCGGCATAGCGTGCCGCCGATGGCGCCAGGCCGCCGACTTGCAAGGCGAAACCCGCACGCGTGCGAAACAGGAACGCCCACAGCAGACCAGCTCCCACCAACGAGATGATGACGCCGATATTCATGCGCATGCCCTGCACCAGCCGAGGAATCTGGGTAACACGCTCAAAGCTCTTGGTCTGCGGAAAGTTGTATCCCATGGGGTCCTTCCAGGGACCATAGACCAGATAGCCCAGCACCAGCGTGCCCACATAGACCAGCATCAGGCTGACCAGAATTTCGTTGGCGTTGAAGCGGTCGCGCAGCAAGGCCACGATGCCCGCCCAGAGCATGCCGCCCAGCATGCCGGCGATCAGAATGGCTGGCACGATCCAGGGACCTGTGGTCTTGTCGGCCAGCAAGGCAATGCCGCCTGCAGCCACCGCCCCGATGACGAACTGACCTTCGGCACCAATATTCCAGACATTGGAGCGAAAGCATACGGCCAGCCCCAGTGCAATCAGCAACAAGGGCGTGGCCTTGACAGCCAACTCGCCCAAGGCATAGCCCGATTTGATGGGTTCCCAGAAAAAGGCCTGCAAGCCCTTGACCGGATCCTTGCCCAGCAGGGCGAACAGGCAGACCCCGACCAGCACGGTGATCAGCAACGCCAGAATCGGCGAGCCATAGGTCCAGAACTTGGACGCCTGGGGACGTGGTTCCAGCTTAAGCATGGGCACCTCCCTGCACGACCGCCGCATCCCACAGGCCGCTCATCCATTCACCTATCTGCTGCACCGTGGCAGCCGCTCTATCCACCGATGGACTCAGGCGGCCCTTGGCCACCACATGCAGGCGGTCACAAATCTCAAACAACTCGTCCAACTCCTCACTGACCACCAGCACGGCGCAACCCTGGTCGCGCAGCTTGAGAATCTCGCCCCGAATCTGCGCAGCAGCTCCCACATCCACCCCCCAGGTGGGCTGAGAGATGATGAGCAGACGTGGTTTGGCATCAATTTCACGGCCCACGATGAACTTCTGCAGATTGCCTCCCGACAGCGACTGCGCGGCCGAATTCGGGCCGCCGGCCTTGACGTTGAAGCGACCGATGATGTCCCGCGCCTGCGCCTGCAGAGCCGCCATGCGAATCCAGCCGCCCTTGCCAACTGCGGTCTTGCGCGTCAGCAACAGGTTGTGGGCCAGACCCATGCTGGGCACGGCTCCACGCCCCAGGCGCTCCTCTGGCACAAAGTGCAGACCCATGCCACGGCGCCTGCCCGGGCCCATACGCCCCACGCCTTTGCCCAGCAACTGCACGGCCTCTGCCTCGGAACGCGTGTCCTCGCCGGACAGCGCATACATCAGCTCTTTCTGGCCGTTGCCGGAGACGCCCGCAATACCGACGACTTCGCCCGCACGCACCTGCAGCGCAATGCTCTGCAGATCGACACCGAAAGGGTCCTGGCTTTTGAGCGACAGGCCCTGCACACGCAGCACGGTATCGCCGGTATTTGCACTGCGGTGCTCCAGCTCCGGCGGCTCCGAGCCGATCATCATGCGCGACAGAGAAGCATTGGTCTCGTTGGCCGGGTTGCACTCCCCCGTCACCACACCACCTCGCAACACCGTACAGGCCGTGCACAGCGAGCGGATTTCATGCAGCTTGTGGCTGATGTAGAGGATGGAGCAGCCTTCCGCGGCCAGGCGGCGCAACACCACAAACAGCATTTCCACGGCCTGGGGCGTGAGCACCGAGGTGGGCTCGTCCAGAATCAGCACGCGGGGATTGGTCAGCAGGGCACGGATGATTTCCACGCGCTGCATTTCGCCGACGGAAAGCGTGTGTACAGGACGATGCGGGTCCACCTCCAGCCCGTAATCACGGGCCGTGGCCTGAATGTTCTCGATCACCCTGGCCAGTGCAATGCTCTTGTCCAGGCCCAGCCAGACGTTCTCGGCCACGGTCAGCGTGTCGAACAGGCTGAAATGCTGGAACACCATGGCAATGCCCAGTGCCCGGGCTTCCTGCGGATTGCGGATCTGCACCGGCTTGCCGTCGACCAGGATGGCTCCCTCGTCAGGCTTGACCGCACCATAGATGATCTTCATCAGCGTGGACTTGCCAGCGCCGTTTTCGCCCAGAATGGCGTGGATCTCGCCGGGCTTAACTTTCAGCGATACCTTGCTGTTTGCAACCACAGCCGGGTACCGCTTGGTAATACCCTCCAGCTGCAAACGCGCAGGCGCACTCGCAGATGGGGAATGTGTCGGGGGGGGATTCATCGCTGGATTGTCTCTCAATTCAAATAACAAATTGACTCAAACAGGCTCTACGCGCTGAACAGGAATACGATACAAGCTATTGATTTCGCAGCGTTAGTGCAACGTTGCGAACCACCTCTCGCAGCCAGCGTGTGGCGGCTCCGGCATGCGAACGCGCATGCCAGAGCTGGTAATAGACCAGCGGAGGGAATTCCACAGGGCAAGGCAGTATGGCCAGGGACAGACGTTCGCTGAAACGCTCACAGAACAATCTGCCCGAGGTCATGACAAGCAAGCTTGATGCCACCATGTCGGGAATCAGACTGAAATGCGCGCAGCGTGCCACCACCTGGCGGCTCAAACCCATGCCTGCCAACTGTTCGTCTATCACGCCCAGGGCACCGGGATAGGCCGGGGTCGGCGCAATATGCTCGGCCTGCAGCCATTGCTGTACATCCCAGCCCCTGCGCACTGCCGGATGCTTGGGACTGACCAGACAGACCACCTCGTCCTCGAACAGCTTGGCCATGTGCAGGCCTTCCGGTGGCTGCGGCCAGTTTCCGATGACGACGTCGATCTCGCCATCGGCCAGTTGTCCCTCGTAATGCGCCTCGGCGCTCAGCGGCAGAAAGTCCACCGGGCAATGCGGGGCCTGCGCCTTCATGGCCGACATCAGCCGCGGCAGGAACTGGGGATCCAGATAGTCGCTGGCCGCAATGCGGAAGGTACGAGTCGAGGTGCGCGGATCAAACTGCCGTGCATCGCTGAACAGCCCTTCGGCTGCACGCAGAATGTCTGCCGAGGGTTGCACCATGCGCAGCCCCACATCGGTAGGCTGCATCTGTGCCCCGGAACGCACCAGCAAAGGGTCGCCAGCGAGCTCGCGCAGACGCCGCAGTGCGGCAGACACCGCCGGCTGGTGCATGCCCAGTCGCAGCGCTGCCCTGGAGACGCTGCGCTCCGTCAGCACCGTGTGCAGCACCCTGATCAGGTGCAAATCTATCTTGTCGAACAAGGTCTGGTCACGCATAGGTCACGGCCATCCGGGCGCTTTGGCACGGCCAGCCTCATCCATTTTGTATACAAAGCAGCCGCAGAGCGTAACTCAGTCAGCCCCTTTGAGCAGCCAAGGGATTGCCCTCTAGGCTGTCATATCTGCCCTGAATTCAGCATGCGCAATCCGGCTCAGACCGCCGCAGTCATCACTTCCACGCGGTTGCGCCCTTTGCGCTTGGCTGCGTAGCAGGCCATATCGGCCCCCTTGAAGGCGCTGGCCGCCGTGTGGTAGCTGGCGTCCAGCAACAGCATGCCGATGCTGGCACTCAACATATAGCGCTGCCCCTGATAGGAGCCCTCCCAGTCCTGTATGGCCATGCACAGCAGTTGCGCATGGCGCATTCCCTCCTCACGGCTGATTCCGGCCATGAGAATCGCAAACTCATCGCCCCCAACCCTGGCCACCCAGCCATGAGGGCGTACTGTTGATTCGATCAACCGGGCGATATGGCCGAGCACCTCGTCACCCACTTCACGCCCGCCCTGGCGATTGACCTGAGAGAAGTGGTCCAGATCCACATACAGCACGATGCCATGCGCCTTGGGCTCGCTCTGCGATCGGGCGATGACATTCGCGCCTCCCAGGTTCTCCAGATAGTCGGGAGTCGTATATTCGCGCAGCCATTCCTTGAGCCGCAGAGCAAACGCCGTTCGGTTGGGCAGGCGGGTCAAGGGATCGTGCATGGCTTTCCAGCTCGATTGCTCGCGCAACTGCCGCTGCGTGGTCACATCCTCCAGCTCCCAGACCAGGTATTGACCATCCAGCGCCTTGCCCGACTGCTCCCAGGCCCTGTGCATGCGCTGCATGCTCTGACCATGAATTCGCACCCATATCGGCCTTGCATCCTTGCGTACCAGGCAGACTTCGCTATCAAACTGTCCATAAGTATCCAGAGCCCGCCGAATCCGCCCCATCAGATCCTCGTAGTCGGCATCGCTGGCACACAGATCACGCACAGCCAGGCCCTGCATTTCCTGAGGCTGATAGCCAAGTACTCTGGCTGCCTGCATGCCCACACGCTGCACCTTCGAGCCATGCGTCACGATCAAACCTACGGGGGCATAGTCCATCAAGGTCTGCAACTGCATCTGCAAATCACGCTCCAGCTCGCCATGCGCCTCATATCCACCACCCAGGGCCTGCAAGGCAGTGCGCAGGGTCTGAGCCTCTCCCCAGTCGTGATCGGACAGGCCATGCCACCAGTTGCCCCCCCGGCTGCCTAAGTCCACTTCCAGCATCAGCCCGTGTCGAGAAGCCTGCTCTGCAGAGCGGAACAAGGCCGTCAGCGGATAGGCGATCAGGCAAAGCACCGCTCCAAGCAGTCCAGCCAGTACCAGCAGGGCCGTGGCCAGCCAGCCCATCATCTTGGCCGAGACTCCCGGCACCCATTCCTGAACGTTGCTGACCTTCAGCAGAGTCCATTGCGCCCAAGGCAGCGGCATGGCGCTCCAGAGCTGGCTATTTCTCTGCTCACTGACCGCACCGGTCTGGGCCGTCTTGAGCCAAGCTTGATCCAGCCCTCGAGGTAGCGCAGCATCGCCCAAGGCTGGGGGCAATTGCCACTGCCCTTTGCTGCTGAGGGCCAGCGGACGCAGGTCACGGTCGATCAGCAGCAGCTGGCTACCCGCTTCGGCAGAGGCGACTTCCAGCGAAAACAACACCGACAAAGGCGTCCGGTAGCTGCCACCAAGAACGCCCTGCAACTTGCCTTGCAGATCACGCACCGGCACGACATTCTGAAACTCCAGCTGCAGGCCCGCTTCACCGGGACGCACCCAGGCTTGGGTGATAGGCTTGCCCTCTGCCAACGAACGCTTGAGCACTTCGCGCAGCGGCTCTTCAAGCTGTTCTGCGGCCAGCGCCTGCTCCTGATGCAGATTGACCAGCAACTGCCCTTTTCCATCAGCCAGTTGAAGTTGCTCATACTGCTGTGCCATGGATGTGGGCTGCTTGAGCATGGCCTCCAGTGACTCCTGAGAATCATGCATATGGCCCGCCAGCACAGAGGACAGACTATGCAGGGGCTTTTGCTGCTGCTCGACTCTGAAGGCCAGCGAACGAGCCGCGTATTCCAACGCCTTGGTCTGCGCCGGCAGCGCTCCGTCCATGACCGCCCGACGCAGGGAATAAGCCACCCAGCCCGCAGCGCCAGCTCCTGCCAGCAGCACTGCAATCATGGCAACAAGCACCATGCTGCGCAGCATGGGGCCTGGGCCTCTGCGTATCCGCCCAGACTGTGGCGCGGCAGCTACCTCCTCTGGCTGCGACGGCGCAACCCATGGCGGCTCTGCTTGCAGGGAGAAGACAGCATCTGACATGGGCCTCAATATAGAGAGCCGATGTCTGCAACCCAACGAGAGGAAACCCCGGAGATTGTCGACAAATGCTACGCCGCAAGCTCCTTCTCAGAGCAAAAGCCAAGCGCTGCATGGCCTGCAACCCGGCCCGGTATTTACCCGAGCGCCAGCACCTCCAGTGCGCCAGGCTTGGGTAATTCAATCACATTGCCTCGCCCGGCAATCAGCCCATGCTCTCGCAACTGCCTGAGCACGCGCGAGAATGTTTCCGGCGCAATACCCAGTTGCGCTGCAATCAGACGTTTGCGTGCCTTGAGGGTGACATGCAGGGCATTGCCATTTCCTCCCGGGCTCGCATGGTTCAGCAGCCACTGGGCGCAGCGAGCTTCGGCGTCCTGAGCCAGGCGACTGACCGCCAGCTCGGTCTGCGAGCAATAGGCCCTGGCCAGATCTTTGAGCAAGTGCTGCACGGCGGGTGCAAGCTCCGCCACAGAGCCTAGAAAGCGCGCCAGAGGAATGATGTAGATGCGCCCAGCCGTCTGCGCCTGCATATCGAGGCAGGAAGGACGCTCCTGCAGCGCAAAAGCGGCATCCAGCCAGGTCGGCCCTTCCACCTGCCCCAGTTGATGGCGCATGGCCGAATCCTGCCCGACTCCGAGCATCACGCTGCCGCTTTCCAGATACAGCACCGAATCGAGGGGTTGGCGACGTTGCCTGAGCCAAGAGCCTGGAGCAAAGCTCTCAGGCTGCCCAAACGTGGAAGCGATTTGCGACATGGAGGGCATGGTGAACATGCACCACACTGTGCCGGGCTTTGCCCCGGATCATATTGAGCCAAGTCAACAAGCCAGACCGACCAGCAAAAAGGGCCGCAGTCGAAACTGCGGCCCTTTGGACCTAACAAGTCGATATTCCAGATCGACAAGGTCGTAAACACAACCCAGCCCCCGGAAACAGACTCGTCCAGGCGCCTCCTATCGCAGCATCTTTTTGCCCGTCGACCAAGGATTGCCGATAGCTGTCATTCCTTACCGGACGCAGCAAGCCAGCTTAAGGCAGCAGCTCCTCAGGGAGCGCTGATCGAAATATGGCAGCAGTAGCCGCAGTGCCCCTACGTCAAGACAGCCCAATCAGATCAGGCACTGCTGTCCAAAGCACCGCCATTCTTCGATCGGCTGGTATGACGCGCATCTACCAAGTGTGTGCATAGCTGACTCGCAATACCGCGCCCGCTGCAGGCAGGCGGCTGGTGTTGTTGCTATTGCGAAGCAACTGGCTGTATAGCGGGAAGTAGCTGCGGTTGAGCAGGTTTTCCACACCGAGCGATACGCGGTTCTTGGAATCGATTTTCCATTGGCTGATCAAGTCCACTGTGGTGTAGCCTCTGGTGTCATGGCGCCCAAAGCTGGTCTTGCCATCCAGGCGGTAATCCTTGGAGGCATATGTGCTTGCCTGGATGCGGTGGCTCCAGCTGGCATTGGGGCGGTATTCCACATAGGCAGTCAGTTTGAGGGGCGGAATACGATAGCCCGTCATGTCCTGATAAAGGCTTGAGCCCTGCGGGAGTTCACGACCCTTCATCCAGGTAATGCTCCCACCGCTGCTCCAGCGGTCATCGTCGCTGAAGTAGTCGAGGCCACCTTCGATACCCCGGATTTTTTCTTTGGTTCGCAGCAGCGTGAGTCCGTTGTTGAAGCTCTGCACGGCGCCGAGGTCGGAGCTCGATTGAAAGGCTCCCAGGCTGGCAATGGCGTTGGAAAACTTCCCGCGCCAACCGACTTCCACGGTATCTGTTTTGACTGCATGCAGGTTGGAGTTGCCGATGTTGAAGCCCGCTGTGGCATTGCGTACCACGACCCCGATATCCGGCAGCTCAAAGCCCTGGCTGTAGGACGCATAGAACTCGTGTCCCTTGACAGGTGCAAAAACCGTGCCCAGGTTGTAAGACCATGAGCCATATTTAACGGTACCGCCAGAGACGGACTGGGGACTGGGCAATTTCGATTGCGACAAAGGGGTGAAGTCGTTGAAGCTGGCCTGAGCCCGGTCGTAGCGCGCCCCGCCCTCCACAGACCACTGATCGCTGAATTTGTGTTGCAACTGGGCAAAAGCGCCAATGCTCCTGGTCGTGACCTGAGGCATATAGATCAAGCGGCCAATCTTGTTGAACACCAGACCTCCACTGGCGTCATAGGCCTTGGGATCAAAGATATCGATCGGCATGTCGGTGCGCTCGTGATTGAAGTCCGCTCCCCAGATCAGCAAGGTGTTCTTCTCTTGTCCTAGAGGTGTTTTGATGGTCAGGCGACCACCAAACACATCGGAGTTCTGCATGGACTGATCGACGTTGGCGCCTCGCACGGGAACGGCGCGTGCGTCGAAGGGCGCAAAGCGCGTATAGAAATCCCGGTAATAGAGTTGAGCTGCCACGGCGCTGCCTGCGAGATCGCGGTTCTCATAGTCAAGACCCAGCATGGTGTTCTTGATCTGGTTTTGATCTGCAAGTACCAAGCCCTTGATAGGCCTGGCTGCAGCCGTACCTGCGGGCAAGCGGGCCACGGAGGGATCGGATGCATAGTCGGTGTCCTGGCTGGCGTTGTAGTGGCTCGCGGAGAATTGAAGCCGTTGATTTTCGTCCAGCTTGAAGCCGATCTTGGCGGACGCGTTGTAAATATCGGAGTCGAACAAGTCTCCCTGGCTGGGCTCGGGTGCAATGCGGCGCCCCTTGGCATCGAATGAGCCTCCGACATGCTTGGCGCCCAGGCTGACGGAATAGTCGACCACATCGCCGCCGCCAGAAAGATAGTGCTGGACTTCGGCTCCAAGTCCGGCGCCTCTGAGTCTGGACAGCGGTGCAGATCCCGTCACTATGGTCTCTGCTTTGGTCTCGCCCGAGGGACGTTTGGTACGCACAGAGATGATGCCGCCTGCTGCGCCGCTGCCGTAGATGGCACTGCTGCCGCGAAGCACCTCGATCTGCTCGATGTCCGCAGGATTGATGTTGGCAAGGTTTCTGGATGAGTCGCGATTGGTGTTCAGTGGAACCCCGTCCACAAGGATAAGCATGTTCCGGCCGCGCAGAGTCTGCCCATAGTCGGTGATTGTGTGGCTGGAATCTGCCATCCCTGGGACGACTTTGCTGAGCATGGTTGCCAGACTGTCGGAGCCTTGCCGAAGTTGCTGAACTTCTTCGGCTTCGAGAATACTGACCTGCCGGGACGGTGCAACGAGATTATTCTGGGTACGTGCCGTCACCGTAACGGCGGCCAGCTCCGGAGAGCCTTGGCCACTGGCGGGCACGGAAGCACTGCTCTTTTGTTCGATGGATGCCTTGGTGGTCCCCGGGACTTCCAGTGCATAGTTGCCTTCACCTAGACGACGCGCACTCAGTCCCGAGCTTTCCAGCAAATGTGCAAAACCGCCATCGACGGTGTGGAAACCGGACAGGCCGGGGGTACGCTTGTCCTTGAGCTTGCTCAGATCCATGCCCAGATTGATGCCCGCCTGAGCTGCAAAGTCCATCAGCGCGGGACCGAGTGGGCCAGCGGCCACCTGATAGGACTTCTGCGCGGGACTGGTAACTGTATCTGCAGCAAAAGCCGCTGGCATGTGCAAACCGATTGCGGCTGTGCCGACGATGGCAACAAGAATTCCTCCGACTGCCGTTGCGACCGGGCGCACTCGCGTCGCTTTGTCGTTCCTGTTGAGTTTCCGGACGTACTTTTCGGGCATTTGCTCAATCCTCTTGGCTGTCAATAAACGGGTCTTGATGCACTTGACAGGCGAGATTGAAAAACAGGACAGCAATTTAAAAGAGTCATCGCTCCGGCCTGAATTTCGGAGGACGGCATGCGAGAACCTGACACTGAAAAACTTCAGGAACGCGTGACGGTTATCCAGTAACGGGTGCGCTGCTGCCTATGGATTGGCAGGGTCCGAGCCAGCAACTCGAGAATGCGATCTGTATCGCGCAAATGGAATGTGCCGGACACGAGCAGCTCAGCAGCACTGGGATCGCAGCGCAGGATTCCTTCGCGATAGCGCTGCAACTCCTCCAGGAAATCAGCCAAACGCATGTTCTCGGCATACAGCACCCCCTGAGTCCAGGCATCGGCGTGGGATGGCAGCGCGGTGAGAGCCCCCACCTTGTGAGCATCGAAGCTCACTTGCTCGCCAGCCTGCACGACAAGGGATTGCCTGGAATCCGCAGGCATTACCTGCACCGCTCCTTGCAGCACTGACAGCGTCGTGCTCCGTGCATGCTTTCGAACGATGAATTTGGTGCCCAGTGCCTGCAGCCGCCCATCGGCAGTCTGGACGACAAAGGGCAAAGTCCTGTATTCGCTCAGGTGTGCGGTTTCCACCAGAATCTCACCTGCAAGATGCTGGATCAGACGTTCTATGCCATCGAACTGAACGCTTATTGCGGAAGCTGTATTCAGCAGCACCTGACTGTTGTCAGCCAATGTCAGTTCGCGTCTTTCGCCTGTTGCTGTTCTGAAGTCCGCATTCCAGGTGCGCCATGGCAGATAGCGGTAGGAGAACCAGCCAAGCATTGGAGTTGCCAGAGCGAGTGCCGATGCACGCAGAATCTGCCGGCGATTTCCTGCAGCACGTGGACGATCCAGAACAGCCATGCCAACTGCCGAGGGAACACTATCCATTCGGAATTTCAGTTGCTCTATGCGTTGCCAGATTTCCTCGTGAGTTGCACTGAGGCTGCGCCATCGGGCAAGCTCCGCCTGCTCTGCTTCGCTGAAGTCCGATGCATGCCGGCGAGCCAGCCATTGAGCGGCCTCATCGAGAATGCTTGCATCGATGGCACTCATTTCAGGCACCCAGCATCACGCGCAGACATTGCCGAAAGCCCTGTGCCATATAGCGGGTGACCGTACGCACGCTTACCTGCATCTGCGTGGCGATCTCCTCATAAGCAAGCCCTTCGAGCTGTGAAAGTAGGAATGCAGTGCGAACTTTCGCTGGAAGCGCTCCCAGCAATGCATCCAGCTCCTCCAGGGTCTCCCGCAAGATGGCTCGAGCCTCTGCGGAGAGCGCGGTGGCTTCAGGCAATAGCTGCAAGGAGGCAAGATATGCCTGTTCGAGCGAGCGGCGTTCCAGGTGATTGATCATCAATCGCCTGGCAACGGTTGTCAGATAAGCCCTGGGTTCTCTGATGTCTTCGATTGCTTGCGTTCTGGCAGTTGTCCAAATGCGCGTGAATGTGTCCTGCGCGATGTCTGCCGCATCATAGCGGTTACCAAGCTTGCGCTGCAGCCAGGAGATCAGCCAGCGGTTGTGCAGTGTGTACATGCTGTCAAGTGCTTCACTGGCGATGCTGTTGGCGTGAGTAGGCACCGAAGTCTCTCGTGCATTGGAAATGCAACGATTCTACATAAATGATACCCATTCTCACTTATTGAAAACCCCGCTGCCCTCCGCCCGGCCCGGCCAAGCGTCATTGCAGCCATGAAAAGCGGTCGCGCAGATGCATCAACTGCGCAGCCGCCGTCAAAGGATCTCGGATCCATCTCTGCTCGGAATTAGCTGGAGCGTCGTCGACCTGGAGGCCAGAGACCTGCCTGCGAACTCCAGCACACCCGCGTCAGAAGTCAATCGTTGCCGACAGCGCAAGCGTGCGTGGCGCCCCCAGTGCCAAGCTGGACAGCAGTGGCATGCCCCAATAGGCCTTGTTGGAAACGTTCAGCAGCGTCGCGCGAAACGTGACAGGGTTGCCGGCAACCTTGGCTGCATAGCGTGCACCGAGGTCGTAGGTCACACGACCTGCCGCCCAAAGGCTGTTGTCCGCACTGATATATTGCTTGGACACCGCCGTTGCATTACCCGTCACAGTCAGCCCCGGAATGGCAGGAACATCCCATTCAGCACCCAATTTTCCCTGCAGCTTGGGGACACCCGTGGCGACTTTGCCCTGATTGACGCCGCCTGCGGTCTGCGTCAGCTTGGGGGCGGTATAGGCAATCCCGCCCATCATGCGTACGCCACGCAGCGGTGATCCCCAGAAACCCCATTCGATGCCTCGATTGCGCTGCTCTCCGCCGAACGAGAAGATATTGGTGACCGGGTCCGTATAGCTGCTGGGACGTGTGATCTCGAACAGACTGAGCGTGTGCGCGAATTCCCCAAGATCAAGTTTGACACCCACTTCTTTCTGCTTGGTCTTGTAAGGCGCAAATACTTCGCCCGCATTCGCCGCAGTCATTGGCGCGGTTGCGCCCTGACTCAGGCCTTCGATGTAATTGGCATAGGCCGAAACATGTTCTGTCGCCCTGAACAGCAATGCAGCAGCAGGCGATGTCGCGCTCTGGTCATAACGCGAGGTGCGCGCCCCCGTGCCGATGTTGAAGGCGTCGCTGACCACTTGCTGGCGGCGCATACCCAGGGTGAGTTGCACGCGACCTCCGGCAAATGACATGGTGTCCGCCAGACCGTAGCTGGCCAGGCGCACCTCGGTGTGCGAGATATGCGGTGCAACAAAGGGCGCTTCCGGCCCCCAGACCGGGTTGTAGAGGTTTGTGGTCCAGTCTGCGCCCGGCACGCTGCGGCGACCATAGTCGTCCTGCTTGTGAGCATAGTGCGTTGCATTGAGCGCCCATTCATGCTTGATGGCTCCGGTTTGGAGCCTTCCCTTGAGACCAATTTCGGCCGAACGCTTTTTCTGCTCAAAGGCCAGTTGTCCCATGGCTGTCTTGAAATCGCCCGCCGCGTTGAACACCTGAGCCGACGTCGCCCCGTTGTATTCATAGTCGGTTTTGCTGACGCCGAAGGCCACATAGGCCATTACCTGATCGCTCACATCGAATTCACCGCGCACCATCGCAGCCTTGTCCTGGTTGTGCACATGTGACCAGTTGGGGTTCAGCAAGGTCTCAGGCTTGGGTGGCCTTGGAACGGCCACACCCGGAGCCAGATTGATGCCGCGTATCACGCCGTTCACGCGGTCATCGCTGGAGTAGAGGTCGGCGGAAATCCGGGCTCGGTCGCCGCGCCAGTCAAGGCCCAGCGATGCCAGCCTGGATTTCTTGTCCTGCTGGTTTACCGCCCCTTCACCTCCACGGTAAACACCATTGAAGCGGATGCCGAACTGCTTGTCTGCGCCAAACCTGCGTCCCAGATCAATATGGCCGCCAAACTGCGAATCCGACATATAGGTAGTGGTCAGCCGCGTGATGGGGTCGCTGGCAGCGCGTTTGGGAACCAGGTTGACGGAGCCCCCTACCGATCCTCCAGGGGGCATGCCATTGAGCAATGCGGACGGTCCTTTGAGCACTTCGATGCGCTCGAACATCTCTGGCGTGGTGCGGTAGTAGGGAGCCATGCCATAGAGACCGCCCAGCGTCATGTCGGAGCTGCCGGAAGAGAAGCCGCGAATCGAGTAATTCTCGCTCCATGACGCTGCAACCCCATTGCTGAACACCGTGGGATCGGTGGCAGAGATCACGTCGGTAATGGTCTGCGCCTGACGATCCTGCGTGAACTTATCGGTATAGCTGATCGTGTTGAAGGGCGTCTCCATGAAGTCCTTGTCCCCCAACAGGCCGACACGACCGCCGGAATTGACCTGGCCTCCCGCATAGGGAGCAGTGACGGGAGCAATTTTTTCTTGCACGATGACCTGTGGCAGCGTGGCCTCGGCCTCGCTGGTCTGCACTTGGGCATGCGCCGCTCCCGCCAGCTGACTGCCCATGGCCAGTCCCAGCAGCACATAGGGGCACATCACGCTGCGTCGGCACGCAAATGGAGGAGTCGTCAGAGAGTTGAGTGAAAGTAGACCTGGGTTCTTGGGCATACCCGATTCCTGTCGATATATGCATGGCGTTTGTGCGCCGCATGCTGAATAGAACTGCTGGCTGGGTATGAACCTGGCTACGACAAAGAGAGAAGCAATCAGCGCGAATAGCCCTTGAGCACATCGCTAAACAACAGCTTCAGTGAGCTTGGGCTGGCGCCCGTGGTGTACCAGGCATCTGCATCGACAAACACCACGCGCCCGTTCTTCCAGGCCTTGGTCTGGCGCAGCAAGGGATTGGCAATGCCATCGGCATTGATGACGGGGCGGCGCTCCATCACCGCGGTGCGATCCACCACATACAGGATCTCCGGATCCGCCTGCTGGATGAATTCGCTGGAGATGGGTTGCCCATGCAGACTGGTTTCCAGCGCAGAGCTTGCGGGCTTCACACCCAGCGCGCTGAACACAAAGCCGTAACGCGATTGCAGACCGAAGGAGCTGAACGCTCCGTTGTTGTGCAACACGATCATGGCCCGCTCTGGTCGACCTTGCGTGATGCGCCGCACCTGCTGAACCTGTGCATCCAGCTCGGCAGCCTTGGCGCTGGCAAGCCCTTCCCTTTTGAATATTCGGCCCAGGGTCAGCAGATGATTCTTGACGACTTCGATATGTCCCTTCTCGCTGTTCTTGAAGTCCACCTCGTAGTACAAGGCAGGAGCAATTTCAGCCAGTTCCTCGTATTTGCCGGCCTGCAGCGATGTCATCAGGATGAGATCCGGCCGCAGCGCGTGCACACGCTCCAGATTGGGCTGTACGATGGCGCCGAGATCCTGCACCTTGGCGTCGCCCTTGTATTTGGCAAGGAAATGGGGAACGTAGTCCTTCACCATTCCCGCAACGGGCACGCCAAGCTGATCGAGGAAGTCCACCTCGTTCATCTCCAGTGCCGCCACACGCTGCGGCAGACGCTTGATAAGCGTGGTACCCAGCTTGTGGTGGATGGAAATAGGTTCATAGGCGTGAGCCATGCGGGGCGCGGAGGACAAAGCCGCCATGCCGCAAGCAGAGAGCAGGAGTTGCCTGCGCAACGAATTCATGGGTGATCCTCCCTGGATGTGAAGTAATTGCAGAAACAGCCACGCTGATTGCGCGTGATCTCGAAATCCAGCTCGTACAGATCGGCCATGCGGGTCTCGGTCACCACGTCCCGAGCGGGGCCGCAAAAGCGCAGTGCTCCGTTCTTGAGCGCGACTATGTGGTCCGAGTAATTGACCGCAAAGTTGATGTCGTGAATCACCAGAATCACGGTGCGGCCCTGTTCGTCGCAGAGACGACGCAGCGCGCGCATGATCTGTACGGCATGCCTCATGTCGAGGTTGTTGAGTGGCTCGTCAAGCAGCAGCACATCTGTCTGCTGCGCAATCGTCATTGCGAGAAATGCCATCTGCCGCTGGCCGCCACTGATCTCATCGATGAAAGCGTGACGCAGCGGCTCCAAAGACAGAAAGGCGATTGCCTCATCCATGGCTCGGCGATCCTGAACAGTCAGCGCGCCACGGCTATGCGGGAAACGCCCAAAAGCGACCAGCTCTTCCACAGTCAGGCGCATATTGAAGCCGGGGGCCTGACGCAGCGTGGCAACATGCCGTGCGTATTCGGCAACGGGAATTCGGCTGACCTCACGGGCCTGCCACTGAATCTCACCGCTGCTGGGCTCCAGCAAGCGCGCCATCAGCATGAGCAGCGTGGACTTCCCCGCACCATTGGGTCCGATCAGCGATGTGACGCGCTGAGCAGGAAACTCCACGCTCACGTCTGACAACACCGCCCTGCCGCCATATTGTTTGCAAAGATGGTTGACACCTATCATGCTGCACCCCGCTTGCGCACAATCAGTGCCAGGAAATACACACCGCACACCAGATTCACCAGAATGCTGACGGTGGTCTTGTAGTTGAAAACATGCTCCACCAGCAGTTGAGCGACAAGAAAAATGGCAATGGCAACCGCACACCCCAGCGGCAGCGTGACGCGGTGGCGTGCATGCGGCACCAGGGCATAGACGATGTTGGCCACAAAGATGCCCATGAAGGCCGTGGGCCCAACAAGGCTGGTGGACAACGCCACCAAAATGGCGATCAACGCCAGGTAGAGCTGCAAATACCTGCCATGCGGCACGCCCAGAGAAATGGCCTGCTCACGCCCCAGGGCCAGCACATCCAGCACCGGCAACGTCTTGCGGACCACGACGCAGGCGACCGCCACTGCAATGGCGGCATAGAGCAAAGTCTCTGGCTTGGCACGATTGAAGGATGTGTAGCTCACGCCCTGAAACACTGCAAACTCACCGGGGCTGATGCGCAACTGCACAAACTGGGTGAACGTACCGATCACCATGGTCAGCACCAGACCGAGCAGCAGCAGCACATAGACATCATTGCGTCCGCGGCGCAACAGCCACCATTGAAGTGCCCAGGAGTAGGTCAGCATCAACAGCACGGAGACGAGGAAATTCCCGTGTACGCCAGGCATGCTCAAGCCATGTGTACCCAGCAGCAACAGCAGCATGGCTTGCCACAGCAGATACACGGCCTCGTAACCCATGATGGAGGGCGTCAGAATGCGGTTGTTCACCAGCGCCTGAAACACTATGGCCGACACAGCCACGCAGATGCCGCCAATGACAATCGACGCAAGGCGTACAAGGCGCTTGGGGATCACATAATCCATATCCAGTCCGGAGCCCAGCAGCACAAAAGCAAGCGCCAGGAGCGCAATCGACAGCGCTGCGAGCCAGCAGGTCTTGGTCGACGATATGCGCATCAGCGAAGACCCCGCACAATCAGCGCCAGGAACATCACACCGCCCACTGCACCGGCAGTAAGGCCGATGGGCACCTCGAACGGGTACATCACCAAGCGGCCCGCGATGTCGCAGGCCAGCAGCAGGGATGCACCTCCCAAAGCCACCAGTGGCAATGTGCGTCGCAAGTTCTCACCACAGCGCATGGCAACCAGCTGGGGCACAACAAGGCCCACAAAAGGAATCGCCCCCACGGCAATCACCGTGGCAGAAACCGTCAAGGCCACCAGCACCAAACCGACGATGGCCGTGGCTGCATAACCCAGGCCCAGACTCGTGGCCATGTCTTCACCCATGCCCAGCACAGTGAAGCGGTGCGCATATAGATAGGCCAGCATCACCACCGGCAAAATGATGTAGAGGATCTCGTAATGGCCTTGCACCACGCGGGAAAAGTCGCCCAGCAACCAGCCCTGCATGCTTTGCAGGATGTTGTGGCTGTATGCATAGAACTCGGCAATGGAGGTGAGCACGCTGCCGTACATCAGACCGACCACGGGCACCAGCACCAGATTGCGAAACTGGATGCGCCGGATCACGGCGATGAACAGCAGGCTTGCCATCAGGCAGAACACCAGCGCAAACAGCATCCGGCTCATGGTGCCCGCAGCAGGCATCACGGTCAGCGCCACCAAGATACCGAGCTTGGCCGCATCCAGCCCCCCTGTGGTGCCCGGCTCCACAAACTTGTTGCGCACGATGTGCTGCAGGATCACGCCGCACACCGACAGACCCGTCCCCGTAAGCACCAGCGCCGCCAAACGCGGCAAGCGGCTTGCAGTCAGGGTGAGCCAGGCATCACCGGAGAATGAAAGCAGATCCGACCACACCATCTGCCGCGCGCCCAGCAGAACGGACAGCACGCACAGCACAGCGAACACCAGCAACCAACGCTTGCGCATCACACGGCATCCCCGGACATCTGCACTGCGTCCATGCGCCAGCCTTTGGCAGCGCGGCTTCGTGCAAGAAACTGGGCATAGCGCCCCTGCCTTTCCTTTAGCTGCGCAGGTGCTCCGCTCTCTACAACGCCGCCACCTTCCAGCACCACAATCTGATCGGCCATGGCAATGGTGGAGAGCTGGTGTGCGATCACGATGAGCGTGCGCTGCCCCTTCAGCCGTGCAAGTGTTTGAGCGATGATGGACTGGTTTTCTGCGTCCAGCGCAGCAGTGGCTTCGTCCACCAGCAGGATGGGGGACTCCTTGATCAAGGCCCGGGCAATCGCTATGCGCTGGCGTTCGCCTCCGGAAAGACGTGCTCCGTTTTCGCCCACCATCGTCAGCACCCCGTCCGGCAATCGCGCAATGACTTCATCAAGTCCGGCCTGCTGCGCAGCTTGCAGAACTTGCGTATCGCTGGCGTCCGATTTGCCAATGCGGATGTTGTCGGCAATGCTGCCGCAAAGCAGATAGCTTTCCTGAAAGATCTGACTGATTTGCCCGGCCAGTTGCGCATCACCAATGTCACGGACATCCACGCCTGCGATCAAGACCTCGCCCTGCGTGGTATCGAAGAAGCGGGCAATCAACCGCATCACCGTGGACTTGCCGGAACCAGATGCTCCTATCAGCGCCGTCATGCTGCGCGGCGGCACATGCAAGCTCACACCGTGCAGCACTTCATCTGCAGACCCGGGATATCGAAACCGCACATCACGCAACTCCACGGAAGAATCGCCGACAAGAGCTGCCTGCTTCGCTTGCGGCAACGGCTGCACGGCAAATAGCTCCTGCACTGCTTGCAGCTGCGAACCTGCACTCCTAAGCACTTCTGCATAGCCGGCAATTTCCTGCAAGGGCTCGATAAAACGCACCACAAGCAATAACGCAACCGTCAAGGCAATGATTCCCGCTGTGGACAAGGAGCCACCGGATGCTGCGTTCAAACCGGATATCGCGACCACCAGCAGCACGGCAAAGATC
The DNA here is from genome assembly GCF_014076415.1 of Comamonas testosteroni. Classification (NCBI taxonomy): domain Bacteria; kingdom Pseudomonadati; phylum Pseudomonadota; class Betaproteobacteria; order Burkholderiales; family Comamonadaceae; genus Comamonas; species Comamonas testosteroni. The sequence continues at coordinate 4,638,413 of NZ_CP043568.1, forward strand.
AGCTGCACGGTCCATACACAGAATACGGAGGACAGCGATGACAACACCACCAGCCGCAGTCCGGATTGACGTTGCTCGGTGATGGCCTGCTCCAGAAAGCGCGCGCTGCGGCCATCGCCGCTGAACGCGCGCAGCACGGATTGGGCCTGTGCGAACTCCACCACACGCTGACTGGCTTGGGCAAAGTCACGCTGGAAAGCTGTATTGGCGCGTGCCGACATGGACGATGTCAATGCGAACGATCCTGCAAGCAATGGCAGCGCAAACAGCGCGGTCAGCCCCAGGACCGGACTCACAACCAGAAGTGCAATCAACACGATCAAAGCCGTGGCCGCACCACTGATGAGTGGAGTGAAAACATGCGCTGGCAATTGCGCAATGCCCATCATCCCCTGCGTCACCACATGGCCGATGCGCGCGGTATTTTTCGGCGTATACCAGCCTATGGGCAGGCTCGCCATATGGAGGCCCAGGCGATGGCGTCCGCTTTGCAGAACCGCCACGCCGACACGGATGCCCGCCTGCTCCACTACGCGTCTGGCAATCCATGACAGCAGCACCCCCACCAGCAGCGCGCATAGCCAGCCCATGGCTGCACGCCAGTCACCTTGCAACCAATGCGTCAGCAACGGCTGCAGCGCCGCCATCGTCAGACCGCACAGCACACCGTAGGCAACAGCCATCCATGCGTAGCGGCGCAGCAGGCGTGCATCATCACCCAGCAACTTCAAAAAGGTCTTCAGCATGGCAGCTCACCCTTTGGCATCGGGCCGGCATAAGCACCAAGCTGCCACAGCCGCGCATAGAGGCCGTCCTCAGCCAGCAGTTGCGCATGTCTGCCCTGCTCCACGATCTCTCCATCGCGCAGCACCAGAATGCGATCCGCATGCACGATGGTGTCGAGCCTGTGTGCAATCACCAGCAAGGTGCGCCCGCGTGCAAAGCGCGAAAGTGCGTCCTGAATGAAGGCTTCGCTTTCCACGTCTGCAGATGCGGTAGCTTCATCCAGCACGAGAATGGGCGGATTCAGCAGCACTGCCCGGGCAATGCTCAGGCGCTGGCGTTCACCACCGGAGAGCTGCGCATCTTCGCCCACCACGGAGTCGTAGCCACGCGGCAGCGCCAGAATGCGATCGTGGATGTGGGCTGCGCGGGCTGCGGCCTCGATTTCCTCAATAGTGGCCGATGGACGGGCCAGCGCAATGTTCTCGCGCACACTGGCGTGAATCAGCTGCACTTCCTGCAGCACAAAGCCAATGCGTTGATACAGGGCGGTGCTGGTGATCTGCCGCAAATCGACTCCACCCAGAGTGATGCGCCCTTGTGCGGGATCGAAAAACCGCAGCAGCAAACGTGCCAGCGTGGATTTTCCGGAACCCGAAGGGCCGACCACGGCCGTGACGGTGCCGGGCTGCATGTCGAAGCTGATCCCGGACAGCACCCGATGCTCTGCCGCATACGCATAACCCACTTGCTCGAAACGCACGGCATTGCCTTCAGGATGCGATGGCTGCCCCGGCGCCGGTTGCGGCAGCACAGGAGTGTCCAGCAATGCCAGCACGCGCTGGGCCGCACCGGTTGCACCCTGCAGGTCATGCAGCAAGGTATGCAACAGCAAAAGAGGTGCACAAATACCGGGCGCGACAAGTGCGAACGGCAATACATCAAGAGGCTGCATCCAGCCCATGGCGACAAACGCAGCGCCAGAAGCCAGCACCACACCGAGAACGGTCACAGGCGCAATCAATGCATGCGCACGGGCCATGGAGATCACCAGTGGGCGAGTGAAATCCGTAAAGGCACTGGCAAATCCATCCACGGCATCTCTGTAACCGGCGTGGACCGGACTCGCACCACCAAAAGCCTTGATGACCGGAATCCCGCCCGCGAACTCCACCGTAGCGCTGTTGATCCGCCCAAGCCGTGCAACGAACTCCTGCATGTGAGCATTGCTGGCTTTCATTGCGCGCTTGAGAAAAACGAAGAATCCGGGAAATGGCAGCAGCGCAAAGATCGCCATGCGCCAATCCAGCACAAACAGATAAATCACTGCAATCACAATCGCCCCGGCCGCACGCCCCACGGCGGTATAGAAATGCGCGGTCAGGCTGTGCAGCGTCGCGATATCGTCCTGCAGTGCCTGCTTGACCTCCCCCGAGGCGCGGGCTGTGAACCAGCCCAGAGGCACTTGCGATAGCCGCTTGATTACAGCAATGCGCAGATCGTAAGTGAGACGGTTGTCTGCCAGATGCGCGATCAGCTCGGCGACGATCACCAAACCCATGCCCACGAACATGCACAGCACTCCGACAGCGATGCTGACCCATATGCCACCCAAGTCATCAAGCAAGGCTTGCTTGACGATATGCGCGATGACCGCCAGTGGCACCAGCGTGAACATGGTGCCAACCGCAGCGCTCAGACCAGCGAGCATCAAGCGCCCGCGAACAGGCGCGAATATCCGAGCGATCGGCTGCGCGGGTCTGGCAGCAACTGCAAGCGATTCAGAGGTAGACATTCGATATGGAAGAAAGCTATCTCTCACAAAAATGCGAATGAGAAGCTAGATGCGAATTAGTTGCATGATGATAAACTAATTCAAAACGATTCAAGCAATAGGTCTACGACAAGTGATGTGAATCACCGACAATCTCGCCCAGAGACTGAGAACAAGCGTATGCCCCACACATCCAAGCCCTCGACTCGTGGGAGACCACGCTCCATCACCAGAGAGAAGATTGCAGACGCCGGAATTTCCATCGGCCTTCCTGGCATTACGTTTGTCGGCGTTGCCGCTGCACTGGGCGTCAGCCACATGGCGCTCTACAAGCATGTGCCAAGCCTGGAAGCACTCAAGCACCTGATTGCAGAAGAAATCTTCAAGCGCTGGGAGTTGCCGCAGGCAACAAGCCCTCAGCAGATCGGGCTGGAGGAATACCTCATGGGGTTCACTGCGTCCACACGACAGTTCGTAAAAGCGCACCCCGGCGTCACTCCCTTCGTGATTCGCCGCCTGGCGGCCACACCGGCCATGCTGGAGAAGATCAGCGCCCATCAGGCCCATATTGCACAGGCCTACGGCATCACCAAGGAACAATCACGCTGGCTGCTCTCCACCGTGACCTTCTTTTGCATCTCTGCCGCCGACACGGTGTATTCCGCAGCCCGTCTGGAGCCGCTTGACGAAGCGGACTGGCAACTGCAAGAGGCAGAAATGGAGGCAGAATTGCTGGAGGGAACCCATGCCTTGATAGCAGGGGCCCTGGGGTTACTCGAAAACAGGCCAGACCCCAGATCGGCGCCCGCATAAACAAGAAATTCGAGTCCTGCGAGACCGGAGGGCAAGCGGCAGAGACGGACAGAGATAGAGCGAAGCTGTGACCGCTCAATAAAGCTCAGTTCTTACGGCTCTTGAGTAGCGCTCATTTGCGTGAACGACCTGTTCTGATGTGAGCTGAGCGTCACCCTGCAATTGGGCCAAGCCAGCCATCACCTCTCCGACCGTAGGTAGATGATTTGGGTCCAGATGACTTTCGCCACACCACAACCGGGCGCGATTGATGGCTCGTCCACAGTGGAACAACACTTCATCGATCCGAATCACTATTGCAGTTTTTGGCAGCTTGATCCCTTCTCGCAACTCTTGCATCAAGTCACCGTCTGATGAAACTCGACCACGTCCATTGATTCGCAAAAAGGTTTCCAGACCTGGGAAGAGAAACAGCATCGCCAACCGGTCGTCATTCTGAAGATTGCGCAAGGAGGCAATGCGATTGTTGCCGGGCCAGTCCGCAAAAGCCAAGGTGCGTGCATCCAGTACCCGCACGAAACCGGGAGGACCTCCGCGTGGCGATGCATCCAAGCCATTCCCATCTCCCGTGGCAAGACAGAAAAACGTAGCTTTTGCCAAATATTCCTTGTGGAAATCCATCAAATGATCGAGAACCGCGTTTTGAATTCGCTCCGTTGGGCGCGCGTATAGCCGATTCAGATCAACCATATCTGACCGACTGCTCTTCTGCAATCCTTGATCCGCCGAGTCTTTTGATGAAGGCACGTGAAACTCCTGTGTTTGAGGAAAGTTGCAAGCGTAGGCCTGGGTGATATGGCGGCTGTAGAATTTATCGGCCATTAGATAACTCAAATCCGCCATGTCCGATCTCATGCATCTGTTGGGCTCCTATATGGACTCCCCTGATGGGCCCAGCGTTGTAGCAGACACTCGGATGCTGGAAAGCGAACTGTCTTCCGAGATGCATCAGCATGCACGCGGTCAATTGTTTGGCTCAATCAAAGGCTTGATCTCCGTGCAGGTCGATGGCGGTTTCTGGGTGGTGCCGGCCATACATGCCGTTTGGCTTCCTCCCCATCATGCTCACGCGGGGCGCTCTTTCGGCCCCTACCATGGCTGGAGTGCCTATGTGACAGAAGCCGCATGCGCCAACCTGCCGGCACAACCCTGCATCATCAGGGTATCGGGCCTGCTGCGCGAAGCGGTGCTGCGTATTGCCAGCTCCATGCCGCAAGCCTCCGATCTATCGAGTCAAGCACAAGCACATATATGCGCTGTGGTTCTGGACGAGATCAGAAGCCTGCCGATTGAGGAGTTTGGCCTGCCTATACCAGCAGATGCTCGTCTGCAGCGTATCGCCAGAGCGTTGATAGCCAATCCGGCCGACGAGCGCAATATCGATGACTGGGCAAGTTTCGGGGCCATCAGCTCGCGCACTCTCAGTCGCAGGTTTGTCAGCGAGACAGGCTTTAACTTCACTGCCTGGCGCCAGCGTGCACGACTATTGCGATCACTTGAGATGCTTGCCGAAGGCATAAGCATTACAGCCATTGCACTGGATCTCGGCTATGCGAGTATCAGTGCTTACATCAGCCTGTTTCGCCGGACCTTCGGTGAAACGCCGGCATGTTATCGATCACGCTTGAAAGCCGCTTAGCAGGGATAGATTGAGTCCTCAGCCCGAGGCTGACTTCGCACTTTCATTTGCTGCAGTTGTCTCGCTCGACACTGCGTCACCGAGACTTGAGTGTTGAATTTCAATAAAAAAGCGCTCGCAAGGAGCGCTTTTTACGAGGAGAAGGAGCCTAGTCTTTGCCGACGCAACCTGGCTCCACAAAAAGCCGCATGGATACCAGATCGCTGCCTACGACTTCAATTACCCCGAACAGCTGATGATCAGTTCACGGCAGCGCCGGACTCATACCAGGTCTTGATCAGGTTGCGCTCGTCCTCGGACAGTGCGCCAGGATTGCCAAAAGGCATCTTCTTCAGCTGCACCACCTGCTGGTAGATCTGCTGGGCGTGCGACTTCACCGCTTCGGGGGAGTCCAGACGAACCGCCTTTTGCTGGATGGCCGTGCCGTGACACACCACGCAGTGCTGCTGGAAAACGGCATTGACCTTGGCAAAGCCTTCTCCGCCAGCGGCTGCGGGTGCAGCAGCAGGTGACGCGGCTTCGGCTGCAGGAGTTGCGACTTCAGCTGCAGGGGCCGCGGGAGTTGCAGCCTGCCCAGCTGCGGGTGCCGCAGGAGCAGCCGCCACCGGAGCAGTTGCAGCCACAGGAGCAGGCTTGAGCCAGACAAACACAGCCAGCAGAGCAGCTACGCCGACAGCAGCGTAAGGCCAGGGGTGGATGTTGCGACCCAGCTTGTAGCCGTGGCGCATCACGAAGAACTGGCGAATGGCAGCACCGGCAAACATCATGCCGATCAGCACCAGCCAGTTCAGCTTGTGGCTGTACAACCAGCCATAGTGATTGGACAGCATGGCGAACAGCACGGGCAGCGTGAAATAGGTGTTGTGCACGCTGCGCTGCTTGGCACGTTGACCGTGACGTGGGTCCACAGGCTCACCAGCCTTGAGCGAAGCCACCACCTTGCGCTGGCCAGGAATGATCCAGAAGAACACGTTGGCGCTCATGGATGTCGCGATCATCGCGCCCATCAGCAGGAAGGCGGCCTGGCCGGGAAAAATGTGGCAAGCCAGGTAGGCTGCGATACACACCAGAACCAGAACCATGGCACCGACGGTGGCGTCGCCATTCTTCTTCTGGCCGAAGGTGCGGCAGATGAAGTCATACAGCAGCCAGAAAACCACCAGGAAGCCCAGAGCCGAAGCCACAGCGGCGCCGGTGCTCATGGCATTGGGGTCGCCGGGAGTGACCAGATAGATATTGGCGTTCCAGAGGTAGGAGACCGTCAGCAGGGCAAAACCGGACAGCCACGTGGTGTAGCTTTCCCAGTAGAACCAGTGCAGGTGATCCGGCATCTTGGGAGGAGACACATTGAACTTGACGGGGTGATAGAAACCGCCACCGTGCACAGCCCAGAGTTCGCCGTTAACGCCCTGTTTCTTCAGGTCGTCATCCACGGGCGGCGTCAAGCTGCTGTCCAGGAACACAAAGTAGAAGGAGGAACCGACCCAGGCGATCGCGGTAATGACGTGGAGCCACCGCAACAGCAGGCCGGCCCAGTCGAGAATGTAGCTTTCCATAGCTCTCAACCTTGGCAGCGTGGGGCTGCCGAACAACCTGCTCACCACTGCGGGCGCTCTGAGCAGAAGAAAAGGCCGCGCTCCCGGACGTTACACACGGGGCACCGCTGCGACCATTCTGTCGACCGAAAGTGTATGCAATTTTTGCTGCCACAACTCTCGAATCAGGGATAAACCATCCTAGAGATTTCCCTAATACAAGAGCGATATGCAAGGATCGGGCCTGATTTTTAGGGCAGGTAACAGCATGTTTGCGGCAACATGCACCAGATCAGGACATTCCTTGCACCATCAGCTCGCAGGCAAGCGCTGCAGAAGCTGTGCAGCCACCGCCACAGCGATCACCTCGGGCTCCTTGCCGGTAATGCCCGGCACGCCGATCGGGCAGATGATGTGAGCCAACTCTGCATCGCTGAACCCTCGACTGCGCAAGCGGCTGCTGAAGCTGGCCCATTTGGTCTTGCTGCCAATCAGCCCCACAAAAGGCAGATCTCCTCGCTCGCGCTGGCGCAGCAGGCATTGCGCAACCACCTCCAGGTCTTCGGCATGGCTGAAGCTCATGATGAGCACCTGCGACTGCGGCGGCAGCTGTGCCACCGCAGCCTGCACCGGATCGGAATGCTCGCACTGCACCCCTATCTGCTCCTCCACGGGAAAGACTGCATCACGGCTGTCCACCCAGATCACGCGGTACGGCAAGCTGCGCAAAATGCGCACCAGCGCATGCCCCACATGGCCCGCGCCGAACAAGGCCACATATTGCGACGGCTCGGGCATCAGGGCCCGCAGACGTTGGGCATCACGGGCATCAAACCATGCAAAGTGCAGCTCCAGCGCACCGCCGCAGCATTGACCCAGACTGGGGCCAAGCGCATACCGCTGGATATGCTCGCGCAGCGCTGCAGGGTCTGCGTCCCACTGCGCCAGCAACTGGCGCGCCTGGGCAATGGCCTGCCACTCCAGATGACCACCGCCGATCGTCCCCATCACATCGTCGGCGAACACTGCCATCCAGGCCCCCTCCTCACGGGGCACGGAGCCACGAGTGGCCTGTACCTGCACCAAGCACAGCGGCTGCTGCACCAGGCGGTTCAAGATTCCTTGCTGTGTTTCACTCCACATGACCGAACGCCGATTGCTTTGATGACCGATGTTCATGCATTTTGCGAGTCGCAATAGACAGACAAGCGTATGAGCACATTAATCGGATGCATATCCGGACCGGATTTGACGAGTCGTTGCAGATTTTTCACGAGGAGGCGTCAGAATTGCGCCCCCAGGCAGCTGCCTCCGTCCATTTGCGGCTACGCTTGGCGGCATGTCTGAAACCCACGACCCCACCCGCGCCACACCAGCCCGCAGCCCCCTGAACTGGCTGCGGACCGGGATGATGGCTGCCGTTGCAGCGGTGCTGACCGCCTGTCAGATCGCACCTCAAAGCCCATCCATCGGCACGACGCCTGCCGACAAGGCCAGCCCCGGCTATCGCAAGCAGGCCGCCCAGCATCTGTATGAACGCAACTCCGGCCGCATCTACCAAGGCATGCTGCCGCCCATGCTGTATGCGATCGGCGTGCTCCAAGTTCAGCTTGACGGCCAGGGCCGCGTGAAAAACCTGCACTGGATGCGCAAGCCAAGCCATGCCCCCGAAGTGGTGGCCGAGATCGAGCGAGCCGTGCGCTCCGCTGCCCCCTTCCCTGCTGCGGGCCGCAGCGTGACCTATACCGACACCTGGCTGTGGGACAAGTCGGGACGCTTTCAGCTCGACACCCTGACCGAAGGTCAGTTGGGCCAGTAAACGCATCACAGCGATGCAGCGAGCTGCATCGGACAACAAAAAAACCGGCCAAGGCCGGTTTTTTTGTTGCGAAAAGACAGGCGAGGCTTATTCGACCACTTTGGTGATCTTGGTGCCCTGCAGCGATACGCCCGCTTCCAGACCCGCGTTGGTCAGCACATAGCTGGTGACCGGAGCCTGGGCGGTCGTGGTGTCCACGCTGCCGTTGGCACCGATCTTGCCTGCGGCCACGGTGGCATCAGCCCCCACGGACCAGCCGTCGCTCTTGAGGAACTTGTCCAGTGCTTCCTGTGTGTTGAACACATAGATCACAGCCTTGGACTGACCACCGGCTTGCCATCCGATAGAGGCCGCTGTCGTGCTGTAGAAACCACGGTTGTGACCGCCCACGCGCAGCACGCCGCGACCATGCTCCACCCCGACCACAAAGCTGCCGCCAATCACCGACGGGAAGATCAGCACCCCCTTGGCGCGTTGCACCATCTCTTTGGATCCTGGTGCGGTCTGGTACAGGCGCTCCAGAGCTGCATTGGCACGGGTATTGACCGTTGTGGAATCGGCACGGGGAGCCGATGCCGTATCAGGCTTGGTCGTGGTGCAGGCCGTCATGGCCATGGCACCGGCAGCCAGTGCTGCAGCCATCGCAACAGAACGCAGAGAAATTTGACGCATACCTATATCCTTTCATGGGATGAATGTGTAGACACATTTCAGAGGTAGAAGGTCCTGCAGTCCGACATTGAGTCGCTTTTGCACATCCCCCCGATGCAAAGCTGTCAGAAACAGGGTTGGCACGATGCTAGTGCGCAGCGTTGCCGATAAAACTCAGCGGTTACAGCTTGCGCCATTGGCCTACAGAAGGCAAGCGCAGTTGTCGAAAAATACCTACAACATGAACACAAGACAACACTTGGCCTCATCCATGGGCAATCAGACGAATTGTCTGAAACAGGCGCTAGCATTGTTGATATAAGCATCGCGCGGACGACTGGAAATTCATGAAGTTCTGGAATTACTTTCACCACCCCAAGGCAGCTCTGGTTGTGCTGCGTGTCACCCTGGCCCTGCTCATGCTGCTGCACGGCTGGGCCAAGATTCGTTATGGCATAGGCAGCATCGAGGCGAAGATCGAGAGTCTGGGTGCACCGGGGTTTCTCGCCTATGCGGTCTATCTGGGCGAAGTGATCGCGCCCTTGCTGTTGCTGGTGGGCCTGTGGGTGGTACCGGCCGCACTGGTGATTGCGGTGAATATGGTGGTGGCATTTGCGCTGATGCACACCCGGCAGATTCTGATGCTCAACAACACCGGCGGCTGGGCGCTGGAGCTGCAGGCCTTTTATTTCGTGAGCGCCCTGGTCGTGGCCATGGCCTATTCCAAGGGCAAATAAGTCCACAAAAACAGGAGCGGCTTGCGCCTGTCATATCTTGGTTTCAATGCCTTTTCATGCTGAAACCTCGAAATAAAGTACGCAAGCCGCTCTTGTTTTTGCCATGTCTCCCTGGTCGAGAGACCTGCGACCCGGTCAGGAGCCGCGATAGGTGGAGTAGCTCCAGGGGCTGACCAGCAGAGGCACATGGTAGTGCTGCTCCACATTGGCCACGCCGAAGTCCAGGCTCACCTTGTTCAGAAAGCTGGGCTCGGGCAGTTGCACGCCACGGGCCTTGAAGTAGGCCGCAACATCAAAGGTAAGGCGGTAAGTGCCGACCTTGAGCGTGTTGTTGTCGAACAGTGGCGCATCGGTGCGGCCGTCATGATTGAGCACCAGGCTCTTGATCAGCGTGGCCTTGTCGCCTTCGGTGGAAAACAGCTCGACGGCCATGCCTGCGGCGGGGCAGCCATTCATGGTGTCGAGAACGTGGGTGCTCAGGCCCATTGAAATCTCCTCACAGGCAGTTTGCCACTGCCCTTGGTTGTATCAAACACACGACTTACGCAAAACGGGTTCAGGCAGGACGACTGCCTCAGAAGGCAGGCCGTTGTTGCATTCCTGTTTGCGCAAGCCCTGAAACATCTATGCCATCACAAAGCCTTCCCGCGCGTGAGCGCAGCGCTTTGATCGCTAAAGTGTATACAGTTCTTGTACTCCATCAAAGGCTTTTCTGCCTTGACTTTCAGGCACATAGCCAGCTCTGTCCGGTTGGCTTCTTTATCAGCCTCTATACACTGGCCCGATTCATCAAGCGAACAGGAGACAACGCATGCAATTGCGCAACACCGCCCTGGCAGCCAGCCTGCTCATCGCTCTGGCCGGCCTGAGCGCCTGCAGCAGCACGGCCACGCTAGAGCCCGCCAGCAACGAACGCGCGGCCATCCCTAACGATGCCGCTACCCAGGCTGCAGCACCGGCCGTCACCCAGACCGCCGCCGCCCAGGCAGCCGCTGCCGCATATGACTTCGAGCTGGATGTCTTTCACCCCGTCATCGCCAAGAACGGCATGGTGGCCTCGGAGCAGGAGCTGGCCACACAGATCGGCGTGGACATTCTCAAGGCCGGCGGCAATGCCGTCGATGCCGCCGTGGCCGTAGGCTTTGCGCTGGCCGTGGCCCTGCCCAATGCCGGCAATATCGGCGGCGGCGGCTTCATGATGGTGCACGACGCCAAGAGCGGCAAGGACATTGCACTGGACTTCCGCGAAGTGGCCCCCAGGGGAGCGTCACGCAATATGTATCTGGATGCAGGCGGCAAGGTCATCGACGGCAAATCGCTCTACACCCACTACGCCGTGGGCGTGCCCGGCACCGTGGCAGGCATGACGCACGCGCTATCGCGCTGGGGCAGCATGCCTCTGGCCAGGGTCATGGCTCCGGCGATTGCACTGGCGGACAAGGGCTATCCTGTCAGCGTCACCCTGGCCAAGACTCTGGATCAGGAAAAAAAGAACATGGGCCGCTGGCCGGCCACCCAGGCCGTTTTCTGGAGGAGCGGCGCGCCGCTGCAAACCGGCCAGAGGCTGGTGCAAAAGGATCTGGCGCAATCCCTGCGCCTGATCAGCCAGCAGGGCGCCAGGGCCTTCTATCAGGGCGCGATCGCGCAGAAGATCGCTGCTGAAATGGCTCCGCATGCCAATGCCATCACCCTGCAGGACCTGCGCGACTACAAGGTGGCCGAACGCGAACCCGTTCGCGGCAGCTATCGCGGCTACCAGATCGTGACCATGCCCCCGCCCTCTTCGGGCGGCGCGCACCTGATTCAGATCCTGAACATGATGGAGCGCTGGCCCATGAATCAATGGGGTGCCGACAGTGCGCAAAGCGTGCACTACATGACCGAGGCCATGAAGCTCGCCTATGCCGATCGCTCGGAGTACCTGGGCGACCCGGACTTCGTGAAGATTCCGCTCAAGGGACTGATCTCCAAGAGCTATGCGAGCGAACTGGCTGCAAGCATCAGGCCCCAGCAGGCCAGATCCGGCAAGGACATCCGGCCCGGCAGGCCCCAACCTTATGAAAGCGACCAGACCACCCATTACTCCGTGGTGGACAAAGCCGGCAATGCGGTGGCAGTGACCTACACGCTGAACACCAATTTCGGCAGCGGCATCGTCGCCAAGGGCACGGGGATCTTGCTCAACAACGAGATGGACGATTTCTCGGCCAAGCCCGGTGTGGCCAATGCCTATGGCCTGGTGGGCGGCGATGCGAATGCCGTGCAGGCTGGCAAGCGGCCGCTGTCCTCCATGACGCCAACCCTGGTGCTCAAGGACGGCAAGCCGGTTCTGGTCACCGGCAGCCCGGGCGGAGCGCGCATCATCACCACGGTGCTGCAGCAAGTCGTCAATCACATCGACTTCGGCATGAACCCGGCAGAAGCGGCAGCCACCCCGCGCTTTCACCACCAGTGGACGCCTGACGAGCTGCGCGTCGAAAAAGGCTTCAGCCCCGATACGCTGGCCCTGCTCAGGCAATGGGGCCACAAGGTGGCACTGAAGGCATCCATGGGCCGCACGCAGACCATCGAGATCCGTGACGGCCTGCTGCGCGGTGCCTCGGACCCGCGCAACCCTGACGGAAAGACCATGGGGTACTGACGCTGAACAAAAAAAGCCGCGCTCCCCCGAGCGCGGCTTTCACTTGAGGCGGCTGCTGGCCGTACGCTTGGCCAGTGGCCGCCCTCCCCACCTCTCTTTATTCAGCCTTCTGACCGATTTCGAAGTTGGCCTGGATTTCCAGGGCACGCACCATGCCCGAATGATCCCAGGCTGCGCCTCCGTGGGCCACGCAGCTGTTGAACAGTTCCTGTGCCTGAGCCGTGTTGGGCAGGGACACGCCCAACTGACGTGCGCTGGACAGGGCCAGGTTCAGGTCCTTCTGGTGCAGGGCAATGCGGAAGCCGGGATCGAAGGTACGCTTGATCATGCGTTCGGCATGCACTTCCAGGATCTTGGAAGAGGCAAAGCCGCCCAGCAGGGCTTCACGCACGCGGGCAGGATCTGCACCGGCGCGCGATGCGAACAGCAGGGCTTCGGCCACGGCTTCGATATTCAGTGCCACGATGATCTGGTTGGCCACCTTGGCTGTCTGGCCGTCGCCGTTGCCGCCCACCAGGGTGATGTTCTTGCCCATCTTGTCGAACAGGGGCTTGACGCGCTCGAAAGCGGCATCGGGGCCGCCGACCATGATGGACAGGGTACCGTTCTTGGCACCGACTTCACCGCCGGAGACGGGAGCGTCCAGGTACTGGGCGCCAGCGGCTTCGATGCGCTTGGCAAAGTCCTTGGTGGCCATGGGCGAGATGGAGGACATGTCGACCACGATCTTGCCGGAGCTGCCCTTCAGGCCGGCTGCCACGCCGTCTTCACCGAACAGCACCTTCTCCACGTCGGGAGTATCGGGCACCATGATGAAGATGATGTCGGCGCGCTCGGCCACACCGCGAGCGGTGGTGCACTGGGTGGCGCTGGTTTCGGCGATGTTGGCAGGCACCTTGCCCACGGTGTTGACGAACAGCTGGTGGCCGGCCGCAATCAGGTGGCCGCACATGGGCGCGCCCATGATGCCCAGACCGATAAAGCCCAGCTTGAGAGACGATGCGTTCATGGTTGTACTCCTCAGTTTTCTTGATACTCAACACGACTTACGCAAAGCGGGTTCAGGCAAGACGACTGTCTCAGGAGACAGGCCGTTGTTGCATTCTTGTTTGCGTAAGTCCTACTCAAATTCGATGGCCGATGGCGCTTTGCGAGCGGGCGCCACAGGCCATTTCATCCGTTCAGGCAGCCACGGCGACCTTGCTCCAGCCGCCGATCTTCTGCAGCCAGCCCAGGCCGGACTCGGTGCCGTTGGCGGGCTTGTATTCGCAGCCGATCCAGCCGTCGTAGCCGATGCGATCCAGGTGTGCGAACAGGAAGGGGTAGTTGATCTCGCCGGTGCCGGGTTCGTTGCGACCGGGGTTGTCAGCCAGCTGGATGTGACCGATGCGGCCCAGCTGCTTTTGCATGGTGGCAGCCAGTTCGCCCTCCACGCGCTGGGCGTGGTAGATGTCGTACTGCACAAAGGCGTTGGACGCACCCACTTCGTCCAGGATGGACAGCGCTTCATCCGTGCGGTTCAGGTAGAAGCCGGGGATGTCGAAGGGGTTGATGGGCTCGATGAGCAGGCGGATGTTGGCGGCGCTCAGGGCGGCGGCAGCAAAACGCAGGTTTTCCACGAAGGTGCGGCGCACCACGGCAGCGTCAACACCGGCAGGAACCTTGCCGGCCAGGCAGTTGAGCTGGGGCACACCCAGGGCGTGGGCATAGGTCACGGCCTTGGCCACGCCGGCGCGGAACTCGTCCACGCGCTTGGGGTCGCAGGCAATGCCGCGCTCGCCCGCGTCCCAGTCGCCGGCAGGCAGGTTGTGCAGAACAATCTTCAGGCCGGTGGCGTCCAGGCGCTCCTTGATCTCTTCCACGGTATGAGCGTAGGGGAAGAGAAACTCCACGGCTTCAAAGCCTGCGTTTGCGGCACGCTCAAAACGCTCGAGGAAAGGTACCTCGGTGAACAACATGCTCAGGTTGGCTGCAAAACGGGGCATGATAAAAGTCTCCGGTAATCGTTAATAGTGGGGCTGGCGGACGCCCAGCAAGGGCCTGAGCCGGCCGCGCCGCCCCGCAGCGAAGGCGTCATCCCCCTCCCGCCAAGAGAGGGGGAAGCGGCGGGGCCGCCTAGGCACAGCCGCTCAGGGGGAGTTTTCCTATCAGTCCAGCAGGGCCAGTGCGCTGGGCGCGTCGGCCTTTTCGGTCGCCAGGTCTTCGAACTCGACCACGTTGTCGATTTCGGCGCCCATGGAGATGTTGGTCACACGCTCCAGGATGCACTCGATCACCACAGGGGTCTTGTGCTCGGCCATCCAGGCTTCGGCCTGCTGCATGGCGGGGGCAAAGTCTTCGGCGCGATGAACGCGAATTGCCTTGCAACCCAGACCTTCAACGACCTTAACATGGTCAACGCCGTAGCCGCGGGTCGCATCACCCTCATCCATGTTGATATTGTCGAACGCCAATTGCACGCAATAGTCGATCGAGAAAGCTCGCTGTGCCTGACGGATCAGACCCAGATAGCTGTTGTTCACCAGCACGTGAACATAGGGCAGCTTGAACTGCGCGCCCACGGCCAGCTCTTCGATCATGAACTGGAAGTCGTAGTCGCCGGACAGTGCCACGATCTTGCGCTGGGGATCTGCCACGCGCACGCCCAGGGCGGCGGGAGTGGTCCAGCCCAGAGGACCGGCCTGGCCGCAGTTGATCCAGTTGCGAGGCTTGTACACGTGCAGGAACTGGGCACCGGCGATCTGCGACAGACCGATGGTGGACACATAGGTGGTGTCGCGGTCCAGGGTGCGGTTCATGCACTGGTAGACGCGCTGGGGCTTCATCGGCACGTTGTCGAAGTTCGTCTTGCGCAGGTACTCGACGCTGTTCTTGCGACCCTGGCACTCTGCCACCCAGGACTTGCGGCACTTGAGCTTGCCGGCAGCCTTCCACTCCTTGGCGACGGCAACGAATTGCTCCAGAGCCGCCTTGGCGTCGGAGACGATGCCGTAGTCGGGCGCGAACACGCGGCCGATCTGGGTGGGCTCGATGTCCACGTGGATGAACTTGCGGCCCTTGGTGTAGACCTCGACCGAGCCGGTGTGGCGGTTGGCCCAGCGGTTGCCGATGCCGAACACGAAGTCCGAAGCCAGCATGTTGGCGTTGCCGTAACGGTGGCTGGTCTGCAGACCGCACATGCCGACCATCAGGGGGTGATCGTCGGGGATGGTGCCCCAGCCCATCAGGGTGGGGATCACGGGCACGTTCAGGATCTCGGCCAGCTCGACCATCAGCTCGGAAGCATCGGCGTTGATCACGCCGCCACCGGAGACCAGCAGAGGACGCTCGGATTCGTTGAGCATCTCTATGGCCTTCTCGGCCTGCTTGCGCGAAGCAGCTGGCTTGTAGGCAGGCAGGGGCTCGTAGGTGTCGATGTCGAACTCGATCTCGGCCAGTTGCACGTCGATGGGCAGATCGATCAGCACGGGGCCGGGACGGCCGGAGCGCATCAGGTGGAATGCCTGCTGGAAGGCACGTGGCACCTGGGCTGGTTCCAGAACGGTGGTGGCCCACTTGGTCACGGGCTTGGCGATGGAGGCGATGTCCACGGCCTGGAAGTCTTCCTTGTGCAGACGCGAGCGAGGTGCCTGACCGGTAATGCACAGGATTGGAATGGAGTCGGCGCTGGCCGAGTACAGACCGGTGATCATGTCGGTGCCGGCGGGGCCGCTGGTGCCGATGCACACGCCGATATTGCCGGCCACCGCACGGGTGTAGCCTTCAGCCATGTGGCTGGCGCCTTCAACGTGACGGGCCAGAATGTGGCCGATGCCACCATGGTCCTTCAGCGCTGCGTACAGCGGATTGATGGCAGCACCGGGAACGCCGAATGCAACGCTAACACCTTCTTTTTCGAGCACGCGGACTGCGGCTTCGATTGCTTTCATTTTGGCCATGAGGTCTCCTTCAAACTGAAATGAACTTTAGTCAAGACCCTTGCTTGCCGGAAGCCGCTTGCAGACCATAAAATTTATTCCATCCAAGAATAAATAGGAGATGAGCCCATGGACAGACTCGACGCGATGCACATGTTTGTGCGCGTGGTGGAGACCGGCAGTTTCACCAAGGTCGCACAGGAATTCGCCACCACCCAACCCACCGTCACCAAGCAGGTCGCTGCCATGGAGGCCCGCCTCAAGGTGCGCCTGCTCAACCGCAACACGCGCGGCGTGAGCCTGACCGAAGCCGGCGCGCTGTACTACGAAAAGTGCAAGATCATCGTCAGCGACGTGGCCGAGGCGGAGAACGTGGTCAAGGTGCGCCAGACCCAGGTTCAGGGTCAGCTGCGCATCGGCAGCTCGGTGGCCTTCGGGCGCCGTGTACTCATTCCGCTGGCCATGGACTTCATGAAGCACAACCCGCAGGTGCAGGTCGATCTGAGCTTCGAGGACCGCTACACCGATCTGGTGGCCAACGGCATCGACGTGGCGCTGCGCCTGGGCAAGCTGGCCGACTCCTCGCTGGGCGCGCGCATGCTGGGCGTCAATCCGTGGGTGCTGGTGGCGTCCAACACCTATCTGCGCAAGCACGGCACGCCGCGCCGCCCCTCGGACCTCAAGGAGCATTCCACGCTGATCTACAGCAGCGTGCAGGGCAACGACATCTGGCGCCTGCGCAATGCCAGCGGCGAGCCGGTGTCGATTCCCGTCACCGGGCGACTGCGCTCCAACAACCTCTCCGCCCTGCTGGCCGCGGCCCGCTCGCACATGGGCATTGCGGCCCTGCCGCGCTACGTGGCCCAGGACTCGCTCAAGGACGGACGTGTGGTGGAAGTGCTCAAGACCTGCCGCCTGCCCGAGCAGGAAATCCACGCCGTCTACCCCTCGCCGCGCCTGGTGCCGCAGAAGGTGCAGTCCTTCATCGCCTTCCTTCAGGGTAAATTCGACGATACCTGGTGGGAAGATCTGCCACGAGGGGGCTAGCCCCCCTGAGGCGCTTCGCGCCTTCCCCCTCTCTGTACGCGCTGTGCGCTAACGGAGGGGGACTGCTCCTTCGCCCGAGGCGGCTCTTGCTCGGAGCACTGGGATAGGTAGCGCCAGTTCTACACTGCAGCTATATAAAAAATAGCAGCTACCGCTTGATGAGCAGCAGCTACAGATATTTTTCTATTTGAAACCGTTGAATAGCCTGCGCAAGCAGCTATTCAATTTGATGGTTTCAAAGAATCAGAATTGCGCGGAAGTCGTTGACATTGGTGTGGGTGGGGCCGGTGATCACCAGATCGCCCAGGGCCGAGAAATAGCCATAGGCATCGTTGCGATCCAGGTGATCGCTGATGCGCAGATTCAGCTCTGCCGCGCGCCTGAGCGTGCAGGGCGAGACACGGGCTCCCGCGTTGTCCTCGACACCGTCGATGCCGTCGGTGTCCGCGGCCAGCGCCCAGACCTTTTCCTGACCCTGCAGGGCCTGGGCCAGACCCAGGCAGAACTCGCCGGCACGCCCGCCGCGCCCCTTGGCGGCACCGGGTTGACGCGGACGAATAGTCACCGTGGTTTCGCCACCCGAGAGAATCAAGCAGGGTTTGGCAAAAGGCTGGTCATGCCTGGCCACGGCACGCGCCAGCGCTGCATGGACCTTGCCCACCTCGCGCGATTCGCCCTCCATCTCGTCGGACAGCACGTGCACGGCAATGCCGGCCGCGCGGGCGGCGGCGGCCGCCGCTTCCAGCGACTGCTGAGGCGTGGCGATCAGATGTACCTCATGGCCTTCAAAGCGGGCATCGCCGGGCTTGGGCGTCTCCAGCTCGCCGGCTTGCAGCGCAGCACGCACGGAATCGGGAATGCCGATCTGGTAGCGGTCCAGGATGGCCAGTGCGTCGGCACAGGTCGAAGCATCCGGCACCGTGGGTCCGCTGGCGATCACCGAAGGATCGTCGCCGGGCACATCGCTGATAGTCAGCGTCACCACCTTGGCGGGATGGCAGGCGGCAGCCAGACGACCGCCCTTGATGCGCGAGAGATGCTTGCGCACGCAGTTCATCTCGCCAATCGCCGCGCCGCTCTCCAGCAGCGCCTTGTTGATGCGCTGCTTCTCGGCCAGGTCAATGCCTTCGGCGGGCAGCGTCAGCAGGGAGGAGCCGCCGCCGGAGATCAGGCAGATCACCAGATCGTCGGCCGTCAGCCCCTCGGTCAGCGCCAGGATGCGCTCGGCTGCAGCCAGACCGGCCGCGTCCGGCACGGGGTGGGCGGCTTCCACCACCTCCAGGCGCTGGGCCAGCCCTTCGGGGCGTGGGGGAATATGCGCATAGCGGGTCACGACCAGGCCCGACAGCGGGGCATCCTGGGGCCACAGAGCCTCCAGCGCCTGCGCCATGGAGCCGCCGGCCTTGCCGGCGCCCAGCACCAGCGTGCGGCCCTTGGGCGGCTTGGGCAGATGACGCGCCAGACCCTCGATGGGCAGGGCATTGCGCACCGCCACGTCATACAGATGACGCAGAAAGCCAGCCGGGTCTTGCTGGGGAACAGGCGTTGCCGCGGCCTGCGCGCGCGAGGATGTATTCTGTGCTTGCATAGCTGCGCATTGTGCATTCGGGCTTTTTTGCCTTACAGAGGGCCCCAAGTCACAACACTGCTGATCTTTGCAGCACCAATGATGCAAGCCCTTGCGCCCATTGGGTTTGCGCGCTTGCGCACAGCTTTCTGCGCCTGAACATCGATACAAACACCATGTTTGGTGAACAGAAACTGTATACAAAACTTGTCTTCAACCGCTATGATGGATTTATGGAAACTTCCACCACCAGTTTCATTGTCGAAAGCCTGACCAAGGCCATCGTCGAGCATCGCCTGATGCCCGGCACCAAGCTGGCCGAGCAAAAGCTGGCCGACCACTTTGGAGTTTCCCGCACCCTGGTGCGCCAGGCCCTGTTCCAGCTTTCGCAAAACCGTCTCATCCGGCTCGAGCCCGCCCGCGGCGCCTTTGTGGCAACGCCTTCGGTGGACGAGGCACGCCAGGTGTTTGCCGTGCGCCGCATGCTTGAGGCCGAAATGGTGCGCAGCTTTGTCAAGCAAAGCAGCGCCGCCAAGATTCGCGCCCTCAAGCAGCATGTGGCTGCCGAGAAAAAGGCCATGGAAGCCAATGACGTGGGCCAGCGCACCGAGCTGCTGGGCGACTTCCACGTGCGCATGGCCGAACTCATGGGCAACGAAGTGCTGGCACAGCTGCTGGGCGAGCTGATTTCCCGCTGCGCATTGATCACCCTGATGTACCAGTCTGCATCGGCGGCCGAGCATTCGCACGAAGAACATGCCGACATCGTGACCGCCCTGGCTGCGGGCGATGCCGAACATGCGGTGCAGCTGATGCAGCTGCACCTGGACCACGTGGAAGCAGGCCTGACCTTCGACCGCGATTTGCCAACGAACGATTTGTCGATGGCACTTTCATCCGTATCCCTATGACTTACGATTCCACCGCCTCCTATCCACGCGACCTGATTGGCTACGGCCGCAACACGCCCCATCCCGAATGGCCCGGCAAAGCCCGCGTGGCCGTTCAGTTTGTGCTGAACTACGAAGAAGGCGGTGAGAACCATATCCTGCATGGCGACCCGGGCAGCGAGCAGTTTCTGTCGGAGATGTTCAATCCCGCCAGCTACCCGGCCCGTCACATGAGCATGGACGGCATCTATGAATACGGCTCGCGCGCCGGCGTCTGGCGCATTCTCAAGGAGTTCGAGAAGCGCGGTCTGCCGCTAACCGTGTTCGGCGTGGCCACGGCGCTGCAAAAGCATCGCGAGCTGGCCCAGGCCTTTGACGAACTCGGTCACGAAGTGGCCTGCCACGGCCTGAAGTGGATTCACTACCAGAACGTGCCCGAGGAGATCGAGCGCGCCCACATGCAGCAATGCGTGGACATCTTTGAAGAGCTGTACGGCACGGGCGGCGACCACGGCCTGGGCTGGTACACCGGCCGCGACAGCCCCAACAGCCACCGCCTGGTGGCCGATGCCGGCCGCTTCAGCTACGACAGCGATTACTACGGCGACGACCTGCCCTTCTGGATGAAGGTCGCCAAGAGCGACGGCACGACGCACAAGCAGCTCATCGTGCCCTACACGCTGGACGTCAACGATATGCGCTTTGCCCTGCCCCAGGGCTACTCGCATGCCGATCCGTTCTTCCAGTACATGAAGGACACATTCGATGTCCTGTACGCCGAGGGCAATGCCAGCGGCGACAACGCCCCCAAGATGATGAGCATCGGCATGCACTGCCGACTGCTGGGCCGTCCCGGCCGAATTACAGCGCTGCAGCGCTTCCTCGACCACATCCAGAAGCACGACAACGTGTGGGTGTGCCGCCGTATTGATTTGGCTCGTCACTGGGCCGAGCGTTTCCCTTGCAAGGATTGATTGCGACATGGCTTTGACCCTGGAACAACTGAATGCCGCCGATGCGGCAACCGCCACCGACCTGCTCGATGGCCTGTACGAGCACTCGCCCTGGATTGCCGCCAAGGCACTGGAGCAGCGTCCCTTCAAGTCCATGGCGCATATCAAGCACGCCATGGCCAAGGTGCTGGCCGAGTCCAGCGAGCAGGCCCAGCTCGATCTGATCCGCGCTCACCCGGAGCTGGCCGGCAAGCAGATGGAGACCAACACGCTCACCGCCGAATCGACGAATGAGCAGAAGAAGGCTGGCCTGACCAACTGCACGCCCGAAGAGCTGGAGCACATCCGCAAGCTCAACGCCGAATACGGCAAGCGCTTCGGCTTCCCCTTCATCCTGGCCGTACGCGGCGCGCGCGGTCTGGGTCTGAGCAAGGCCGAGATCATTGCGACCTTCGAGCGTCGCATGTTCAACCATCCGGCATACGAACAGGCCGAGGCACTGCGCAACATCCACCGCATCGCCGAGATCCGCCTGAACGACAAGTTCGGCTACGAACCCGTCGAAGGCAACGAAGTCTGGGACTGGCAGGAACGCCTGTCCACCAACAGCGACCCCGGCTACGCCGAAAAAGGCCAGCTGACGGTGACTTACCTGACCGACGCCCACCGCGCCTGCGCCCAGCGCATCAGCCACTGGATGCGTGAAATCGGCTTCGACGAAGTCGAGATCGACGCCGTGGGCAATGTGGTGGGTCGCTACAAGGCCGCCCCAGAATTTGCGGACAAGGGCGCCAAGACCCTGCTGACCGGCAGCCACTACGACACCGTGCGCAACGGCGGCAAGTACGACGGCCGCCTGGGCATCTTCGTGCCCATGGCCTGCGTCAAGCAACTGGCCCAGCAAGGCAAGCGTCTGCCCTTCAACATCGAAGTGGTGGGTTTCTCGGAAGAGGAAGGCCAGCGCTACAAGGCCACCTTCCTGGGTTCGGGCGCCCTGGTGGGCGACTTCAAGCAGGAATGGCTGGAGCAAAAGGACGCCGACGGCATCACGCTGCGCGAAGCCATGCTGCATGCCGGCCTGTGCATCGACGACATCCCCAAGCTGGAGCGTGATCCCGCCAAGTATCTGGGCTTTGTGGAAGTGCACATCGAGCAGGGCCCCGTGCTCAACGAGCTGGACATTCCCCTGGGCATCGTCACCTCCATCAACGGCAGTGCCCGTTACACGTGCGAATTCATCGGCATGGCCAGCCACGCCGGCACCACGCCCATGAACCGCCGCCGCGATGCCGCAGCCGGCGTGGCCGAGCTGTCGCTGTACATCGAAAAGCGCGCCGGCCAGGACGGCGACAGCGTGGCCACCATCGGCCAGCTGAACGTGCCCTCGGGCTCGGTCAACGTGGTGCCCGGCCGCTGCCAGTTCTCGCTGGACCTGCGCGCCCCCACCAACGAGCAGCGCGACGCCATGATCAACGACATCATGGCCGAGATGGCTACGATCGCCGAACGCCGCGGCCTGCGCTACACCACCGATCTGTCCATGAAGGCAGCGGCTGCACCCAGCGCTCCCGAATGGCAGAAACGCTGGGAAAACGCTGTCGACGCACTGGGCGTGCCCCTGTTCCGCATGCCCAGCGGTGCCGGTCACGACGCCATGAAGCTGCACGAAATCATGCCCCAGGCCATGTTGTTCGTGCGCGGCATGAACGCCGGCATCAGCCACAACCCGCTGGAAGCCTCCACCTCCGACGACATGCAACTGTCCGTGGATGCCTTCACCCACCTCCTCCACCAACTGGCTCAAGAACAGCAATGACCAATATGAATCAAGACAAGCAAGCCACCTACGCCGCCATCGATGCATGGATTGACGAGCACTTCGACGAAGAAGTGAAGTTTCTGCAGGCCATGGTGCAAGTGCCCACGGACACGCCTCCCGGCAACAATGCCCCCCACGCCGAACGCACTGCCGAGCTGATCAAGGGCTTTGGCTTCGACGCCGAAAAGCACGTCGTGCCCGAAGCCGACGTCAAGGCCTACGGCATGGAATCCATCACCAACCTGATCGTGCGCCGCCAGTACGGTGCGCAGGGTGACGGTGGCCGCACCATCGCCCTGAACGCCCACGGCGACGTGGTGCCTCCGGGCGAAGGCTGGACCAAGGACCCCTACGGCGCCGAGATCGAAGACGGCAAGCTCTATGGCCGCGCCGCTGCCGTGAGCAAGAGCGACTTCGCCTCCTTCACCTTTGCCGTGCGTGCCCTGGAAGCCGTGGCCAAGCCCAGCAAGGGCGCCGTGGAACTGCACTACACCTACGACGAAGAGTTCGGCGGCATCATGGGCCCCGGCTGGCTGCTGGAAAAGGGCCTGACCAAGCCCGACCTGATGATCGCAGCGGGCTTCAGCTACGAAGTAGTTACCGCTCACAACGGCTGCCTGCAGATGGAAATCACCGTGCAGGGCAAGATGGCTCACGCCGCCGTGCCCCACACCGGCGTGGACGCGCTGCAAGCCACTGCGGTGCTGCTCACGGCGCTGTACGCCGAGAACGTGAAATACAAGCAAGTCACGTCCAAGGTGCCCGGCATCAAGCACCCCTACCTGAACATCGGCCGCATCGATGGCGGCACCAACACCAATGTGGTGCCCGGCAAGGTCATGCTCAAGATCGACCGCCGCATGATTCCTGAAGAGAATCCCGTGGAAGTCGAAGCCAGCATCCGTGCCGTGATCGCCAAGGCCATCGCCGACTTCAACACCCAGGGCGGCTACACCGGTGAAGATGCCGTGCGCGTGGACATCAAGCGCCTGCTGCTGGCCAACGCCATGACTCCCCTGGACGGCAACAAGCCCCTGGTGGACGCCATCCAGAAGCACGGCGAAGCCATCTTTGGCGAAGTACCTCCTGCAGTGGGAACGCCTCTGTACACCGACGTGCGCCTGTACGTCGAGCGCGGCATCCCCGGCGTGATCTACGGCGCAGGCCCCCGCACCGTGCTGGAATCGCACGCCAAGCGCTCCGACGAGCGCCTGGTGCTGGAAGATCTGCGCCGCGCCACCAAGGTGGTGGCCCGCTCGCTGGTGGACCTGACTGCATAAGCGCTGCCCGCCTTTTGAACGCCTAGCCTTCTCCAGCCTGGATGGAGGTTTTTCAAGGAGCCTGGATTCGTCCAGGCTCTTTTTTTATGCGCGCCCAGGCAGCAGGCCGGCGGGCATTTGCTCGGCATGGCTCAGGTCCACATGGCTGGCCAGAAAATCCAGCACTGCCCGCGTCCTCACCGGCAGCTGGCCGGGCTTGCCCACATACACGGCATGGATGGGCTGCAGATCTCCGGGATTGAAGTCTTCGAGCAGCGCCTGCAACCTGCCCGCGTGCAGATCCTCCCAGGCGTGATAGAGCGACAGCCGCGCCAGGCCCGCCCCGGCCTTGGCCAGATTGGCCATGGCTTCGCCATCGTTGACGCGCAGCACCTCGCCCATGCTCACCGTCACCGCCTTGCCCGCCACCACAAACGGCCAGTGCGGTATGGCCCGCGGATAGTTCCAGCCGATGCGCACATGGCCTGCCAGCTCGTCGGGATGCTGCGGCCTGCCAAAGCGCTGCAGATAGTCGGGCGAGGCCACGATCACCTGGCGCGTGTGACCCAGCTTGCGCGCCACCATGTCCGAAGACGGCAGCTCTCCCCAGCGCAAGGCGATATCGGCACGGGCCGCTATCAGGTCCACGACATGATCGGTAAAGCTGAGGTCCAGCTGCAGTCCCGGCCAGGTACGCATCAGCGGGCCGATCAGTGGCACCAGCAGGCGATTGCCCGTGGACGAGCTGGCATTGATGCGCACCACACCGGTGGGCTGGCCCTGCCGGGTGACCGAGGACTCCAGCGCCAGCCAGTCCGCCAGCAGCTGCCGCCCCTGCTCCAGCAACTGCTCTCCCTCGGCCGTCAGCTCCAGCCGCCGGGTGCTGCGGCGCAGCAGCTGCACGCCCAGCCGGGTCTCGAGCCGGGCCACGATCTTGCTGACGGCCGAGGGCGAGACCTCGCGCAGGCGCGCCGCTGCCGAGAAGCTGCCCTGCTGGGCCACCTGTACAAAGGTCTGCAGCTCCACAAAGCGGTCCGCGCTGTGCTCCTGCAGCAAAGGCATAGCCATGGATTTCTTCATGAATCACATCATAAAGATGCGATTTATTCCCCACAGGAACAAATGCATGTCCGCATCAAGGGCTAGCGCGCCTTCTGCCGCAGGTTCACAGTTCAGCCCTTCGCGGAATTTTCACAAGGACGTTTTCATGCCTGCAGCATTGCTTGCGCTGGCCGCCGGTGCCTTCGGCATCGGCACCACGGAATTCATCATCATGGGCCTGCTGACCCAGGTCAGCCAGGATCTTCATATCTCCATCCCCACGGCGGGCACGCTGATCTCGGGCTATGCCGTAGGCGTCGCCGTGGGCGCTCCCGTTCTCACGCTGGCCTCGCGCCGCTGGCCGCGCAAGCTGCTGCTGCTGAGCCTGATGCTGCTGTTCATCGCCGGCAATGCCGCCGCCGCTCTGGCACCCAGCTATGGCTGGCTGATGGCGGCACGCGTGCTGACCTCGCTGACCCACGGCACCTTCTTCGGCGTCGGTGCGGTCGTCGCCACGCAACTGGTGGCCCCCGAGAAGAAGGCCTCGGCCATTGCGCTGATGTTTTCCGGCCTGACCCTGGCCACGCTGCTGGGCGTTCCCTTCGGCACCTGGATCGGCCAGCACTGGGGCTGGCGCATGGCATTTGCCAGCGTCAGCGGCATCGGCGTGATCGCACTGCTGATCCTGCTGCGCCATGTGCCACGCGCACTCAGCATGCCCAGCCCTCAGGGTCTGACGCAGGAGCTGGCCGTGCTGCGCAATGGCGCCATGTGGCGCGGCCTGCTGTTGACCGTGATCGGCTTTGCCGGCGTCTTCACCCTCTATACCTATATAGAGCCTCTGCTGACCCAGATCACGGGAATGGACAACCGCATGATCGCCTTCACCCTGCTGCTGTTCGGGGCGGGGCTGGCCTTGGGCAACCATGCGGGCGGCAAGCTGGCCGACCGCTTTGGCGTGCAGCGCGCACTGTGGGTGTCGCTGGCCGCCTTGATGCTGGTGCTGCTCGCGGGCCGCTGGATGTTTGCAAGCACGCCCCTGGCGATTGCCTTTGTGCTGCTGCTGGGCATTGCCGCCTTTGCCACTGTCGCGCCGCTGCAGATGGGTGTGCTGCAATCGGCTGGCGAAGCGGGCATGAATCTGGCGTCCAGCCTCAATATCGCGGCCTTCAATCTGGGCAATGCCCTGGGCGCCTGGCTGGGCGGAGCGGTGATTGCACAGGGCCTGGGCCTGACTTGGCTGGCCTGGGCTGCCGCCATGCCTGCTGCAGCGGCGCTGCTCATGGCCAGCCTGGCACCACACCGGGCCAGCTCCGGCCAGTCACCTGCCATGGCGGCAGGCATGCATTAATGGAAGCGCGGCAAGACTGAAGCAAGCGGTGGCTGCCCCGGCGGCCGCTACAACGCATTCCCGCAGCGCATTCCACACCCAAGGCGACCTCGAGGTCGCCTTTTTTGCGTGCGCACCACTTCGGCATGGTTCTTGCACCGCTTTGGCTCCTGTTGCAGCGCAACGCCTCTTGTCGGGTCTCCATGGACGCTTTTGCACGAAGGTGCACCAATTCCGGGCTTGATGCCTTTTTTTGCACCTTCCTCAACGCTAATGCATGCGAGTGATCGTCGCCTGGCAGCCCGCTTTCTTTCACTAGATGTTTCAAGACCCGAAACCTGCGCGCGCATAACCGCAGTCAGATCCCTTGCGATTGCATATCGCGCAAGATTTGCTATGAAAAACAAAGCATCTAGCGCTTGATATCAAAAGGTTTCAATATGTTTTATTCTGAAAATCTGAAAAACAAAGCGCCATAAGCTACATATTTGATAGCAATCGGTAATTACCTTAGATGGTTATGCGTGAAAAACATAACTATTAACTTCCTATCCAGAAACTGAATTTTGAGCAGGGTTTACCGCTAGATGCTGCGCGTTATGAGCTGTATACACTTTTTGTATGGATTGCATGCCATTCGCAAATCGCATGCCAACCTGAAGCCAATATAGAGTGAGGAGACATGTTTTTATGACATCCCAAGTGCATCCCGTGGATGAGGTTCTGCCATTTGGCAAACTCACCGCCTTAGGTCTGCAGCACGTTCTGGTCATGTATGCCGGCGCCGTCGCCGTGCCACTGATCGTGGGCCGTGCCCTGAACCTCCCCCCTGAGCAGGTCGCGCACCTGATCTCCGCCGACCTGTTCGTCTGCGGCCTGGTCACCCTGATCCAGGCCATGGGCGCGACCCAGTGGTTCGGCATCAAGCTGCCCGTGATGATGGGTGTGACCTTTGCCAGCGTGGCCCCCATGGTGTCCATGGCACAGAGTACCGGCGGCAATGCCGGCGCAGGCCTGATCTTTGGCTCGGTGATCGGCGCGGGGGTGATCTCCATCCTCATTGCGCCGCTCATCAGCCGCATGCTGCGCTTCTTCCCCCCGGTCGTGACCGGCACCATCATCGCCGTCATCGGCATCAGCCTGATGCGTGTGGGCATCAACTGGATCTTCGGCAACCCCGTGGGCCCCACTGCCCCTTCCGTGCCCAACCCCGAGCACCTGAAGTGGCTGGCCGAGGCCCAGGCCATGGCCGGCGCTCCCGGCTCCTCGCTGCCCGCCATCCCCAAGGGCTTCTCGGTGCTGCCCACCATGCCCAACCCCAAGTACGCCGATCTGCAAGGCGCTGCGGTCTCGGGCATCGTGCTGCTGTCCATCTTGCTGATCGCTCGCTTTGCCAAGGGCTTCCTGGCCAATATCTCGGTGCTGATGGGCATCTTGATCGGCGGCGTGATCTCCGTGGCCATGGGTCTGATGAACTTCGAGAAGGTCGCCAAGGCCGAGTGGTTCACCCTGGTACTGCCCTTCCAGATCGCCATGCCCGTGTTCGACCCCATCCTGATCCTGACCATGAGCCTGGTGATGGTGGTGGTGATGATCGAGTCCACCGGCATGTTCCTGGCCCTGGGCGACATGGCCAAGCGCGACATCACGCAGGACGAGCTGACCCGCGGTCTGCGCACCGACGGTCTGGGTACCCTGATCGGCGGCATCTTCAACACCTTCCCCTACACCAGCTTCTCCCAGAACGTGGGTCTGGTGGCCGTGACCGGCGTGCTCAGCCGCTGGGTCTGCGTGGCCGGTGGCGTGATCCTCATCGTTCTGGGCGTGCTGCCCAAGATGGGGGCTCTGATCGAATCCCTGCCCACCGTGGTGCTGGGCGGCGCCGGCCTGGTGATGTTCGGCATGGTGGCTTCCACCGGCATCCGCATCCTGGCCAACGTGGATTTCCGCAACAACAAGAACAACGCCATGATCGTGGCAGTGTCCATCGGCGTGGGAATGATTCCTCTGGTTGCCCCTAATTTCCGTCAGTGGATGCCCCATTCCATCCATCCACTGATTGAATCCGGTATCCTGCTGTCCTCGATTACCGCCGTGGCATTGAATCTTTTCTTTAACGGAGCCGCCAAAGACAACAGCGCTGCCATCAACGCAGCACGTGAGGCTGACGCTCACTAAACGCCAGCCCAAAGCGAACGCTGACTTACCCGCCAGCCCAAGCCCCCTGCCGCCCCACAGTGCGCCAGGGGGTTTGTTGTCGATACAGTTGAAGCAAAACAGACCTGACTCAAAATGCTTCTTGCCATCCGGTAAGCTCCGAGAAGCAACTTGCTGATAAATATTTCGTATGACACAAAACCTGTCCTCCGCCGAACAAGCCCTGCGCGATGCGGCCCGCGAATACCACCGCAGCCCCGTCAAAGGCAAGATTTCCGTCACTCCTACCAAGCCCCTGTCCAACCAGCGTGACCTGTCCCTGGCCTACTCGCCAGGCGTGGCCTACCCCTGCCTGGACATCGAGGCGGACCCCTCCACTGCAGCCGAATACACCTCGCGCGGCAACCTGGTCGGCGTGATCACCAACGGCACTGCGGTGCTGGGCCTGGGCGATATCGGCCCACTGGCTTCCAAGCCCGTGATGGAAGGCAAGGGTTGCCTGTTCAAGAAGTTTGCCGGCGTGGACGTGTTCGACATCGAACTGGCCGAGCGCGATCCCGACAAGCTCATCGACATCATTGCCTCGATGGAACCCACCCTGGGCGGCATCAACCTGGAAGACATCAAGGCTCCCGAGTGCTTCTACATCGAGCAGGAGCTGTCCAAGCGCATGAACATTCCGGTGTTCCATGACGACCAGCACGGCACGGCCATCATCTCCAGCGCCGCCTTGCTCAATGGCCTGGAACTGGTGGGCAAGGACATCGGTGCCGTCAAGGTGGCAGTCTCTGGCGCCGGCGCGGCAGCCATTGCCTGCGTCGACGTGATGGTGGGCCTGGGCATCAAGCGCTCAAACGTCTACATGGTGGACTCCAAGGGCGTGATCTATGAAGGCCGCCCCGGTGGTCTGGACGCCTCCAAGCAGCGCTACGCGCAGAACACCGAAGCCCGCACCCTGGCCGACGTGGTCGACGGCGCCGACGTGTTCCTGGGCTGCTCCGCTCCCGGCGTGCTGACGGCCGACATGGTCAAGACCATGGCCGACAAGCCCATCATCCTGGCCCTGGCCAACCCCGAGCCCGAAATCCGCCCCGAACTGGCCAAGGCCATCCGCCCGGATTGCATCGTGGCTACCGGCCGCTCCGACTATCCCAACCAGGTCAACAACGTCCTGTGCTTCCCCTACATCTTCCGTGGCGCGCTGGACTGCGGCGCCACCAAGATCACCGAAGCCATGAAGCTGGCCTGCGTGCGTGAAATCGCCGCCCTGGCCAAGCAGGACGTCAGCGACGAAGTCGCCGCCGCCTACCAGGGCAAGGAGCTGACCTTCGGCCCCGACTACCTGATCCCCACGCCCTTCGATACGCGCCTGATCCTGCGCATCGCTCCCGCCGTGGCACAGGCTGCCGCCGAATCCGGTGTCGCCACCCGCCCCATCGAGGACATCGCCGCCTACCGCGAAAGCCTGACGCGCTTCGTCTACCAGACCAGCATGTTCATGCGCCCCGTGTTTGCAGCCGCCAAGGCCAATCTGCAACGCGTGGCCTATGCCGAAGGTGAAGACGAGCGCGTGCTGCGCGCCGTGCAGGTTGCCGTGGACGACGGCCTGGCCAAACCCATCCTGATCGGTCGCCCCGCCGTCATCGAAGCCCGCATCGCCAAGGCCGGCCTGCGCATGCAGCTGGGCAAGGATGTGGAAATCTGCAATCCCGAAGACGACCCCCGCTTCCGCCAGTACTGGGAGACCTATCACAAGCTGATGGGCCGCAACGGCGTCACCCCCGAAGCCGCCAAGGCCGCAGTGCGCCGCTCCAACACCCTGATCGCCGCCCTGATGGTGCACCTGGGTGATGCCGACGCCATGCTGTGCGGCCTAGTGGGTCGCTTCGACAGCCACCTGGCCCATCTG
The DNA here is from genome assembly GCF_014076415.1 of Comamonas testosteroni. Lineage (NCBI taxonomy): Bacteria > Pseudomonadati > Pseudomonadota > Betaproteobacteria > Burkholderiales > Comamonadaceae > Comamonas > Comamonas testosteroni. Next base: position 4,668,634 of record NZ_CP043568.1, read on the forward strand.
GAAGACGTGCTGGGCCTGAAGAAGGGTGCCAACGAGTTCGCAACCGTGAACGCCGTCATGCTGGAATCGGGCACGCTGTTCGTGGCCGATACCTACATCAACGACGCCCCCAGCGCCGAAGAGCTGGCCGAGATCGCCAAGATGGCTGCCGACGAAGTGGCGCGCTTCGGCCTGCCCCCCAAGGTGGCCTTCCTCTCGCACAGCAACTACGGTTCGTCCACACGCGGCTCGGCCCGCAAGATGCGCGCTGCCCGCGACCTGTTCGCCGCCGCCAACCCCGGCATCGAATGCGATGGCGAAATGCACGGCGACGCTGCACTGGACGCCAACGTACGCAGCCACTCCCTGCTGGAGTCCTCGCTGACCGGCGCAGCCAACGTGCTGATCTGCCCCAACCTCGACGCCGCGAACATCCTGTTCAACGTGCTCAAGACCACAGGCGGCCATGGCACCACCATCGGCCCCATCCTGATGGGCTGCTCGGCTTCCGCCCACGTGCTGACCCCCTCCTCCACCGTGCGCCGCGTGGTCAACATGACCGCTCTGGCAGCCGCTCAGGCCATCGCACTGCGCAGCTGATCCTGCGGAATCTCTCGGGCATCCCGCCCGAGGCTGCAACAAAACGCCCTCAGGGGCGTTTTGTTTTGCCCCATGCCGAGCCTTGAGCTTTGAACCCTTCGTTCATTCACAGCGACCTGTAACGCGCGCAGCAAACGCTCATGACAGACGCCATGATGAAAAGTGAGCCAGTCGATATACAGCAAGCGCCATACGCTATGGTTTTCATAGATAAGGCAAAGATGCGCACAATGCCGAACGGCGCACAATCCTTGTGTAGAATCCTGCCATCCGGAGGTTTGGGTGAGTGGTTTAAACCAGCAGTCTTGAAAACTGCCGAAGGAGTGATCCTTCCGTGAGTTCGAATCTCACAGCCTCCGCCAGTCATTAGGAAAAGCTGCAAGCATGGCTCTCAAGCCGTCTGCAGCTTTTTTTTCGTCCTCGTTTTCTGAGTCGTTCAGGTCTTCAAGCATGGAGGCAACGAACGCATGCGCCGGGTCTTCACCCGCTACGGCACGTAGTTTTCCTCGGACTCTCCAGTTCACTGGTCGCTTTCCCTGCTTCATTTGTGTGATGTGACTTTTGGGGATGCCGACTATGTCGGCCAGCCTCGTTTGGCTGCCAGCTGCCTTTGCTGCTTTCTCGATCAGCACATTGATTTCACAAACTGTTGCCATTTTGATAATTCCTCTGTAACATCCGCGCTGTTGCCATTTTGATAATTAATCAATTTGGTTACTCCAAAGTCTACAGGAGCGGCCATGTCTCAAAACTCTTCCCCGGATAACGTCCCCGGCGCCAAGCAAGGCACCGCCGATAGCCTGGCCGCTCCTGGCTGTGTCGGCGCTGGGGGCACCAATGAGCCTCGCAATAAGGCCGCATGGTTGTCTATCTCTGACTTCCTTACCCGTCAAAACCTCGGCCTCGTGCTGCAAGCGCGTCAGCGTTCTGTAGCGGCCGGCGTGGCGGGTGCGGCGCAAGCCGCAAGCGCCGCGCAGGGCGCGTCCCATTTCATCCCCGTTGGTAATCACGGGGAGATCGTTGGCATGGGAGTGGGCCTGTGAAATACGACGTTCTTGATTACTCGCAGTTTGTCGCTCGTCGTGCGCTTGGTGGCCGTCCATCCAAGAATGCGTCTTTGGTTCTGGATGGAAACGAAGTGAAGCTGCGTTTGCAGGCAGAACGTCGAAAGTCCGGTGGTGCTGTTCATGTTGACTGGCTGCGCTTTACCTGTGAGCTGAAGAATGCGCCGGTCCCCTCGGTTGAGGTCTTGTTTCCCAAGGCTATGACCTATGAGGATGCTCGCAATGGAGTGACTGAGGCTGATCTTGATTTCAAGTACAGCATTGCTCGCTACCGCCGAGAAAAAATCTGTGAGCTGCTGCGTGATCTGCCGGATCAGGACTTCGCGGCAAGTGCCCAGGCACATGCTCTGGCGCTCAAGGTCTGCAAGGTCTTGGGGCCAGAGTTCAAGATTGAACCCGAAGTCAAAAAGGGTCATGACTTCTACCGCTTCCGCTGGTCGATCACGCGCAATGACGCGGAATGTGCATGGGTGGGCTTCCTGGCCTCGGGCGAAAGCCCAAGACAGCAAGCTCAGGCCAAAACAATCCACGCCAATGTGTACGGCTCTGCCTGCACGTTTGCGCGTGGTGACTGGCGCCATCGCATGGCGAACCTTATCGAAGATGTGGGAGCCAAGATCACCCGCATTGACTACGCCTTGGACTTTTTCGACGGCATCCGGGGCGGTCTTGAGCGCATCCGCGATGACTGGCATGCAGGGCTTATGGATGTGGCTGGCCGGACTCCAAAACCCAACACCGTTGGCCCTTGGGTCGATGGTGGGCGCGGTCGCTCTTTCTACTTCGGTAGCAAAGAAGCGGGCAAGCAAACCAACGTCTATGAAAAGGGTGTCCAGCTCTTTGGCGAACTGGATGCAACACGCTGGGAGCGTGTTGAGCTGCGCTACGGCAATAAGCTGCGCGACTTGCCGGTCGACATGCTCCGACGCGCTGATGACTTCTTTGCCGGTGCCTCGGACTGGCATCAAAAGATGCTGGCCGAGCACGGCAAATATGCCCAAGGCGAGGGCGTCAAAGTTCGCTCAAAACAGGCCATCCAGACCGTCAAGGCTGAAGTCACCCGCGCCGTGCGCTGGCTGACAAACACCGCCGGTGCAAGCGTAGCGCTGGCCTTTGAATTCCTCGGCCAGGACGAATTTCTAGAAATCGTCACCGGCCGCAAAAAGCCGGGACGGCTTGCCAAGTTCTCTAACTCTGAAATCAGCGCCGCCTGTGCGTCGCTGCATGCCCAAGTTTTCCAACCCAAAGTCCGGTCAGTCGGACTAGCCATCTAAAGGAGCGGCTCTCATGAAAATGCAATCCCAAGCACTGCTGTTCGGTATCGAATCCAGCAAGGGCGAATTCCAAGGCACCGCCTACGACTCCACCAAGTTCCATCTGTCGGTGGACATGGGCACAAAGTCCAACGGCAAGACCATCGGCGTCGTCACGCGCCCCTTCAAATTTGGTGACTCCACCGAGATTGAAAAGTGGGTCAACCTGACCCCGCACCTGTCCTCGGGCAAGCCCATTGCCTGTAACTGCGAGTTTGATGTGGTCGCCTCCAGCGATGGCGTCAAGCTCACGCTGCTGGCTATCCAGCCTGCCCCCCAAGCCAAGGCCGCTGCGGCCTCCTGACCATGGCGCGCTACGTCATCCAGTCGGCCTCAACTGGCCGTTTCCTAACGGCAGACCCTGAAGGGGGTGAACCCCTTTGGGTGTCTCTGCTTCAGCAAGCAGGTGGGGGCGTCACTGATGACATGGAGCGCATCGCTCAGCTCGTCGGTGACTACTGCGAGCCTGAAGACTTCCCGCAGGTGGTCGACCTCGACCGCCTTGGTACTGCCAACGATTACACGTGAGGTTCTATGGCTGTCACAAAAGAACGCATTGAAGAAGTCCGCGCTGCGATGGCTGCTGACAGGCAGACACGGAGAGCGGAATTCAAACGCGATTGGTTCCTGCACTTGGTTCATTTCTCAGTTCAAACGGGACTGGGTGTGATTTTGGGTATCAGCGCGGTTCTCTGGGCTGTCCAGCGCTACTCCTGAAATTGAAGCCTGAAGACCTGCGTGCAGGTCTTTGGGGTGCAATTTCTGCACCTGTTCTGAAACCTTAAAAAGGGAAACCTATGTTCCAAAAGACTCGTTCCATCGCTGCTAAGTACGGCGCAAAAATCGCAGCTCCTGCTGCTCTGTTGTTGCCTTTCGCAGCTCGTGCCGAGGGTGAAGACGCTGGTGCCCAGATCCTGGCGAAGGTCACTTCGTCCATGACTTCCGGTGCTGGTATCGCTACCGCCATCGTTCTGGGCCTGTTTGCCATCTGGGCAATCAAGCTGCTCTGGCGCTCCAAGTAAGGACAGGATATGTGGCAAGTAGGCGGTACGTGCTACGGCACGAAAACCAAGGCTCTGCAAGCGATGGCATCGGAGCAATCCGGTGCTGTTGTGCAGCAGGGCGGTTCTGCCTACGTCGTCACGGTCACTGCGGTGGCTGAGGACGGCGTGCAGTACTCCCTCCAGCCTCTGGGGGGTGGTACTGCCGTTGTCTCTCAGGTGCTGCAGGAACCCATGCCCTGCAATCTCCTAACCATGGCCGACGGTCAAGCTATCGCGTGGTCGATAGCTGCCGGATGGCTCGCTATCTACGGGATCATGTCCCTCTTGAATGCGAGGACGGAATGACGCCCGGATTCTGGATTTCAATCATTGCCATCTTGGGGGCCGTATGGATCATCGTGCAGCGCTGATACTTGCGGCCTCTCTGCTTTGTGGCTCTGCGCATGCCACATATGCCACGTTGTCGGCTCCAGCTGGGTGGACTCCCGGTGCTGGTGCTGCGGCTACTTATTCATCTCCTGTTTCGCCTGCTCAAATTGCTGTCTCTGAGCTGGCACGCATCAATGCAAATGCTGCATTGACTGTCAATGGAACTAAGGTAACTGTCCCGGCAAAGCTTCCCATCGTGAAGTCGGCTGCAAAAAAGGTGGCTGCTGCTGCGATCTATCTTCATCCCGGTCTTCGTACTGCAGCGACAGTTGCTTCTTGGATTGGTGCTGCCGGCTTTGCTTATGACGTCGCTAACGGTTGGCAGCGTCCTGAGAGCGGTACTGTCTCTGACGGCTATTCATACTACGCAGTTGATCGTACGAGTGCGGGAGCCGCAGCTACGCCAGAAGCGGCGGCTCAGTTTTGGGTGACTTATCAGAATCAGATGAATGGCAAGACCACGAGAAGTGAGTTGTCTGGGAGCTGTGAGCCCTTTAAGACTTCAAATCAGACCCGCTGTCCATTCACTGATACCGATATTAAAACGGGCTATTCATACGTTCGCTATGCGGCTGTAAAGCGCTCCCCTGTTTGCCCTGCGGGCTGGTTTCACACACCTGCTGGATGTGTGCAGAGCGTTCCTATGGTTAAGGTGCCAAAAGAGGACTTTATAAAGCAGCTCGAAGCTGACCCTCGTATTGAGCCTGACGACTTGCCCAATGTGGTTTGGCCCGCGTCCTGGCCTGTTGAGCTTCCCCAGGTACAGCCCATGTTTGTTCCTACGGGCAACCCAGTACCCAATCCCAACTATGACCCGGCTAAGGCCCCCAGTCCCACAAATCAGCCTTTCAATCAGCCCGGTGTAAAGGTTGTTCCTGCGCCTACGACGGATAGGCCTTGGCAGGTTGATTTACAGCCTGTAAATAGACCTGTCGATAAGGCAGACCCGAGCCCAGAACCTAAGGTCGACCCGCCACCAGAGCCTGGCACTGATGGCAATGGCGATAAGCCTCGCGAGCCAGATAAAGAGACTCAGGATCTTTGCGAAAAGCATCCTGAAATCATTGCCTGTCAGAAGTTGGATGAACCGGAAGACCCCGGAGAGCTGAAAACCAAAGCCGCGGACTTGGATTTTCAAGTGCAAAGCGGCTATGCAGGTTCTGCGGTGTGTCCAGCTCCAATGACTTATGAGGCATTCGGCCATGTCCTCTCGTTGTCCTGGCAGCCTTTCTGTGACTCCCTTTCGATGGTCAAAAACCTGTTGCTTGCGTTTGCGTGGATTTCCGCGGCCTTCATCCTCCTGGGAGCCAAGAAAGAATGAGCACCATCATCAGCCTCATCATCAAGTTTGCACTTATCCGCTTCTTGATCAGCCTCGGCGTCGGGATCGTCACATACACGGCAGTGATCGTGGCGATCAACAATTTTTTGGACTATGCCAAGGCTGCCTACAACTCCATGCCAGTGGTCACGCTCAATTTCTTGGCGATCGCTGGCGTCCCTGAATTCCTCGGGATCATGACTGGTGCCGTCATAGCCCGGGTCTCCCTGCAATTCGTGCGCCGTCTGGCATTCATCGGGGGCTGATGTGCTGACACTGTTTACTGGAAACCCCGGTGCGGGCAAGACTGCCTCCATGCTTGATCTGGTCATGAGGGAGCTGCGGGACCGTCCGCTGTTCGTTCATTTCGATGAAGCCGAGCGCTTGAGGCCAGAGCAAAAGCTCCTGGCTGAAACGCTCACGATTCCTCATACCAGATGCAACGCTAAAAACTGGCCTGATGAAGTCCCTGATGGCGCGGTGCTGCTGATTGATGAAGCCCAGGGGCCTTTCAGGCCACGGGGTTCGGGCTCTGCGGTACCCAAAGCTATCCAGGCTTTTGAAACCCATCGGCACGCTGGTATTGACGTGTTCTTTACCACTCAGGGGCCTAAGTTGGTGGACTCCAACTTGCGGTCATTGATTGGCCGCCATGTGCACATTCGTGACACTGGCTGGATGGGGCGATGGTGGTACGAATGGCCTGAATGCAATACAGAGCTGGCCTGGAAGCGCTGTGAAAACAAGCGCAAGTACTCTCTGCCTAAAAAGGTGTTTGAGATTTACCGCTCTGCCAATGAGCACACCAAAGTGGAACGCAAGATTCCGCCCCTGGTCTATCTGTGCGGTTTGGCCGTAATCCTGGCCATCAGCCTTTTGGTCTACATGTTCGGCGGCTTTCGCTCCGATCAGACCTTGAATACTCTCCCGACACTGGAACAGAAAGCCGCTTCTACGGCTTCTGCTCCAGCTGCTGGCAATGCTGATGTACCTAAGGTCTATGACTATGGTGAATTCATCCCACGGGTGAGCAATCGACCCGAAACGGCCCCTGCCTATGACGAGATCCGAAAGGTGGTCGTCATGCCGGTGGTGGTTGGTGGCGCTTGCTATCGCGGGCAATGCACCTGCTTCACCCAGCAAGGCACGCTCGCGGGTCTTTCCAATCAGGAATGCAAAGACTGGATGGAAAGGCGGCCATTTGACCCTTACACCCTGCCCCCGCCGCCGCCTCCTGCGCAAGCACCTAAGCCCGTGCAGCAGGCAAAGCAGGAAGAGGGGCCGCAAAGCGTCCCTATGCCTGCTGCGCCTGTCAAAGCGGGCAATGAAGTCACCCTTCATGAAGTTACCAGAGCGGCGCGCACTGGTCGGCTGAATGAGCGGGGAATGCTTTAAGCGTTGATTCCACGGCGGCGCCATGCCGCAATTTTGATCAGTTCTGGATCTCCAGATGCTTCTTCGTATTTGATGATTTCCAAAATCAGCAAGCGGCGGTGTTTGGCTACGGTCATGACCTTCCCTTCGTACATTTCACCAACTTCAGGGATTCGCTGGTGCTGCTCTACCAGGTCAAGATTTAGCTGATGTTCGCGCATGAATTTAGTTAGGGCACGCAATCGCGTTTGTGCATCTTTCCACCACTGAGGGATTGCTTTCTCCGCTGCATATTCCACCAGGCCGCGCGCCTTCATCGCCTTGGTGATGTAAGCGCGAATCTCGCGCCCCAGCTTCGTCGTAGGGCGCGAACCATTCCAGACCGGCTTGCCAAAAGGCAGCACCAGCTGCAGCGCCATTGCCTCTGCATACTTTCTGAAATTTGCTGCTATTGCCATGATTCGCCGCCTTTCTGGTGTACCGGGCCCCTAGATTCGGAGCCGGGTCGTCATCTGTCTGCTGCCCGTTTAACTGTCCCTTGCTTGCACCGTTCCCCTGAGTTCTTCGCCGTGCCTTTAGCGTTATCAGGATGGCTTTTTGGAGTGGGGAAGCTTTGTAAAGCGAAGCTTTATGAATACCCTCGGAGAAAAGACAAGGCCGCAGGCCGCTCCTGATTTAGCGTAGGCCGAAGAGGCGAAAACTCTGGGGAATGGTGCTGGGCGCGATGTATCACGGGCAGCGGACGCCGCGCGGCGAGCGCATAGAGCACCGAAGAGTGCTCAGTATTTGGAAGTTGTGCGGGAGCACTCCTGGCCTATGATTCCGCCAAAGGGGGAAACATGGGACAGATGGACCGCGATTACTGGCGTGATCGCTATAACAAGAGAACTTCTGGGAGTAAAGATCCCACGCATTGGCGTGAGGACGAGCTAGCAGAGGTGAATCGTCATGAGCCTAGCCGCGCGCATCAGGTTCATCAGATGCCGGAGCCTAATGCTCAAACCAATGAACTTAGCTTCATTGGGAAGTTTTTTACGACAATCTTCGTTCTGTTGATCTGCGCTATTACTTACCGCTATCTTCGCTGAGCCCGCGAAAGGGATCGTTAGTAGCTCGTCTATTGAGACCCAGGCTCAACCGTAGGCCAGAGCCCGGTTCTTGCGAAGCAAGAATTCGCCCTTCAAGGTATTTTGATTTATCTGAGAAATCCCATTAAAGCTATTAAAATGATAGCTTCGTATCTAATCAATGCTTTGCTTTTTAGAGTATTTGCAAAACTTCTGCTTTTCGTTAAAGGGAATTATTTGTGTTGATTGGATATGCTCGCGTCAGTACTCAAGAGCAAGATACTTCTGTGCAAATTGCTGCTTTGAAAGCAGCTGGAGTGCAGAAGATTTTTGAAGAAAAAGCCAGTGGAGCTAAGTTTGATCGACCTGTTTTGAGGCAATGTCTTGCTTCATTGAAATCTGGTGATCAGTTTGTTTTTTATAAGCTGGATCGTGTTGCCAGATCTTTATCTGACTTGCTGAAGATCCTTGACCGCGTTGAACGGGCCGGGGCTGCGATTCGCTCTCTTACTGAGCCTATTGATACAACTACGCCTACTGGGCGGCTGATGCTGCAAATTTTGGGCGCTATGGCTGAGTTTGAGCGGTCGTTAATTCGTGAGCGATGTATGGCGGGGCAGAAAGAAGCCATGGCTCGGGGAGTGCACTGTGGTCGTGCTCTTTCTGTCGATCCTGCAACAGCAATTGCAATTGTTGATGCCTATGCAACCGGCCTATATACCTTGAAGGGTGTAGGTCAGCGATTTGGGGTATCTGACTCCGTTGTAAAACGTCTTGTCTACAAGAAGACGAAGCCCGATTACCGCTCTTGAGACCCATGATAGGCTGTCCTTTAGGTACAGCCTCCGCCAAGATCTAGAGTAAGTTATTGATTTGTAACGATATTTTAAAGAAACAACATACCGTTATACGCTTGGTTATACGAAGTTACTTGCACAAAATATAGGCAAAAACTCCTTAACTACTCTGCACACAAAGCCCTGAGCACCAACCGCTCAGGGCTTTTTTCTGGTTCATCGCGCATTACCGGGGAAGGCTGCGCGAATCTTCAGAAAGAAATAGTCCTGATCGCGGTAGCCATAGGCCCGGCGCTTGATGACCTTGATGGTGTTGTTGATGCCCTCGACAACACTTGTGTTCAACGGATGCCGGCATCGGGCGATGATCCCGTGCAGGTAGCTTTGCAAGCGCTGAGCAAAGGTGCTCAGTGCTGTAATACCGCTTTGGCGCGCTTGCTCACACCAGTGCTGCCAGGCGCGATGCGCCCAAGCCGGACGACGGTAAAACCACAGCTGTTTTAGCTCATCGCGCAAGACGTATACCGCCATTAATGGCTCATTGGCCGCCAGCAGCTCCTTGAGCTGCACTGCTTGTTGAGCCTGCAGCTTGTTGCGATTGCGCAGTAGCAACCAGCGGCTGGACTTGAGCACCTTGCGCGCCAAGGGCTGTTGGCGCAGCAAGTTGGCCTGATCGACACGCACTCGGTCGATAACCTCCCGGCCATACTTGGCCACGACATGGAACAGGTCATAGACGATCTCGGCGTTGGGGCAGTTGGCCTGGATCTCCAGCTCGTAGGCAGTAGTCATGTCGATAGCAACCGCGCGAATGCGCTGGGCAACGCCAACGGGCAACTGCTCGAAGAACTGGCGGGCCGTCTCGCGTGAGCGCCCTTGCCCCACCCACAGCACCTGCCGGCTGATGGGGTCGATGACGACTGTGGCGTAGCGATGGCCCTTGTGCAACGCAAACTCGTCCATTGCCAAGTACTCGATCCGCTCCCATTGCGGCTGCGCGGTAGTGGCCAGCAATAAGGTCTTGTCGATGGACTTGACCGTGTGCCACCCAAGATCGAAGAAGGCCGCGACTGCCTTGATGCTGCTGCTGCGAAGCAACTGGCTGCACGCCTGTGCCAGACGGTCTGTGACGCGCTGGTAGCGACCGAGCCAGCTGAGTTTCTCCAGGCGCGGGCCACCACAGCTATCGCACCACAGACGCCGACGCGGCACATGCAGCACCACCTTGTACTCGAACAATGCCAGATCGCGCACGCGCCGTGTCGTGGTCTCATGGACTTGGCTGCACTGCGCACCGCAGCGTTCGCAATGCATGACGCTGGCCTGCGGCTTCAGATAGATCGACACGGTGCGGCTATCGCCCTGGGGCCACTGCACACGTTCAACCTCGTAGCCCTCCCAGCCGCCAAGAGCCTGCAATAACTTCGAGTCCAGCATTTGATTTGTTCTCCGATGTCAGCTTCGCTGCCGTCAGATTACAAAACGAACGGGCTCATCTCCACGGAATTCCTCGATGAACCTTTTTTCTTGCCTGAAACTCGGTGAGCATGCCTTTCAACAACTGCACATATTCCATCACCTGCAGCGCTGTATCCGTGGCCCAAGCCATCACCTCAACCTGGTCAAGACTTGAGGGCTTCCATAGCCCGTCACACCAGCAGCAACTGACTTCCCATTGGATGGCACTGATGCGCTCAAAAACTGGCGGCTGTAACTGCTCCGCTTTCCAGCGTTTAGCAATGTCCAGTTGCATATGAGCTGGTAGTACACCTTCACCTTGCAGCAGCAAACGCAGCCTCAGTCCTGATCTCCAGCCTTCTTGCCGCAGTTGCACCATGGTCAAGTTGGGCCACGCCGGTGCAGCACCAAACGCACGAGGCAGCTGAATCATCAGCATGGGCTGTCCTTGCCGCAGGTGCATGGCCAATGAAAGCGGCACAGGTTCTGTCATGCCCTGCACCTGCAGTTTGGCCAAGGTGGCGTTGGTTAATTGAGACTGCAAAGTGCGCTTCGCACATCGCCACCATACCAGCCGAAGCTCAGGCACATCGCCCAAAGCTTGGAACAGCCGCTCATGCCACGCGATGCGCCTTGCCAGAGTCTTGGCACTGAGGTCCATGGCCTCGGCCATTTCCTGAACCGCCAGCATGATGTGCCCATGCGCAGGGGCCTGGCCCAACACTCGCCTTGCAAACATCAGCACCCAGGGCACATCGCAGCGCCCGCTGTCCAAGTGCCACAGCAAAGCGTTGATCGTGCCTGTCGGCAGATGTTGTGTGCCTTGCAGGACAGCTTGCGCATCTGCCGTATCCCGCCACTGCAGCCAACTGGCGGCATTGGTAATGCCCTGGCCTTGCAAGAACGCGACAAGACTACGCAAACGCTGCACAGCCTTGATGACAAATGCCGGGGAGGCGATTTCACCTTGCCACAGCAACAGGGCCAACTCAGCATCTTCCTCAGGCCCATATTGTTGCAGCAGCACCTCCAACCGTGCCAAGCTGCCCAAACCCAATTGCGGCACCGCACACCGTGCAAAGGATTGCCATGCAGCGGTGCGCTGACTGATCGGCTCAACCGCCTGCAAAGCCGCATCGGCCAATTCCAGCACCATGGCCGATTGCGGCTCCATGCTGGGCTTTAAAGCATGCACATAGCGGCCAGCTTCGGCACAGCCATTGGAGCAGCACGGCCACTGCCCACTCAATTCATGCGGAACAGGCCTGGAGGCATCCAGTGCAGGCAGCATCATCACCGCAGCCAACAAACGCCGGTAGCGGTACCACCTCAAGTGATAAGGGTGCATGGTCAAACTTTCAAAACAGGCACGCCGCAACGGCACCTGAGCGCAGCTTCAAAAGCCAAGCACCAGGCATACAACGTGCACAAAGGGAAATCAGAAGAAAGAGAGCGAGAAACTGAAACTCAAGCCAGCGCGATGGCCGTGCCACGGCGGCTGCGCAAACCGACTTGCACCACCTTGTCCAAGGTGGCTTTTTCTGACCAGCGGGCATTGGTGTTGCGCAGCTTCTTGCTGCCCCAATGCTCCAGCAAGGCATTCCAGGGAGTGAGCGGCACACCGTCCATCAAAGGGTCAAGCACAAGCAAGGAATGTGGCTTGCCATCGGCATACATCACACCCACTGCCAGCACCCAATGGCTGTAGCTGGGGGAAGTGAAGCGCACCAGGCACACATGGTCAGATTCCAATGCAGCCACCGTGCGGGCCTCAACATTGCGACGCAGCTGGCGGCACTGCAGTTGCTCAGAAAACGGCGCAAACTGTTCTCTGATGGCAGCGCTGCTACAGCCGCTAAAGTACAAAGCTTGGCCCATGGCGCTCACTTCCATCAGGCGAGCATCAAGGTCGCTTTCATACAGCGCATCGCGTGACACCTGGCCCAACAGCATCAAAGCCATCAGCACGCAATGGTGCCCGCAAGCCATGTCGTTCTCGCCCTGGCGCAGCAGCAGCTTGTTTTGATAGGCCATTGCACCTGAGCGGCCCACACTCAGCTGCGAGTGCACCACAAAGTGCCGCCCCAGCATCAGTACTCCTCGGGCAACAACAGCGTGGTGCTACTACGGTCAGCCTCCGTAATGATCCACAAGCGTTCTGCCTTGGAAAGCACATACACCGACATCAGCCTGTAGCCGTACTGCAAAGCGTCAGCATTGCTTTGCCTGTCTTCGGCACAGATATCGCCCCAATCACCCGAAACATGGCGCAGCACAAACGGTAGTGCTGTCAGTTGATGGGTTTCCAGAAGTTCCAATGCCCCAGGTGTGGCCAGTACCTGCCCCAAAGCAAACAAGGGCCTACCAACAGCCTTGTGTTGAGAACCAGGAGAGGGATCGTTCGGGCATGCGGCGGCCTGACTTGTATCAGTCATAGAAAACTCCAAAAGGGAAAAGTGGGAAAGAAGTGCCCTGTGCTGCCCAACACTTCCCCCAAGGCTCACGACCTCAAATTGACAGGCATGGCTACGCCGCACAAGCGTTCAAAACGCATGCGCGAGCAAACTACCTGCTCAAATCAGGTGTACAAAACGGGGGGAAGCTTAGGACGTCGAGCGAGAGAAGCAGCTGATCAATGATCGAGCGGCCGATTGCGCTGTGCAACACAAGCACATAATCATTTTAAACAGTGCCAATATTTTGCATATCAAATATATTTGATATATATGCATGGATATTTAAATTTTACAAGCATGCAAAATAAAAGTTCTAGGCTAAAACAGCCTTCCAAATTTTCTATGCCTATTCCAACTAATGTGATCCGTTGGTACTAGCACATACCTGTAGAAGCTTATTTCGACCATTGATATATATTTATATTGACATATAAGAACTTAACCATCAATTATTGACTTGCCAGAACCTTGCACACTTGCAAGTTTCTATACACATACTCGTCCCATGAGTAAATTCGTACGAAGCGCTTTTTAAATTGAACATCAATCCGACAGACGTCTGGACGCTCCAGGTAAATAGAGCAGTGCTTTGTGGACTCCTCAAAATACCTGCATGTCCCATCACCACGGTCTAAAAAAAGAGTTTCATCGGATAATTGAACATTTTGGCAGCATCTGCCGCACTCAGTACATGGAAATTTCTGGATCACGGAGGTGTATGAGTTGAAGCAAGCGGAGAAAGATATAAAACTATCAACCGCTTGCTGAAGCGGCAATCGTCAGACGTTGATCGCTTCTGCGATTTCATTCACTCGCTTTTGTGTGGACAGCACGAGTTTTCCATCAGTATCCAAAATAGGAGTATCAATCATCGCCTTGATCAGCTGGGCATACTTTACGGTTTTGAAAACCACTTCACGGGATTCTTTGGCGAATGCCTTGAAGTCTTCACCATAGGTGTCAATCACGTCTTCAAGAGATTGCACAGCGCGACGGAGCTCGCGGTTGACCTTGCTGAAAGTGGTGTCTGCCAGCAACGCCACTTCTTGGATGGCTTTCAGAGAGGTCACCACGAGCTTAGCTTCCTCCTGGATCGTCTTGGCTTGTTCCAGGTTGCTTCGCGCTGTGTTCAGCGCTTCTTCTCCCTTGTTGCCCATGATATGACCAAAAATTGCTAATGCTGGGCCTGCAACAATACCGCCCAGAACCATCGTTCCTAGAGCCATTCCGCCCCCACCAGTTGCAATCGCGCCTCCGCCAAGCCATGCTAATGTGGCATTGGTTGCTGCTGCACCACCCAGCGTCGAAATTGCTGTTCCAGTGCTGGCAGTAGCCAACATCATGGTACCGTTGTATGCACCAAATGCGAGTGCAGCACCTCCTGAAACTCCTGCACCTAGACCCAGGCCAGCGTCTTTCAAAGCTTGATAGTCGCCGCGCAAACCACTTAAAGTCTTGTTAGAGAAGTCCTCCATTTTCAGCTTCTCTAGTTCTGGGGAATCAACTAGTTCAACGTTTTTAAGGCGTCCGAACGTAACCAGAAAATCCTCGATGACACCATCGAATGCGCGCAGCTTGCGCTTGCCATACTCTTCCAAAGTCTCGGAGGTCGATTGGCGCTGAACGTCGACCTCACGATTGGCCTTATCGACAGTAGTGCTGGCCTCTTTATTGATGTCGCTCGCGTTGCTTTGATCAATGGCACCACTGACACCTTTATACGCCCCATAGAGAGCTGTTCCAGCGGCGACCGCGCCAAGAATTATAGGTACTGGCATGTTGATTCCTCCTTAGTGTTTATTCAAGAACTAGATTGACGGAGCGTTTAATTTCCTTATGAAGAGCTAGTGCTTGAGCCAGCAATTCGTTGAAGGACTCACCGTCGATACCATACGCCACGCTGGCGACTTGCAGTAAATTTCGCTTTGAGTCTGTCAAAACTCCGCTGAGTCGCATTGCTTCAAAAAGGACGATTCGCGATTTTTTTTCTTCTGCGCGTGAGCTATTTATTGGCTCTGATGATATTTCTTCAGTGATGCCACCGTTTGAAGTAGGAAATGGCCAAGCTCCTTGAGGAGAAAGCCTACCAGGAGCAATCTTATCAAGTTCATGACTAATTATCTTTTGCAAAATAGCCGTTGCGACTTTAAGTCGCTCTTCGTTGTCATTCTGACGTGTAATACGAAGTCCACAGATCTCATCAAGCAATTTTTCGATGACTCCGGTGGAGTCTTTTTCATTCCAATCTTGATCATCTCCATAAATACCTACTGCATTTACCCACATTTCTTTTAGAGAATCGGATATTTTAAACGAGATGTCGCTGAGATCGGTATTTCCCGTAATTTCCTCTTCCGTCTTTCCATCCCATAACAGTGGAGCCTCAAAAGTTTGGAGTAAACGGATTATTTTTAACAATTCCCGCTTTTTTGTATTGGGAAGCGATTGTGCAAACATTTCTATCCTTTGAAAAAATCAGGTATAAATTTAAAGCTTTAGCGTGTCCGAGCTCAGCATGAAATCTTCAAACTCTTGCATATTCTGAAATTGCAACTTCTGCCCCAGCAACTCAGAAAAATCATTGATAGCTGCGGACATCTCGTCTGCGCTGACGTTTGTATTTGAAATAAGCAACATGCCTAGTGCTTGCGTACGGCTATGTAGCTCAGGCAGCTCTTTTGCCAAAAAAGCATCAAGCTGTGCTTGCTCTGATGCAAGACGATCGCGAGCCGCTTTCTCAATCGCTTGCGTGCGTTTGAGCATTTGTGCGGAAAGCTCTGCTCCACGCGCTGCATCTAGTGCGCTCTGATAAAAAAGCGACGACATTGCGTAGCCAATCATTCCGCCAATAGCGGCACCTACAACTGGAATAGGTATGGCTATTTGTCCTAGGGCAGCCATCATGCCCCCTGAGAGCATTCCTGAGCCTTTTTCACCCACTTCTATAAGCAGGTCAGCCTCCGTGATTTCGCCTGTCACGTAGCGTTTAACTGAGCTTCCCAAGGAAAGGCAGATGCTCACCGCAAGTGCTGGAGCGTTTGTGGCTGAAAGCGCTCGTAATGTGCCACTGCTGGACTGTTGCAGTGTTCCCTTAATGGCTGATCCAGCAAATCCAGTGGCGTAACCTAGCGTAGCTGCCTTGCCTGTGTCGGAGGCAACGGACACCATCACATCTTTTATATCCTTCTTACCTTGAGCACATTCAAAAATGTTGCGCAGTGTTGAAATGCATGCACCAACTGCTGCTCCATATTTGGCTGCTTCAACCCCTGCGCCATGGCTGGTGCGTGCGATATCTAGTGCTGTAGCCAGTTCGGGGTACTCACGATAAAAAATCGCTTCGTCAGTCGTGAGCCCACTATCGCGGACGTTCTCTGCAAGCTGCTCATAGTTGTCGGCTTTTGCTCTTAATTCTGCAGCCACCTGAGGCTTTCCAGCACTTTCAACTTTAAGTGCTTGCTCACGCAACTCGCTAGCCTGTTTCTGGCAGTACTCTCCCGCACCCTCGAATTGCTCTGATGGCAACTCCAGCTTTACGCCTCGGTAACGTGCAAATTTTCCATCCTCCTTAGCGATACGCTCAAAGAGTTGATTGCGATCACCCACAAATTTCATCTGTGACTGGCTGCCTTCAACAATCTCGCCATTCAACACTTGCACACGATCTACTACATTGTGATTTCGGCCATATTCCGGCAGATCGTCACTACGCCAAGTACGTTGCTCTGATCGCTCGATGATGGCCTTTGCATTGTCACGGCTGGTCGAGGCGATTTCTGCAGAAAAACCCGCTTGTTGCTTGATGTTCTTCGCTGCTTCAGCGGGATCGCTGTTGAGCTTATGCTTAGAGACCTCAGACAACCCCTTGGCCATCTTTTGGCCGGTTTCGTTGTCCATCCCTGTGTAGCCTTTAACGAACTCAGCGTTTGCACTGCCAAAACGAGAAACTGTCTCGCTGCCAGCCATGCTCACTCCTACTCGCTCCATTTCTATTTGGCTACTGTGTTGAATCTCCACGGTCTTCTTTTTATTGGAATTTTCGTTATTCATCCTGCCTCCTTCATATGATGCTGCTTACTGAGGTTTTTGAAACCAGTTTTCAGTCTTGATATGGGTTTGTTTTTAAAGACTGAGACGCACTAGACTCCCAGTGAAATAGTGCATGTCGTAAGCTCGACAACAGGTTCTCGTGCCATTCCGCAGGCTGAACAATCCGCACATGTGGCAACCAATACCGCACCACAGGTAGCAGCTGGTCGATGTGATTGATATGCGTGGTAACTAGCAACGAACCGTCACGATCTTGCCGTTGCTGCTGTTGAGGCAGCAACGGGCGACGAATAAAGTAATACGCTGCCTCTGGGGCCACACGCAACAGGACTTCCGTGGTCTCTTCAGTAAACCAAACGTCGTCCTTGGCGTCGATATATTCCTTGTGGTTGCTCTTTTGTACAAAGAAACTGCGTTGGTCTACCAGTAAGTTTTCGATCAAGCCAATACTGAAATTTTTCAGCTTTGCACCTTCTTCCGCAGCCAGGTACCACACACCGTTTTTGTGAATGAGCTTGTACGGTTGAACGTTGCGCTGTTTGCCCTTGTAACTAAAACTGCATGGATGTTTTTGCTCGATGGCAGTTTGTAGTTGCACAAACTCTTGGGTACGCGGACGCAAGTCTTCATGTGCGATAGCCTGCACATGCGTTGTGCGCTGCTGTTCAGGGGTATGAAGTTGTTCCAACAGATAGCGCAAGCTGTTATCCGGGAACAAGTACTCCGTCCCAGACATACGTGCATAGCCATGCAGGTGCTTGGCTGGGATACTGCTTCGCGCAGTGTGCGTCAGTTGCCACTGACCATTGGCACTTCGCTCAACGATCCCGCACAGGCGCTCGCCAAGGTCGCGTTCAATGGTACGCACATCCACTTGAAAATCTTGTGCAAGTTGGTGCTTGTCAACCGCATCACCTTGGTGCAGGCGCGCAAGAATTTGAGACAAGCGCTGTGCCAGTTTTTCGCCTTTTGATGCTGAGGCTGAGCTAGCCGAGGTTGAAGCAGACATTCAAGAGCTGGGAAGTAATTCAATGAATGTAACTATAGGTGGCTTTTGAGACAGGTTGTGTCGCACCCAGAATTTCAATACGCCAAGCTGGCTTGTGTGAATCAAGTTGGTTGTGGCTCACTACCTGTTCAGCACTCACAGCTTTGGCATTCATCCATGCCTCTAGGGCGCTAACTAGCTCAGTCAGCTTATGCTGCAGCGAGTTGCTGCAAACCATCAAATGAAGCAATGCCATACTGATCTGGTGCGCCAACGCCTCTTTTTTGCAAGCGTTATTAGGGCTGAGCGCACCACCCAAATCGCATTGCAATGCCGTACGCACACCCATTAGGCGCAACGTGTCTTGCACAGCCTTGGAGCTATTCAAATAGGAAGTACGTTCTGAAATTCTTTGCTTGAACTGCCCGATGCGACGCAGTGCTAACTGGTAGTACAAAGCGATGAAATCCCCATCCAGAGGATCTGCGCCATCAAGTGCCAGGATCCTGGGGCCGAAGTGCGCAAGTGCTGTTGATATTTCTTGGGACAAGTGAAGATCCAGTTCGCACTCACGTACCTGAAATCCTTTTAATCGTGCGTAGAGGTCTCTTATCACAGTATCGCTAGCTGGCATGGAGGCTCTTCCAATACAAAAAGCTGAAGGGAGTTCAAACTTTAGGTGTCGATAACGACAGCATGTGTCGCTTGAGCCTGCCCTGCGACTGCATCGAAGCTGAAGTTGAGTATCAGCAGCGGCGCTGTTGCATAAACCTGCATAAGGGTGAGCCTCCCCTTACCCCAGACGCAGTTATGCCACGCGCACAGCCTCAGGCGTTCCCAGGCAGGTAAACCTGTTGAGGATGGATGCACGGACCTGTAGCTCCGTGACCTGCCGATCGAAGTCTCGGGCCATCACCCACTCATCTGTAGAAGTTCCGATCTGATCTGACAGTTGCTCCCGTTTCGGACGGTACGGCTGTCAGATTAATTCAGCTCTTTTACCTTGTCGTCCCACACCTCCTTTGCATCCATCAGCGTTTGCATCGGCGTCCTGCCGCAGCACATCTTGCCCTGATGCGTGCGCTGGCTGTTGTAGTAATTGATCCAGTCGTCCAGATCCGTTTGCAGCTCGTCGATGGACCGGTAGATCTTGCGCCTGAACGTCACCTGGTAGAACTCCTGCAGGATGGTCTTGTGGAATCGCTCGCAGATGCCATTAGTCTGCGGGTGACGCACCTTGGTCTTGGTGTGTTCAATGTCATTGACGGCTAGGTACAGTTGGTAGTCATGCGTTTCGGCCTTGCCGCAATACTCCGTGCCCCTGTCGGTCAAGATTCGCAACAGCCCCATGCCTTGCTCGGCCAGGAACGGCAGCACCCGGTCATTGAGCAGATCAGCACCTGTGATCGGCGTTTTTGTGGTGTAGAGCTTGGCAGCGGCCCATTTGGAATAGGTGTCCACAAAGGTCTGCTGGTAGATGCGCCCGACTCCCTTGATCGAGCCCACATAGAAGGTGTCCTGGCTACCCAGATAACCGGGATGGGCGGTTTCGATTTCTCCGCAGGCCAGCTCATCTTCACGCTTTTTCTCCAAGGCTGCCACCTGGGCTTCGGTGAGCACAGCGCCAGTCTTGGCGACCTCGGCCTCCAGGTTTGACAGACGCTGTTTGAAGCTGGCCAGTTGATGGCGCATCCAGATGGAGCGTACACCGGATGGCGACACAAAGATGCCCCGCTGGCGTAATTCATTGCTGGCACGCAACTGTCCATGCGCTGGCTGCTCCAGGGCATAGGTAATAACGGTCGCTTCGATGGCGTCATCAACCCGGTTCTTGAGATTGGGCTTGCGCCTTGAAGTCTGGATCAGGGCCTCGACGCCGCCTTCTTCGTGGGCATGCTGATAGCGGTAGAAAGTGTCACGGGAGACGCCCATGACTTTGCACGCCTTGGAGATGTTGCCCAGCTCGCTGGCCAGGTTGAGCAGGCCGACCTTGTGCCGGATGATGGTTTGGTTGAAACTATTCATGAGGTTTCTCCGTTGGGCGCTTGCGCGCCCGGATTGATAAAGATTCGTACCCTTATCAAAACGGGAAACCTCACCTGTTGGCAAGGCACACTGTCAGATCAAGTCTGAACTTCTACAACTCATCCATCCGCTTGAAGCAGCCCATCTTGGCTTCCACCAGGCTGCGGCGCTGGTAACCGCTCCATTTCTTCCAGATCGTGCGCCCGAGCTTGCGCGTCGTTCTCAGGATCTCGTTGCGGGCCTGTGCTCCCGCTCTGGCATCGGTCCACGGCTTCGCATTGCGGCGAGTCGGGATGATCGCTGCGGCTTGCCAGCCTCGTGGCAAGTTTGGTGTCATAGGCTCCATCAGCACTTACCTAGCACACGGGCTCGTCAGGTGGCATCCGGGCCAGTAGTTCCGGCAGCATGGGCGCATCGCCAATGGCGTTGTCCGTGATTTCGATGGTGCGGATCTCTAGCGTTTGTGCATCAATACCTAGGTGAACCTTGCGCCGCTGTCGCCGATAGTCAGCGCCATGCTTCTTGGTCTTCCACTCCCCTTCGCCCAGCATCTTCACGCCGGTACTATCGATCAGCAGGTGCAGGCCCGTCTTGTTGGGACGTGCGGGGATGGTCACGCTCAAGGTCTTCTGGCGCCGACACAAGGTGGTGTAGTCGGGTACAGCCCAATCAAGCCTGGCGAGCCGCAAGAGACTCTCAGCAAGGCCTGTCGTTTGTCGCAGCGCTAGACCGAACATGCGCCTGAGCGTCAGGCAGAACTGGATCGCCGCCTCGCTGAACACAGCCGGCCGTCCGCTCCTGCCACTCGATGGAGCCTGCCATTGAAGGTCCGCATCAAGCCATACCATCAGCGAGCCCCGGCATCTGAGGGCAGCGTTGTACTCGGTCCAGTTCGTCGTGCGTTACTTCGCCCGCAGCGGCTTGCTCATGGGCTGCCAAGTCGCGGGATCTCGCATGCATGCCTCAGCCGATTTATGCAACAAGGCCCTTTGATCGCGGAATGACTGCGAATGCCGCCCCCCGCAGCTGGAAGTCTTGTTGCTGAGCCACTCAACTTTGAAGCAGATAGCCAGACTCACGCCCCTGTCTGCCGTTGTGATGCACAACACCCAGCCTGCTTAGCTGTGCTACTACCTGCATGACGGTTCCCACACTGACAGGAGTCCCCCGAAGGTATAGCTGGCGATATATCTCATCTCTGCTGAGAGCGTGGGGAGCAGAACTCAGCAGGACTTGAAGCACGCCAATTCTGGCGACGGTCGGTCGCAGTCCTGCTGCCCTCAACCGTTGCATTACGCTCAGGCCCCTCAACTCTCGGGCCCTTCCGGCAATCGCCTCCAGCCGCCTCCCAGGGCCCGGTATAGAGCGATGCTCGCCTGCAGACGCTCCTGACGGATCTGAACGGCCAGATCCCGGCTCTGATAGGCCACACGCTGCACATCCAGCAAGGTCTGCAGATTGTCCGCCCCGGCCTTGTATCGGCTTTCCGCCAGTGATAGAGCCCTCTGGGCCTGAGCCACTTCCTGCGCCTGAACCACCGCCTGTCTTTCCGCGCCGTCCACCGCATTCAATGCAGTTTGAACATCATTGAAGGCTTGCAGAATGGCCTTGCGGTAGCCGATCACAAGCTCCTGCTTTTGCGCTGCAGCCAGGTCCCGGTTCGAAGCAAGTCGCCCTGCATCAAAGATCGGAGCCAGAATTCCCGCTGCCAGAGACGACAGGGGACTCTGCAACAGCCTGCTGAGCTTTTCGCTCTCGGAGCTCAGGCCCGCAGTCAGCGTCACGCGGGGCAGCATGGCTGCTCTGGCAGCGGCAAGATTCGCATCCGCCGCGAGCAGTTGAGCCTCCGCTTTCGCCACATCCGGCCTGCGTGTTATCAGATCCGCAGGCGTACCCTGGCGAACGCCTGGAATCGCCAGATTCGAAAGACTGGTCTCGCTCACAAGATCCGTAGTCCATTGCCCCGACAGCAGTGCCAGCACCGCGTGTGCATCTGCAATCTGTTTTCGGAGCAAAGCCACAACACGCTGCTGAGCAGCAACCTGACCACGCTGCTGAGCCAGCTCCACGGAGGTCGCTGCCCCATAACGGGCTCTGGACTCGACCAGCTTCAAGAGCCGCTCGGAAATCTCCAGGTTGAGCTGGGCAATCGAGGCGCGCTCGCGCAAGCCCACACACTGAAGCCATGCCTGGGCGACTGAGGCAGTGACCGTCAGTCTCACGGTCTCACGGTCAAACACGCTGGCCTGCCTGTTGGACTCTGCGGCATCTCGCAAAGCACGCTGACGCCCCCAGAAGTCCAGCTCGTAGCTACTCGACAGGCCCACTCGCCAAGTGCTGGCGTCTCTTTCCGTATGACTGTCCATCGCTGCAGACCTTGTGGCTCCGAAATCTGCATTCAAATCCGGCACCAGGACCGCACGAGCATAAGATGCCCGGGCATCCGCCTGCTGCACTCTCGCGACGGCAGCCGCCACATCCAGACTTTGAGTACGGGCTTGCTCAACCAGTGCGCTGAGCTCCGGGCTGCCAAAGCCGTGCCACCACCCGGCGCTGACTTGTTCGTTTTCCGCCCCCTGCTCCTGCGTCCAGGCATGAGGAATATCGAGAGACACTCCCCAGGTCTCGTCACTGGATTGCGTTGTCGCGCATCCAGCCAGAGCAAGAGCCGCCAGCACTACGTTCCATTTGTACATGCCTACTCTCCCGCCAATGCTCGCACGGGCTCCAGACGCGCCGCCGTCCGGGCAGGCATGAAGCCAAAAACCAGGCCGGTGAACACCGCACAGGCAAATGCCCCCAACATGGCTTTCACCGAAAAAATCACAGGTACGCCCGAGACAAGAAGCGTCATCCCGATGCCCAGCCCCACAAGCAGACCAACGCCTCCACCCACAATGGTCACCATGCTGGCTTCCGTCAGGAATTGGCGCAGGATGTCACGCTGGCGAGCCCCAACCGCCATGCGAATGCCTATCTCCCTGGTCCGCTCGCGCACCGTCATCAGCATCACGTTCATGACTCCGATACCGCCGACCACCAGCGAAACTGCTGCAATCAGCCCCAGCATCACGGCCATGCTCTGGCGAGTTGCTGCTTCGGCCTGAATACGAGCTGCTGCATTGCCGATGCCAAAGTCTTCCCGACCCCCGTGCCGCGCCAGCAGAAGGCTGCGGATCGATCCCTCGGCTTCATGGACCAGCTCCGAGGAGCTGGCCTCCACAACCACGTAATCGGGCTGTGTCTGCGCTTGATAGACTCTCGCGCGCCCCGACTGATAGGGAATGAAGACCATGTCGTCATAGTCCTGGGCGCCGGAGTCAGCCCCACGCTCGCTCATGACGCCGATGACTTCGAACGCCGAGTTCCCGATGATCAGCTGCAGCCCCAGGGGATTGGCCACCTCCGGGAAAAAATGCTGGTGCGCCTTGTGGCCTATCACCACCAGCGGAGCCAGATCGCGGTCCTCCACATCCGTGAAGTAACGCCCCTGGGCCACCCTCCAGTGGTGAACCAGCGGCATCTCCTGGCTGGCTGCAAACACATAGACCTGCTTGTCGGCCTTGCCATAGCGCACCGTGACAGGGTCTCCGATGACGGGCATGACTCTGCGTATCGCCGGCAACTCCCGCATGGCGGCCAGATCGTC